>NZ_NEJU01000015.1:0-160282 GCF_002113295.1 Pseudomonas sp. B10(2017)
CAATACTGCTTGGGTTTTTAAGAAACCCTAAACTTGGCTCAGCAATCTCAAATGACTATGTGATTTCTCGCATGGCCACTTGTGATGCTGATAATCTTTGTGACTATCAGTCCGTGCTCACAAGCACCCACACGAATTGCTTGATTCGATTTGTTAAAGAGCATTTGGTTAAGAGCGTTTCGTCTCAACCGAGGCGCGCATTCTACGCCTTCCTCACTTGCTGTCAAGCGTTTGTTTTGAAGTTTTTTACAACCGGTTTCTTTCGAAACCCTTAAACCTCAACAACTTACCGCTTGCCTCGAAGCGTTCAACGCTGCGAGGAGGCGAATAATACGCGCTTTGAGATCAGAGTCAACACCTTGATCTGAAAAAACTTTCTGCCGACGTTTTACATCCGTCGGCAACTAATGAAAGCGCCGCGAATCTGTAGAGAAACCCCACCCAATGGAGCGTAGCGGCCATGAGCGATGCGCAAAGCGAGAAAACGCCGGGCCTGTCGGCGGACGAGGAGCAGGAAGTCAGCCTCAGTCAGCCGCCCCGAGCGGCAGTACTGCACGAGATCATTCGTTACCAAGGCGATCAGGAGCTGGAACGTACACTCGCCGCACTATGGTGGTCGGCACTCGCCGCGGGCTTGTCCATGGGGCTGTCGCTCATGGCCATGGGCCTGTTCTACGCCCGCCTGCCGGAGGGGGACAGCGCTCAGGTGGTCGCCAGCATCGGCTATAGCGCAGGCTTCCTTGCAGTGATACTGGCGCGTCAGCAGCTGTTCACCGAAAACACCCTGACCGCCGTGTTGCCGGTAATGACTGCCCCTACCCTGGCCAACTTCGGGCGCCTGCTTCGCCTTTGGAGCGTTGTATTGCTTGGCAACCTCGCCGGCACCTTGCTGGTGGCCTGGGTAATGCTGGAACTGCCGATCTTCGACAGCAAGACCGACGTGGCCTTCCTGGAGGTAGGCCGCAAGGTCATGAAGAACGATATCAGCCAGATGTTCGCCAAAGGCATCGTATCGGGGTGGATGATCGCCACCATGGTCTGGATGATCCCGTCGATGGAACACGCCAAGATCTGGATCATCCTGATGATCACCTACCTGATGGCCTTGGGAGACTTCACCCATATCGTGGTCGGCTCGGTCGAGGTGTCCTATCTGGTCTGGGCCGGCGATGAAACCTGGAGCAGCTTCTGGCTTGAGTTCGCCCTGCCGACACTGGCGGGCAACATCATCGGCGGCAGCTTCATCTTCGGCTTGATCAGCCATGCACAGGTGCGCAGCGACAGCGGCAAACCGCCCTCACGGCTACTGAAAGAGGACCAGCCACCCTCCCCGCGCCGCAACAACGGCAACAAATGAACTTCAGCGTGCCGCTACCACGCGCTCGTTCGCCTGGCCGCGCGGACGCACAGGCCGCGGCTGCCACCAGTTCTGCCCGGCGTGCGGAGAATCAAGACTGACGCGCTCTCCCATCTGCGGTGTGCTCAGGCGCACCTGTGCCTGGTTGGCCAGCGCCAGGATGCGCTCGAAGGGCTCCTGCCAGCCGTGGATGGACAGGTCGAAGGTGCCATTGTGAATCGGCAACAGCCAGCGCCCGCGTAGATCCAGATGAGCCTGCAGGCTCTGCTCCGGCTGCATGTGCACATCGGGCCAGGCGACATTGTAGGCCCCGGTCTCGATCAGGGTCAGGTCGAACGGCCCGAATCGCTCGCCAATCTGCTTGAACCCATCGAAGTAGCCGGTATCACCACTGAAGAATACCCGCACATCCTCGTCGACGATCACCCAAGACGCCCACAAGGTCCGGTTGCTGTCCAGCAGCCCACGCCCGGAAAAGTGCTGGGCGGGGGTGGCGACAAAGCGCACGCCCTCGACCTCGCTTTCCTGCCACCAATCCAGCTGCCGCACCTTTGCCGGAGCTACGCCCCAGCTCATCAGCAGGTTGCCTACGCCCAGCGGGGCCAGGAACACACTCGTGCGCGCTGACAGTTGGCGAATCGCCTGTTCGTCCAGATGATCGAAGTGATCATGGGACAGTACCACCGCAGCCAACGGCGGCAACTGGTCCAGCGCCAGGGGCGGCGCATGGAAGCGCAGTGGGCCGGCCCACTGCACCGGCGAGGCACGCTCGGCGAACACCGGGTCGGTAATAAAGAAGCGCCCGCGCAACTTGAGCAATACCGTGGAATGGCCAAGGCGCCACAGGCTGCGGTCAGGTGCGTCGAGCACCTGCTGGCGGGTCATGGGCTGGAGGCTGACCGGTGTGGTCGGCCGGGTCTCCGGCGGCTTGCGCAGGAACAGGTACTTGAGCCCGATGCGCAGCTTCTTCAATACGCCATCCGGTGGCAATGACGCCTGATTGTGAAAACGCCCTTCCCGCTGGGGCGCCGGCTCGCCGGCAGAGTTGGCCAAAGGGACCATCAGCAACACTCCTAGCAACAGGAAAGCGTTCATGCTACCTCACAGTGATCGGATCAACCGTGAATTGGCTTGTAAGGTCATTTTTCGTTGATGAAACACTGTTCAACAATATTCATGCGAGTTATGCGATAAACGGTGCTTCAGCAGAAGAACGATGACCAATATGGATAAACGCAGCGGCAAAGGACTTTCATTCGCCAAACGCATCTACCTGCCGCGTGCCATCGGCCTGGGGATCGGCCTGTTCAGCGTCATGGCCGCCATTGCGCCGCTGTCACCGCCCACATGGGCATGGCTGCTGCTACTGTTCAACGGCTTGTTGTGGCCGCATGTGGCCTACCTGTGGGCCACCCGTTCGGCCGGGCCCTATCAGGCAGAACAGCGCAACCTGGTACTGGACTCCCTGATGGGTGGGTTCTGGACCGCCGCCATGCATTTCAATCCATTGCCCAGCGTGACAGTGCTGTCGATGATGACCATGAACAACGTCGCCGCCGGCGGCAAACGCATGGTCGTTCGCGGGGTGCTGGCCCAGCTGGCGGGCATGCTCGTCGCCATCCTGCTGCTGGGCCCCGGGCTGCAACTGAACGCGACGCCACTGCAGGTCTATGCCTGCCTGCCGATGCTGACCCTATACCCGCTGGCGCTGGGCTGGGTCTGCTACAAGTTGGCGATCAAGTTGGCCGACCACAAGCGCCGGCTGAGCGCCCTGAGCCTCACCGACAGCCTGACCGGCCTGCTCAACCACGGCGCCTGGAAGGACCTGCTGCTGCTGAAGTTCCAGGCTTGCCAGCAGCAACACGAGCACGCGGTGATTGCCCTGATCGACATCGACCACTTCAAGACCATCAACGACACCTTCGGCCACGTGGTCGGCGATTGTGTGCTGCGCCAGCTCGGCGCCGAGGTGCGGCACAATCTGCGCGAAGGCGACCAGGCCGGTCGCTACGGCGGTGACGAATTCTGCGTGATCCTGCCAGATACAAGCGAAGCCCAGGCCTGCCAGGCCATGGAGCGCCTGCGCGAGCGGGTCGCCAACTACCGCAACCCGCAATTGCCGCACCTGCGCATCAGCCTGAGTATCGGCCTTTCGGCATTCGAGGCCGACCTGGAGTCACCCGAGCACTGGCTCGAACAGGCGGACAAGGCGCTTTACACTGCCAAGCATGCGGGGCGCGACCAGGTCAATTTTGCCCGCAGCGACGCTGCGGCGCTCAGGCTGGCCTATCCTGATTGAACCTCCTTCCTGACTGACTGGCGGGAGGCTGCCTGAAGGAGCCGCTCGCGCATGGCCAGGACCGCCAACCTCCCACCCGCCAGCCCTGCACCGCGCTTCCAGGTGCGTCGACTGATCGCCGGTTTCAGCGCAATTTTCGGCCTGGCCTGCCTGGTCATCCTCGGCGCCCTGTTCAATATCGCAGGTACTCTTGACCATCAGGAGCGCCAGCGCAGTGCCTCTCAGGCAAACAAGGCGCTGGAGCAACGGCTGCTAGCCTCGCGGCAGTTCCTGTCCAGCTACGCCGTGTGGGATGCCGCCTTCGAACACCTGGCGGGCCAGGCCGACTGGAAATGGGCCTATGAAGAAAAGAACGTGGGCGAGTCGCTGTACAGCGCCAGCGGCTATGAAGGCGTGTTCGTGGTTGAGGACGCACGTACCACCTACGGCTTGTTCAAAGGCAAGCCTACCCAGGCGGCGGCCGGTACTTATATTGATGCAGCGCTGCAGCCAATCATCGACCAGGCCCGGGCGGCGGCCATCACCCGTGAACAGATCACCCAATTCGTCCTGTTCAACGGCTGGCCGGCAGTGCTCAGTGCCGCGGCGGTACGCCCGGACCGGGATGTGACCGATAGCGAGGTGCGCCAGGCACCGGTGATGCTGTTCGTCGACCAGCTCACCGAGGAAAAACTGGCGCTGTTGAGCAACAATGCCGGCCTGACCGGCATGCATGTGGAAAACGATGATGCGGGGGAGCACGGCCACCTGCGCATCGACCTCGGCGATACCGGCTACCACTTGTCCTGGAGCAGCCCGCTGCCGGGGCATCAGCTGCTGCGGGCAGTGTTGCCGCCGCTGGCGGGTGCCTTGCTGATACTCGGTCTGGTCATGCTGTACCTGTTCCGCCATGCCTTGCGCAGTTCGCGGGCGATAGACCTCACGCTCGCCGATCTGCAGCAGAGCAACCAGGCCCTGGAGGCCAGTGAACAACGTTTTCGCGCGGTGGCCGAGTCGGCCTCCGACTGGATCTGGGAAACCGATCGACAACAACGCCTGACCTACCTTTCGCAACGCTTTGTCAACGTCACTGGCTACTCGGTGGACGACTGGCTCGGCCACCCGCTCAATCAGTTGCTGGCCTGCGATACCACGCCGCTCTCGCCGTGGCTGGATGCCCTGGCCGTGGCCGATCCGCAACAGCTGGCCAACTTGCGCTGCACCTACCGCGACCAGAATGGCCAGAGCCGCTACTGCCGGATTTCGGCCCGTGCCATCTGGTACGACGGCAAGCCTGTGGGATTTCGCGGCACCGCCAGCGACATCACCGATGAAGTCGACGCTCATGCGCGCATCCAGCACCTTTCACTGCACGACCCGCTGACCGGGCTGGCCAACCGCAACAAGCTCGCCCGGCATCTCGAGCAAGCCCTGTTGCGCGGCAGTGATTCACCGCCACTGACCTTGCTGCTGCTGGACCTGGACAATTTCAAGCCTATCAACGACTCCCTTGGCCATACCGCCGGCGACGCCGTGCTGCAGGAGGTAGCGACCCGCCTGCGCGACAGCACCCGCGATGGCGACCTGGTCGCGCGCCTGGGCGGCGACGAATTCCTCCTGGTGCTCGGCGGCATGGACAACCGCAGTGAGATCGACCGTTTCTGTGCCCGCCTGATCGCCCTGCTGCAGCAACCGATCATCTTCGACAACCAGCCGCTGCACGTCGGCGCCAGCATCGGTGTCGCCCAGACCCGTACCCAGGGCTTCGATGCCGGTGAGCTGATCCGCTGCGCTGATATCGCCCTGTACCAGGCCAAGGCCGATGGCAAGAACACCTGGCGTTATTTCGCTGCCGAAATGAACCAGCAGATCCAGTACCGCCGCCAACTGGAGAACGACATGCGGCGGGCCCTGCGCAACCAGGAGTTCGAGCTGCACTACCAGCCGCGCTACCGCCTCAGCGACCTGCGCATCGTCGCGGTCGAGGCTTTGCTGCGCTGGCAGCATCCGCAGGAGGGGTTGCTGGGGCCGGACACCTTCATTCCGTTGGCCGAACAGAGTGACATCATTGTTGCGCTGGGCCGCTGGGTGCTGCGCGAAGCCTGCCGCACTGCCCATGACTGGCCTGCCGATGTACTGATTTCCGTGAACCTGTCACCGGCGCAGTTCCTGCGTAGCGATGTGGTGGCCGATGTACGCGAGATCCTGCTGGAAACCGCCTTCCCTGCTCAGCGCCTGGAGCTGGAAATTACCGAGAACGTGATGCTCAACGACATCGAAGGCGCGCTGGGCACCATGCTGTCGCTCAAGGAGCTGGGCGTACGCCTTAACATGGACGACTTCGGCACCGGCTACTCGTCGCTGGGCTACCTGCGCACCTACCCGTTCGACAGCATAAAGATCGACAAACGCTTCATCGGCGGGCTGAACAACACCGCCGGCAGCGACCGCGCCGTGGTCCAGGCCATCATCAACCTGGGCGAAGCGATGGGGCTGACGGTGACGGCCGAAGGGGTGGAAAGCGAGCAGCAGCTCAGGGCACTGCAGAAGGACCGTTGTCATGAAGTGCAGGGCTATTACCTGAGCAGGCCGCTGGACAGTGCGGCGCTCGAGGCGTTGCTGCAGCAGGCATCTCAGCGTTCGACACCCTCCCTGTAGCGCATGGAGGTAACCGTCTTGTCCAGGTTTGATACTTGCACACCCTCTGTGGGAGCGGGTTCACCCGCGAAGAATGCGACGCGGCATATGGCACCGGCTTCGCCGGTGTTCGCGGGTGAGCCCGCTCCCACAGTGATCGTCCAGGTTTTCGGTATTCGAGCGAAGCAGTTACTCCGCTATTACAGAGCGGACTTCCGCTGCAAACTGCGCTCTGCCACGATTTCCGGCAGGTCGCGCCGGCGCAGGTAGGTGCGCAGCGGTTCACCGATGTTCAAACGGTCATCCACATGCTGCTCCAGCAACAGCGCCAGCCGTTCGCGGCACAGGGCCATGCGCTGCCCTTGCTCGGGCCGCCAGACAAACTCGCAGCAGGGCGTGATGCTGGCATCGGCCACATCCATGCCGAACGAATCTTCGGAAAAACGCACGATATGCGCACCGCGCTTGCCATGAAAACCGACAAAGCCCTTGAGCTGGTCGGCTGCGTTGCAGATGTCCTGGGAAGTGATGGCCATGACGTAACCTCGCAATTCAATCGGAAGATACGCACGCCAGGCGGGGAGAGGTTGCCTCTGCCGGGCAACTCGTGACCGGCAGCCTAACGCAAGCCGTGGCACAGGCGCCACGCTTTTCATCGATCAGCGGCCACCGTCAACCTGTGAATGCAGTACCTCGCCCAACCACTGCATGAACGCCTGCACCCTACGTGGCACGTGTCGTTGCCGGGCATACAGCAGTGACACGGGCATGGCCGGGGCCTGCCAGCCTTCCAGTACCGAAACCAGCTCACCGCGCTGCAGGTGTTCGGCCACGCCCACAGCTGGCACCTGGATCAGCCCCAGCCCTGCCAGGCAGGCCGCCGAGTAAGCCTCGGCATTGTTGACCGTGACCACACCGGCCATGGCCTGCAAGTGCAGTTCACCGTCCTGCAGGTATTCGAAACCGGTACTGCGCCCCCCCAGGGTACGCACGTAATGCACCAGATGGTGCTCGGCCAGGTCCTGCAGGGTGCGCGGCACGCCATGGCGGGCAAGGTAGGCTGGGCTGGCACAGTTGCGCATGCTCAGTTGCCCGACCGGGCGCGCCACCACGTCCAGGTCATGCAGGGCACCAATGCGCATCACACAATCGAAGCCTTCACGCAGCAGGTCGACCTGGCGATCGGTGCAACTGAGCTCCACCTCCAGACGCGGGAAACGCTGTAGAAACTGCGGCAGCGCCGGAATGATGACCCGGCGGGCCATCATGGTCGGCAGGTCGACCCGCAGGCGCCCGGCAAGCTCGGCATCGTCGGCGCAAAAGAGGCTCTCGATCTCATCCATCCCCGACAGCAGGTTCTTGCTGCGCTCGTAAAGCAAGGCGCCATCCTGGGTTGCCTGCACCCGGCGGGTGGTGCGGTTGAACAACTGCGTACCCAGCAAACGCTCCAGCGCCCTGACCTGCTCCGACACGGTCGAACGGGGCAGCCCCAGGCTCTCGGCAGCCAAGGTGAAACTGCTGACCTCACTGACCCGCACAAAGGTGCGCAACAACTCCAGCTTGTTCACTTGAACCTCGTCTATCCGGTTTTACCGAACAGTATTTCCATATTTGCTGGATTTAACAGCACAACCACGACCAATAGCCTGTACTCATCAGCCCACCATGAGGTTTTCACCATGACTCGCAAGATTGCCCTGATCACTGGCGCCAGCCGCGGCCTGGGCCGCAACACTGCCGAACACCTGGCCGCACGCGGTATCGATGTCATCGGCACCTACCACAGCAAGGCCGAGGAAGCCCAGGCCGTGGCCGCGCGGCTGGAGCAGGCCGGGGTCAAGGCCGCCATGCTGCAACTGGACGTCAGCGACAGCGCCAGCTTTGCCGCCTTCGCCGAACGCCTTGGAGCAACATTGCAGCAACACTTCGGTCGCGAGCGTTTCGACTTTCTGGTGAACAATGCCGGGATCGGCTTGAACGTGCCATACACCGAAACCAGCGAGGCGCAGTTCGACCAGTTGCTGAATATCCAGCTGAAAGGGCCGTTCTTCCTCACACAGCGCCTGCTGCCGCTGCTGGTCGACAATGGCCGCATCGTCAACATTTCCACCGGCCTGGCGCGCTTTGCGCTGCCGGGGTACGCCGCCTATGCCTCGATGAAGGGAGCGATGGAGGTGCTGACCCGCTACCAGGCCAAGGAACTGGGGGCGCGTGGCATCCGCGTGAACATTCTGGCGCCGGGGGCGATCGAGACGGACTTTGGCGGCGGCGTGGTGCGGGACAACCGCCAGGTGAATGAATACATTGCCGGCAACACGGCGCTGGGACGCGTGGGCTTGCCGGATGATATCGGGGCAGCGATTGCGCTGTTGCTGGAAGATGGCAATGGCTGGATCAACGGGCAACGGCTGGAGGTTTCAGGCGGGATGTTCCTCTGAGGTCAGTTTTTCTGGGGCCGCTTTGCGGCCCCCTTGGCCCTCACGGCCGATTCTGCTCCTCATGCACCTGCACACTGGCCGTCATTCCCGCACTCAGGGTCACCCCCTCCGGCACCTGGTCCAGGCGAATCCTCACCGGTATCCGCTGCGCCAGGCGCACCCAGTTGAAGGTCGGCTCAACCTCCGGCAGCAACTGGCTGTCCGGGTTGCTGTTGCGGTCGGTGATACCACGGCTGATGCTCTCCACATGCCCTTGCATCGGCTCGCCCGCGCCCATCAGCCAAACCTTTACCGCATCCCCCACGCGAATGCGCGGCAGCTTGGTTTCCTCGAAATAGGCCTGGATATAGAAGGTTGAATCGTCCACCAGGGCCATCACCGACTCCCCGGTGTTCACATAGTTGCCCTCGGCCAGGCGCAGGTTGGTGATGTGCCCGCTACGCGGTGCACGCACCTCACTGCGCGCCAGGTTGATTTTGGCAACCTGCAACTGTGCCTCGGCCTCGTGCAACTCACCGCGGGCGATGGCCGCATTGATCTGGGCGTTTTCCCGCAATTCGGCACTGATCGCCTCCGGCCCCAGGGCAGTACGCCGGGCTGCTTCACGCTCGCGCAGGCGAAGTTGTTGGGTACGTGTCTCGGTCACTGCGCTGGCCTGGTCGAAGGCAGCCTGGAAGCGTTCGCGGTCGATGCTCATCAGCAGGTCGCCAGCCTTGACCTGCTGGTTGTCACGGACTTTCAGCTCGCGCACCCAGCCGGATACATCAGGGGCGATCACCACCACATCCGCACGCACACGGGCATCGCGGGTCCAGGGGGTGAGCATGTAGTACTGCCATAACTGATAACCGGCAAACACGGCAAGGGCTACCACACACAAGGTGATCAGGGTACGTACGGCCGCACGCATCGAAACACTCCTTTATAAAGCTCCCAGCAGTCGCACCACCAGGAACAACACACAAACGAACAACGCCGCGTCGAACAGCGCTTCATGCCAGATCCAGCGCCCCAACGGCGTGGCCTGCACCAGCAGTCGCAGCAACCCGGTAAGTACCAGCGCCAGCAACACATAAACCAGAAAGGGACTGAACAGCACGCCGCCCACTTCCCACTCACGCAACCCCATGGGTTTCCTCCTGCCAGCGGCACCACTTGCCCCAGCTTTTCTGCAGTTGCAGCACCGCCCCTTCGGCCAACCGCAGCGGATCGCTGGAGGGTAGACGGCGCAAGGCGCCAATGAACTGTTCGCTGGCGGCATCCAGGCGCTGCCCACGCCCGGGCGCCGGCCCTTTGGCCAGCACGGCCTCTACCTGCTGCAGGTATTCGCGCTCGGCGCGCCCCAACGGGGCCTGGGCGACCGCCAGGCACATGCGCAGATGCACCAGTTCGTCGCCGATATCCAGGCCGTGCAGGCCATCGTCCCAGCGCTTGCGCTCGTTCTCGGGCAGTTCGCTGGCATGCCGCGCAAGTTGCATCAGGCGGTCGGCCATGCGCCCGCCAAACCAGCTGTCGGCCCCGCGCAGGTCGCGCCGGGTCAGGCGCACCAGATCGTTCTGGGTCGCCGCGCGCAGGCGCCGGCCCAGCCAGGCCGGGTGGCGAAACACCAACAAACGAAAGGCCATCACCGCCGCCGACACCCCCACCAGCATGGCCAAGGCACTATTGAGCATGGTGGCCACGCCGAACTGCATGGCGTTGAGCGGCGACACCAGCACGATGAAGTGCAGGCAATAGGAGGTAGCCGTGGCCCCGGTCCGCGGGTGAGCCATGCCCAGCGCGCCAAGAAACAGCGGCACGCCCATGCCCAGGCACAGCATGGCGAAGCTGCTCCATTGCGGCAGCAGAATCTGCCCGACCAGAAATGCCGCAGGTATGGCAAGGCAGATACCGCGCAAAAAGCTCAAGCCGATCTGCGCACCATTCTCGCGGCTGGCGAACAGGCTGCAGACCACGCAGGTCAACACCAGCCCACCCGGTGCCGAAGGCCAGGCGGTAGCCAGCCAGAAGCCGCTCATTACCAGAAAGGCCAGCGCACTGCGTGAGCCGAACAGCAAAGCCAGCGACCAGTCGCGGTGCGCGGCCAGGCCTTGGGACACATCCTTGGGCGCCCTGCCCGCTTCCACATCCTCCAGCGCCTGGCTGGCAGCCATGGCGTAATCCAGCAGCAGCGCCATGCGCGCCAGGCAGAAGTGCTCCGCCGGGCTGATCTGTTCGTCGTGGGCGGCATCCCAGATGCGCTGGCGCAGCAACAACAGGCTCGGCTGGTCGGGCTTGCCCAGCAGTGCGCGCACCTCCTCCAACCAGGGTGCCAGGCTTTCGGCCTGGCGCTCATCAAGTTGCCGCCACTGCCGGCGCACCGAACGGGAAATGCGCAGCAGCACCATCAGTTTCTGGCTCAGGCCGCGAATGGCACGAGCGCGCTGGCGCCCGCGGTTGCCTTCGAACCAGGCGTGTTCGCGTTGGCTGTCGATGGCAACGATACGCCCCAGGCTTTCCAGCAGGCCTTTGCGCGCCTCGTCTTCGCCGCCCAGCATGGCACTGGCGGCCTGCAGGCCGTTCTGCCAGGCCTGGCGGGCCTGCCCGCCCAGTTGCTGCTCTACCCGCATGGGCCAGAGCAAGGCACTGCTGGCGGTGGCACAGAAGATACCCAGGCAGATCTCGGTGCAGCGCGCCACGGCCTGGTCGAACACCTGCAACGGGTGGTCGATGGCCGGCAGGGCAATGATCGCTGCGGTGTAGCCTGCCAACACGAAGGCATAGGCCCAGGCGCTGCGCAGTTGGGTGGAGGCGGCGGTGCACAGGGCCAGCCACAGGGCCAAGGTGAGCAGGAACAGCCATGGGGTCTGGGCAAACAGGCCGATGAACAGCACCGACGCGAACGTGCCGACCAAGGTACCGGCCAACCGCGCCAGGCCCTTCTGCACCACCATGCCCGACAACGGCTGGGCGACGATGAAAGCGGTCATCAGTGCCCAGGACGGTTGCTCCAGCCCCCAGCGCATCGCCAGCCACAGCGCCAGCCCGCCACCGAGCAGGGTCTTGATGGCGAACTTGAGGGCTAGGCTGCTAGGGGCGAACAGGGCCTGGAGGGTGATGGGCACGAGACGGACCTTGCGGGGATGGTCTTGTAGAAAGATAGACAATGGTGGGAAGGATAAAGCGGAAACGATTAATTAGCTAGCTAATCATCTTATGGAGGGACAGGCAACACAAGATTGCAGGCAAAAAAATGGGCGACCGAAGTCGCCCTAAATGCCTTGCGTGCTCGTGTACCCGGAAGGTCAGCGCGGCTTGCGCTTGTTCGAGTCCTTCCAGATGAAAATGCCCAGACCGGCAAAGAAGACGACCATCAACCCGACCGTTACCACTCCGGCGATAACCACGTTGTCGAAGAACATGCTGGCCTCCCCATTCGTTTGCCGTTGTCCGATGGGTGCACGTTAACCAATGTGGGGGCGGGGAAAATTGATCGGTGTCAATGGTGCCCGGGGCCGGGCACGCGAGGCGGGTGCAGGGTTGACCTGCGTCAAGTTTCAGCGCTTCTTCGGCTTGCCCTTGGGCTTCTTTTTCTTGGCAGTGTTCAACGGCAGGGCTTGCTCGAACGCATTGCGCATTTCGTTCAGGCGCTTTTCCTTGAGGTCGTGGATACGCTTGGCGCGTTCGGCATCGAAATCGATGAGGTTGTCTTGGCTCATGGGTGGGCTCGACGATCAACTGAGACTTGCATGATGAAGCCAGGCGCTGGCGCTGACCAGCCCCATGTCAGACTTCGATGTCCACCAGCAGCCCCTGGCGTACATGCTCGCCCATCAACGGTGCCACCGGCACGGTATTGTCGGCGTTGACCTCGTCACCCGGCATAGCACTGTAGCGTTCGTCGTCGCCCTTCTGCCGGCGTTGCTGCTGGCGGCGCTGCTCCTCACGCAGCAGCAGCGCATGCTCTTGCGGGTCACGCTGGTGCTTGAGGTCGATGGCACTTTCACCGGATGCAGGTTGCGTCGGCACCACCGGCTTGATGTCGGGTGTCGGCTTGACCGGGTCCTGTTGCGAGGTCACCGGCGCGGCACTGAGCGGAATGATCGGTGGCAGCATGGACGTTCTCCTATGCCCCCTGTATCGGCAGGCGCGGGTTTACCTTGATGGCTGGCACAACACTTATTCGGTTTCGTCGTCAGGGTCGCCGTCGCTTGGCGGGCTGGCCTCGCTCCAAGGGCGCTTGTACACCTGCTGCCAGACCGCATCCATGTGCTCGCGAAGCACCTGCGGCGCGGCCTTGAGCGAAGCGCTGTCCTCACGCTCACCGCCGATCGGCTCTTCACCCGCCGGGGTAATCAGCGACTGGCCGGTGATGCTATAGCTGGCCTGCCCTTCGCGCATCTCGATGGCGATGTCGTGCGGGTCGATGCCACCGCCGCAGAAGGCATGGCTGGCAACCGTCACCTCGGCGATGCCGTCCTTGTTCAGGTCGCCGACATCGCTGACGTCGTTATAGAAGTCCACATCCAAGTCCAGCCCCGGACAGGTGGTTTCCTGTTCGATCTGCCAGCGCGCCTTGAACGCGTCGTTTTCGGCGGTGCGCCCGTACAGCGTGGCCTTGAGTACCACCTTGTCCACTTCCTGCTCGCTTTCCGGGTCGCTGGCCTGGCCATCGCTGCGGCTCAATACCAGCAGGCCTTCACCGTCGCGGTCACGAAAGTGCACGCTCTTGATCGGCGTCTGCACGCCCAGTACCTCGAGCTGCTCGATCGGGATGGCGGGCAAGGTCTCGAAGTTTTTCTGCTCGCAGGCGGCCAGTAGCAACAGGCTGCCCACGGCCATCGAAGTGCTGATCCAGCGGTGCTTGGCAGACATGTTGATCGGGGGCCCTCGTCGGCAGCACGGTGGGGTGCGATGAAGCGGCTAGACTGTTGCTACCTATCGCACTTCGGCACCTTTCGATGCGCTCGGCACTTTGGTCTGACCGGCCGATCCGTTAACATAATCGGCTTTTTCATCGCGGGAGTTCAGGCAGTATGGCGCAGCAGTATCAACCGGGGCAACGCTGGATCAGCGACAGCGAAGCCGAGCTCGGCCTGGGTACCATCCTGGCGCAGGATGGCCGCCTGTTGACCGTGCTCTACCCGGCCACTGGCGACACCCGCCAGTATTCCCTGCGCAATGCGCCGCTGACCCGCGTGCGCTTCTCGCCAGGTGACCAGATCACCCACTTCGAAGGCTGGAAGCTGACCGTGCGCGAGGTGGAGGACATCGACGGGCTGATGGTCTACCACGGCCTGGACGGGCAGAATCAACCGCGCACGCTGCCGGAAACCCAGTTGTCGAACTTCATCCAGTTCCGCCTGGCCAGTGACCGCCTGTTCGCCGGGCAGATCGACCCGCTGTCGTGGTTCAGCCTGCGCTACAACACACTGCAGCACACCAGCAAGCAGATGCAGTCGGCGCTGTGGGGCCTGGGCGGCTGCCGCGCCCAACCCATCGCCCACCAGTTGCACATCGCCCGCGAAGTCGCCGACCGCAGCGCGCCGCGCGTCTTGCTGGCCGACGAAGTGGGCCTGGGCAAAACCATCGAGGCCGGCCTGGTGATCCACCGCCAGCTGCTGTCTGGCCGCGCCAGCCGCGTTCTGATCCTGGTACCGGAAAACCTCCAGCACCAGTGGCTGGTGGAAATGCGCCGCCGCTTCAATCTGCAGGTGGCCCTGTTCGATGCCGAGCGCTTCATCGAAAGCGACGCCAGCAACCCGTTCGAGGATGCCCAGCTGGCGCTGGTGGCCCTGGAGTGGCTGGTCGAAGACGAAAAGGCCCAGGACGCGCTGTTCGCCGCCGGCTGGGACCTGATGGTGGTGGACGAAGCCCACCACCTGGTCTGGCACGAAGACCAGGTCAGCGCCGAATACGGTCTGGTCGAACAGCTGGCCCAGGTGATCCCGGGCGTGCTGCTGCTCACGGCCACCCCCGAGCAGCTCGGCCAGGACAGCCACTTCGCCCGCTTGCGCCTGCTCGACCCCAACCGTTTCCACGACCTGGCCGCCTTCCGAGCCGAGAGCGAGCACTACCGCCCGGTGGCTGAAGCCGTACAGGAACTGCTCGACGAAGGCCGCCTGTCGCCCAAGGCCCACGCCACCATCCAGGGCTTCCTGGGAGCCGAAGGCGAAGCCCTGCTGGCCGCGGTCAGCGACGGCGATACCCAGGCCAGTGCGCGCCTGATCCGTGAGCTGCTCGACCGCCACGGCACCGGCCGCGTGCTGTTCCGTAACACCCGCGCGGCGATCCAGGGCTTCCCTGAGCGCCAGTTGCACCCATACCCACTGGCCACGCCCGAGCAGTACCGCGACCTGCCAGCCGGCGAACATGCCGAGCTGTACCCGGAAGTCGCCTTCCAGGCCCAGGGCGAGGTGGCCGACGACGAGCGCTGGTGGCGTTTCGACCCACGCGTCGACTGGCTGATCGACACCCTGAAGATGCTCAAGCGCACCAAGGTGCTGGTGATCTGCGCCCATGCCGAAACCGCGATGGACCTGGAAGACGCCCTGCGCGTGCGCTCCGGCATCCCGGCCTCGGTGTTCCATGAAGGCATGAGCATCCTCGAACGCGACCGCGCCGCTGCCTACTTCGCCGACGAAGAGTTCGGCGCGCAGGTGCTGATCTGCTCCGAGATCGGCAGCGAAGGCCGCAACTTCCAGTTTGCTCACCATCTGGTGATGTTCGACCTGCCAGCGCACCCCGACCTGCTCGAACAGCGCATCGGCCGCCTGGACCGTATCGGCCAGAAGCAAACCATCCAGCTGCATATCCCGTACCTGCAGGACAGCCCGCAAGAGCGCCTGTTCCAGTGGTACCACGAAGGCCTCAACGCCTTCCTCAACACCTGCCCTACCGGCAACGCGCTGCAGCACCAGTTCGGCCCGCGCCTGCTGCCGCTGCTCGAAGGCGGCGAAAGCAAGGCCTGGGAAGCCCTGGTGGCCGATGCCCGAAGCGAGCGCGAGCGCCTGGAAGCCGAACTGCATACTGGCCGTGACCGCCTGCTGGAACTCAACTCCGGTGGTGCCGGCGAAGGCCAGGCGTTGGTCGAGGCCATTCTCGAACAGGACGACCAGTTCGCCCTGCCGATCTACATGGAAACCCTGTTCGACGCCTTCGGCATCGACAGCGAAGACCATTCCGAAAACGCCCTGATCCTCAAGCCAAGCGAGAAGATGCTCGACGCCAGCTTCCCATTGGGCGACGACGAAGGCGTGACCATCACCTACGACCGTGGCCAGGCCCTGTCGCGTGAGGACATGCAGTTCCTCACCTGGGAGCACCCGATGGTGCAAGGCGGCATGGACCTGGTTCTGTCCGGCTCGATGGGCAACACTGCCGTGGCGCTGATCAAGAACAAGGCGCTCAAACCCGGCACCGTGCTGCTTGAACTACTGTTCGTCAGCGAGGTGGTGGCACCGCGTAGTCTGCAACTGGGCCGTTACCTGCCACCGGCGGCGTTGCGCTGCCTGCTCGATGCCAACGGCAACGACCTGGCGTCCCGCGTGGCCTTCGAAACCCTCAACGACCAGCTCGAAAGCGTACCGCGCGCCAGCGCCAACAAGTTCGTCCAGGCCCAGCGCGACGTGCTTGCCCAGCGCATCAGCAGTGGCGAGGCCAAGGTCATGCCGGCCCACGTCGAGCGCGTGGCCGAGGCCCAGCGCCGCCTGACAGCGGAAGCCGACGAAGAGTTGGCCCGTCTGATCGCGCTGCAAGCGGTCAACCCAAGCGTGCGCGACAGCGAGATCGAAGCGCTGCGCAAGCAGCGCGAAGAGGGCCTGGCGATGCTGGAAAAAGCCGCCCTGCGGCTGGAAGCCATTCGTGTGCTAGTGGCGGGCTAATACAGTTCAGAAACCGCCGCCTTTGTGGGAGCGGCCTTGTGTCGCGAAAGGGCCGCAACGCGGCCCCAGGACTGACGCGCAATAGTTGAAATTGCCGGGGCTGCTTTGCAGCCCTTTCGCGACACAAGGCCGCTCCCACAGGGGGCCAATTTTCAGAACCCATTTACATATTCCATGCTGCGATCAGGTTCATAACCAAATCGTAGGAATCAATTTGCCATTAGTCAGGAAGGCTTAAACACCTCTTCCTATACTGCCTCTGGACAGTCTGCACAGGGTTGTAGCGCAGACGAGTGAAAACTCGATCATGAGGCATTCCATGGAGTGGCTGGGGCTGCAACTGTTCGCCGACCTGCCGGCAACCGGGCGCATCGTCATTGATTGCCGGCATGAACCGCTCCTGGTTCTGCTCGCCTACTTCGTCGCCTGTGCGGCCTGCTTTGCCACCCTGGACATGGCAGAGCGCCAATCCCACAGCGAAGACCCCACCGCCCACCGACAATGGAACATGCTCGGTGCCTGCTGCCTCGCAGGCGGCATCTGGGCCATGCACTTCATCAGCATGCTGGCCTTCCAGGCTCCAGTGGAAGTGCACTACGACGCGTCCTTGACCATCCTTTCGCTGCTCATCGCTCTGGCCGTCGCCTGGTTGGCCATGCACAGCCTCGACCGCAGCCAGATGCGCGCACACCACTACCTGCAAAGTGCGGTACTGATCGGCCTGGGTATCATCGTGATGCACTTCGTAGGCATGGCCGCCCTGGAAACCGGCGCCCGCCAGTACTACCAATCCGGCTTGCTGCTGGCCTCGACCACCATTGCCCTGCTCACCAGCCTGACCGCGCTGTACCTGGCCCGCTACTTCCGGCATGGCAGCGGCAACCTGCACCAGGCCATGAAGTACGGCGCCAGCCTGCTGATGGCCGGCGGTATTGTCGCCACCCATTTCACCGCGATGTCGGCCATGACCCTGGTCATCCCGGCCGACACCGCCCTGCGCCTGCCCTCTGGCGACAACAGCTTGCAACTGGCGCTGGGCATCGGCTTCATTACCCTGCTCATCAGTGCTGCCAGCATCAGTAGCGCACTGGCCGACAAGAAGCTGCAAAGCAAGGAACACGACCTGCGCCGGGTCAGCGTGTTGCTCAGCCAACTCGACCAGGCCCGCGCGTCGCTGCAGCAGGCTGCGCACTACGATGCGCTGACCAGCCTGGTAAACCGTCGCGGTTTCAACCAGGTGTTCGCTGAACGCCTGGCCGAACACAAGGTAACGGAAAGCCACCTGGCAGTGATGTTCCTGGACATCGACCATTTCAAGCGCATCAACGACAGCCTCGGTCACGACGCCGGCGACGAACTGCTCAAGGTGATCGCCAGCCACATCAAGGCCGCCACCCGCAACCACGACCTGGTCGCGCGCCTTGGCGGCGACGAGTTCTGCGTGGTTACCAGCCTCAATAACCGCGACGAAGCCCGCCACCTGGCCCAGCGCATCATGCAGAGGATGAAAGAGCCCATCAACCTGGGCGGCCGACGCATGGTCATGACCACCAGCATCGGCATCAGCATCTTCCCCGAAGACGGCACCACCGCCGAAGAGCTGCTCAAGCATGCAGACCTCGCCCTGTACCAGTCCAAGGGCAATGGGCGCAACAGCCTGAACTTCTTCAACGACAGCCTTAAGACCCAGGCCTCGATTGCGCTGCAGCTGGAAGAGGAACTGCGGGTGGCCCTGCTCGAGGAGCATGGGCTGTGCGTGCACTACCAGCCGATCTTCGACATGCGCAGCAGGCAAGTGGCCAAACTGGAAGCACTGGTGCGCTGGCGCCACCCGCAACACGGCTTGCTCGGGCCCGATCGTTTTGTCGCCATCGCCGAAGCCAACGGGCTGATCATCGACCTCGACCTGTGGGTGCTGCGCCACGCCTGCGCCGACATGGCCTATCTGCAGCGCCACGGCCATGGCAACCTCAAGGTCACGGTCAATTGCTCGGCAGTCACTCTCAGCCACGACGAACTGCCCAACGAAGTGGAGAAGGCGCTGTTCCACGCCGGGCTCGCGCCCCGGCAGCTGGAGCTGGAAGTGACCGAGAACGCCCTGATGGGTGATATCCAGCGCACAGTCAACCTGCTCAAACGCGTGCGCGCTCTGGGCGTGACGCTGTCGATCGATGACTTCGGCACCGGCTACTCGTCACTGGCCTACCTCAAGCGCCTGCCGCTGGATGTGCTGAAGATCGACCGCAGCTTCCTGCAGGATGTGCCGGGCAGCCAGAAGGACCGCGAGATCGTCCAGGCGATCATCGTCATGGCGCATACCCTGCATCTTCAGGTAGTCAGCGAGGGCGTGGAAACCGCCGAACAGCTGGCGTTTCTCGAAGCCCACGGCTGCGACTATCTGCAAGGCTACCTGCTGGGTCGCCCCGAGCCACTGGCCGAACTGCGCTCGTTGCTGGAACGGCTGCAGCACCAGGGTGGCGTGTTCAAACCTTGCTGCGATACAGCTCAACCAGGGTCGCCGGATCTTTTTGCAGGTACCCCTGGCTTGCGTGCAGGCGCATCAATTGTGCGGCAAGGCCACTGAGCGGCGTCGCCGAGCCTTGCTCGCGGGAGAACTTGACCGCGCCATCTAGGTCCTTGAGCAGCGTGCGCACGTGCCACTTGATCGGCTCGAAGCGGCTTTCGGCCATTTGCGGAGCGAGGATCTGCAGCGGTTTGGAATCGGCAAAGCCGCCCGCCAGCGCTTCGGCGATCAGCGTCGCGTCGACCCCGGACTGTTCAGCCAAGGCCACCACTTCGGCGATCACCAGGGCATTGCAGGCCACGATCATCTGGTTGCAGGCCTTGGTCACCTGGCCCGCGCCCACCGCCCCCATGTGCGTCACGCGCTGGCCGAGCACCTGCAGTACCGGGCGGGCGCGCTCCAGGTCGGTCGCCTCGCCACCGACCATGATCGCCAGGGTGCCGGCTTCGGCCCCGGGCGTGCCGCCGGAAACTGGCGCGTCCAGCCAGGCCATGCCGCACAGCGCTGCCAGTTCGGCAGCCATTTCACGGGTGGCGGTTGGCTCCAGGCTGGAAAAATCGATCAGCAACTGGCCGCTGCGCCCGCCCTGGGCGATGCCTTGCTCGCCGAACACCACCTCACGGACCACGGCTGTGTCGGCCAGGCACAGCAGCAGCATGTCGCTGTCGCGGCACAGTTCGGCAGGGCTGCCGGCCAAGCGCGCGCCGGCGGCGACCAGTGCAGCGCACTTGTCCGGGCTGCGGTTCCATACGGTCAGCGGGTAGCCCGCTGCCAACAGGCGCCGGCACATGGGCAGGCCCATCAGGCCGATGCCGGCGAATCCAAGCGAAGGTAGTGCAGTGCTCATCAATGACTCCTGACTATTCGAACAACCGGGGGCCGCTGTGCAGCCCCCATTACGCATCCCGTAAACTGTTACCGCCACGCCGAATTGTTACTTCCCTCTACCCGCCCTGAGCGCCTTCGAGCACCAAAACGGGGCTACTGCGCATTTTTGCGCACCAAAAGCGATCACGCTTCTGCCGGGCGCTTCACCTGGATCACGATGAACGGCGAAACTACTACCGCCCAGATCTCTGGGTCGCGGCTTTGCAGGTCATGGGCCTGCTCGGCGGTCACCGGCCCAACAGTGCCATCACTACGCCACTTGGCGAAGATCTCGCTGCGATTCTCGGCCATCGCCTCGGCAACGGCGATCAGGTCAAGGCTGGGGTCGACCCAAATCAGGTCACCCTTTGCCCAGAAACGCTCCAGCGCTTTCCACTCGATGATTGCCGTCTCGCCAAGCAATTTGGCATAGAGGGTGCTTGTTTGATCAGTCATGGGTGGTATCCGCAAAAATCGGCCAATAAAAAAGGCCGGCATTTTTGCAGAAAAACCCGGTTTCAAATATGTAATTTGGTCGATTGATCCCGATCTTGTGGGGCAGGATCGCAGATGCAGGCAGTTTGATGGCGCCTTTCTGTATCTTTGTGTCGACCAAGCGACAACCCAGGAAGCAGGCACTTTTCGACCGCTTTTCAAGCGCTCGGGCAGCGCTCTACACTGTACCGGTACAGTTCCGGGACATGTTCCGGGGGAAGGTGGGCTTGCGCGTTGGCATGGCCACGCCGCAAATCCCGCCCGGTCTGTAGCCCTGGCCGCCAGGACTATAAGAATTACAACAGAATGAGTGGAGCACTATGATCAAGATTTCCAAGCTGTTCGCCGCAATGGTTCTGGCAGGGGTAGCCAGCCATTCGTTTGCCGCCGATACCATCAAGATCGGGATTGCGGGCCCCAAGACCGGCCCTGTGACCCAGTACGGCGACATGCAGTTCATCGGCGCAAAGCAAGCCATCAAGGATATCAACGCCGCGGGCGGCGTGGATGGCAAGATGCTCGAAGCCAAGGAATACGACGACGCCTGCGACCCTAAACAGGCCGTTGCAGTCGCCAACAAGGTGGTCAACGATGGCGTCAAGTTCGTCATCGGCCACCTGTGCTCCAGCTCCACCCAGCCTGCGTCCGACATCTATGAAGACGAAGGCGTGATCATGATCACCCCAGCCGCCACCTCCCCGGAAATCACCGCCCGTGGTTACAAGCTGATCTTCCGCACCATCGGCCTGGACAGCGCCCAGGGCCCGGCTGCCGGCAACTACATCGCCGACCACGTCAAGCCGAAGGTGGTCGCCGTCCTGCACGACAAGCAGCAGTACGGTGAAGGCATCGCTACCGCAGTCAAGCAGACCCTTGAAGGCAAAGGCACCAAGGTTGCCGTGTTCGAAGGCCTGAACGCCGGTGACAAGGACTTCTCCTCGATCATCCAGAAGCTCAAGCAGAACAACGTCGACTTCGTCTACTACGGCGGCTACCACCCAGAGCTGGGTCTGATCCTGCGCCAGGCTCAGGAAAAAGGCCTGAAAGCCAAGTTCATGGGCCCGGAAGGCGTGGGCAACGACTCCATCTCGCAGATCGCCCAGAACGCCTCCGAAGGCCTGCTGGTGACCCTGCCGAAGTCGTTCGACGCGGACCCTGCGAACAAGAAGATCGTCGACGCCATCAAGGCTGACGGCAAGGACCCAAGCGGCCCGTTCGTGTTCCCGGCCTACTCGGCTGTCGAGCTGATCGCCCAGGGCATCAAGGAAGCCAAGTCCGAAGATGCCGACAAGGTGGCAGCCGCCATCCACAAAGGTACCTTCAAGACCCCGACCGGTGACCTGTCGTTCGACGACAAAGGCGATCTGAAAGACTTCAAGTTCGTGGTCTACGAATGGCACTTCGGCAAGCCGAAGACCGAAGTCTCCCCTCAGTAACTGCGTGACTAATAGCTGACCTACGAGCCCACTGTGCGAGCAGTGGGCTTTGTTTTATGAGGTTCATGGGCCTGATCCCCGCGATCCGGGGGCGGCTCACCTGAAAATCTTAAAACCGTCACCCGCGGTTTCCTGGCCTTACCCCCGCCAGCGAAATGCAAATCAGGTTTTTAGGAGCGCTGTAATGCCTGAGATCTACCATTTCTTCCAACAACTGGTTAATGGATTGACCATCGGCAGCACCTATGCCTTGATCGCCATCGGCTACACGATGGTGTACGGCATCATTGGCATGATCAACTTCGCCCACGGCGAGGTGTACATGATCGGTTCCTACGTGGCCTTCATCGCCTTGGCTGGCCTGGCCATGATGGGTATCCATTCGCTGCCTATCCTCATGACCGTCGCCTTCGTCGCGACGATCTTCGTCACCAGTGCCTATGGCTACAGCATCGAACGGGTTGCCTACCGCCCCCTGCGCAACAGCAACCGCCTGATCCCGCTGATTTCCGCCATCGGCATGTCGATCTTCCTGCAGAACACCGTCTTGCTGTCGCAAGACTCCAAGGACAAGTCCATCCCCAACCTGATCCCCGGAAGCTTCTCGTTCGGGCCGGGCGGCGCGGAGGAAGTACTGATCAGCTACATGCAGATCCTGGTGTTCGTGGTCACCCTGGTGGCCATGACCTGCCTCACCCTGTTCATCTCCCGTTCCCGCCTGGGCCGCGCCTGCCGCGCCTGTGCCGAGGACATCAAGATGGCCAACCTGCTGGGCATCAACACCAACAACATCATCGCCCTCACCTTCGTCATCGGTGCCGCCCTGGCGGCGGTGGCGGCCGTGCTGCTGAGCATGCAGTACGGGGTGATCAACCCCAACGCCGGTTTCCTCGTGGGCCTGAAGGCCTTCACCGCGGCGGTGCTGGGTGGCATCGGCAGCATCCCGGGCGCCATGCTCGGTGGGCTGGTGCTGGGCGTGGCCGAAGCGTTCGGTGCCGATATCTTCGGCGACCAGTACAAGGACGTGGTGGCATTCGGCTTGTTGGTTCTTGTCCTGCTATTCCGGCCGACCGGCATCCTGGGCCGCCCGGAGGTTGAAAAAGTATGAACAGAAATCTCAAACAGGCGTTCTTCAGCGCCTTGCTGGTATGGGCCGTGGCCTTCCCGGTATTGGGCCTGAAACTGAGCATCGACGGCATCAGCCTGTCCGTGCACAGCCAGGGCTCGTTCAACCTCAGCATCATTGCCCTGTGCTCGGTCCTGATGTTCCTGCGCGTGCTGTTCGACAAGCAGTGGAACTCGGTAATGGGCCGCCGTTCGGATCGCAAGCTGATCCCGCCGGCAGTCAGCAACTACCTGACCCTGCCGAAGACCCAGCGCTACGTGATCATGGGCCTGATCGTCGCGGCACTGGTGTGGCCGTTCTTCGGCTCGCGCGGTGCGGTCGACATTGCCACGCTGATCCTGATCTACGTGTTGCTGGGCCTGGGCCTGAACATCGTGGTCGGCCTGGCGGGCCTGCTCGACCTCGGTTACGTCGGCTTCTACGCCGTTGGCGCCTACAGCTACGCCATGCTCTCGCACTACCTGGGCTGGAGTTTCTGGGTATGCCTGCCGATTGCCGGCCTGATGGCCGCTACCTTCGGTTTCCTGCTCGGCTTCCCGGTTCTACGCCTGCGCGGTGACTACCTGGCGATCGTGACCCTCGGCTTCGGCGAGATCATCCGCCTGTTCCTGCGTAACCTCACCGACTGGACCGGCGGCCCCAACGGCATCAGCAACATTCCCAAGCCAGAGCTCTTCGGCCTGACTTTCGAACGCCGTGCCGCCGAAGGCATGCAGACCTTCCATGAGTTCTTCGGGCTGGAATACAACTCGATCAACAAGGTCATCTTCCTCTACCTGGTGGCCCTGCTGCTGGCCCTGCTGGCGCTGTTCGTGATCAACCGTCTGCTGCGCATGCCGATCGGCCGCGCCTGGGAAGCCCTGCGCGAAGACGAGATCGCCTGCCGTGCACTGGGCCTGAACCCGACCGTGATCAAGCTGTCGGCCTTCACCCTGGGCGCCTGCTTCGCCGGTTTCGCCGGCAGCTTCTTCGCTGCGCGCCAAGGCCTGGTGACGCCGGAGTCGTTCACCTTCATCGAGTCGGCGATCATCCTCGCCATCGTCGTGCTCGGCGGCATGGGCTCACAACTGGGCGTGATCCTCGCGGCCATCGTGATGATCCTGCTGCCCGAGCTGATGCGTGAGTTCAGCGAATACCGGATGTTGATGTTCGGTGCGCTGATGGTGTTGATGATGATCTGGCGTCCGCAAGGCCTGCTGCCTATGCAACGTCCACACATGGAGCTGCGTCGATGAGCCGCGAAATTTTGCAAGTCAGCGGCCTGAGCATGCGCTTCGGCGGCTTGTTGGCGGTCAACGGCGTGGGCCTGACCGTCAAGGAAAAACAGGTGGTGGCACTGATCGGCCCGAACGGTGCCGGCAAGACCACTGTCTTCAACTGCCTGACCGGCTTCTACAAGCCCAGCGGCGGCACCATCCTGCTCGATGGCCAGCCGATCCAGGGCCTGGCCGGGCACCAGATTGCCCGCAAGGGCGTGGTGCGGACCTTCCAGAACGTGCGCCTGTTCAAGGAAATGACCGCGCTGGAAAACCTGCTGATCGCCCAGCACCGCCACCTGAACACCAACTTCTTCGCCGGCCTGTTCAAGACCCCGAGCTTCCGCCGCAGCGAGAAGGAGGCCATGGAGCGCGCGCAATACTGGCTGGAGAAGGTCAACCTGACCGAGTTCGCCAACCGTACCGCCGGCACCCTCGCCTACGGCCAGCAGCGCCGCCTGGAGATCGCCCGCTGCATGATGACCCAGCCGCGCATCATCATGCTCGACGAACCGGCAGCGGGCCTGAACCCGAAGGAGACCGAAGACCTCAAGGCGCTGATCGCCTACCTGCGTGAGTCGCACAACGTCACCGTGCTGCTGATCGAGCACGACATGAAACTGGTGATGAGCATTTCCGACCATATCGTGGTGATCAACCAGGGTACCCCCCTGGCCCACGGCACGCCGGAAGAGATCCGCGACAACCCTGACGTGATCAAAGCCTACCTGGGGGAAGCGTAAATGCTGAAGTTCGAGAACGTTTCCACCTTCTACGGCAAGATCCAGGCGCTGCACAGCGTCAACGTAGAGATCAACCAGGGCGAGATCGTTACCCTGATCGGCGCCAACGGTGCCGGCAAGTCGACCTTGCTGATGACCCTGTGCGGCTCGCCGCAGGCGCACAGCGGCAGCATCAAGTACCTGGGTGAAGAACTGGTCGGCCAACCGTCCTCGCACATCATGCGCAAGAGCATCGCGGTAGTGCCGGAAGGCCGCCGCGTGTTCTCCCGCCTGACCGTCGAGGAAAACCTGGCGATGGGTGGTTTCTTCACCGACAAGGGCGATTACCAGGAGCAGCTGGACAAGGTGCTACAGCTGTTCCCGCGCCTGAAGGAGCGTTATATCCAGCGGGGCGGCACCATGTCCGGTGGCGAGCAGCAGATGCTCGCCATCGGCCGGGCGCTGATGAGCAAGCCCAAGCTGCTGCTGCTCGACGAGCCCTCGCTGGGCCTGGCGCCGATCATCATCCAGCAGATCTTCGACATCATCGAACAGCTGCGCCGTGATGGCGTGACGGTGTTCCTGGTGGAACAGAACGCCAACCAGGCGCTGAAGATCGCTGATCGAGCGTATGTGCTGGAGAACGGCCGGGTGGTGATGCAGGGTACTGGGGAAGCACTGCTGACCGACCCGAAGGTGCGCGACGCGTACCTGGGGGGTTGATGGGAAAAGGGCCATCTACTGGCCCTTTTTTCTACCTGTCAGAAATGTATTGCCTGTACTGGCCCTATCGCCGGCTGCCAGCTCATGGCTGACGCCCCCAGCGACCCGAACATCGGCACCACGCGCATGCAGGGCGAATTGCGTGCCGCCGGTGGCCAGTTGCTGTTCAAGCCGTGCAGCGAAAACCGCACCTTCGTGATCAACGACGTCGCCGCCACGGGCATCCTTCAGGAGGCCGCCAACCTGGCCAAGGACGCCAACGACAAGCTGTTCGCCGACGTCCGTGGCCGCCTCACCGGCAGCAGGCAGGCCAACAACGACGGCCAGCTGGAAGTACGCCGCCTGTACCGTCTGGAGCCTTCCACGCGCGCCTGTGAAGACCTCAACTTCAAGCAGCTGACCCTGCGCGCCAACGGCCACGAACCGGAATGGGACATCAAGGCCAGCGGCAAAGGCATGGTGCTCAACCGCGTCGGCCAGCAACCCCTGCCTCTCCCCTTCCTGGAGGAAGAAGTGCCCGGCGGTGGCCTGACCCTGACCAGCGAAGCCAACGGCCAGCACGTGGAGCTGTGGGTCGCGCCACAACGCTGCGTAGACAGCGCCACCGGCGCCATCCACCACCTGCGCGCCGAATTGCGCATCGACGGCAAGACCCTGCGAGGCTGCGGTTACTATGGCGGTGCCCGCGACAACTGATCGCCGGGCGCTTTTATCCTGCCAGTCAGGGCGGCGAACAGCTTATACTTGGCGGTTTGTGTAAAGCCGCCGGCCGCCCATGGCCGGGATACTGGACCCTGCCATGCTACGAATCACCGAACTGAAGCTGCCCCTGGACCATCCCGACGAAGCCCTGCGTGAAGCCATCGTCCAGCGCCTGGGCATCCGTGACGAGCAACTGCTCAGCTTCAACCTGTTCAAGCGCAGCTACGATGCGCGCAAGAAGAACAGCGAACTGCTGTTCATCTACACCATCGATCTGGAAGCCAGCAACGAAGCCGAGCTGCTCAGCAAGTTCGCCGACGATCGCAACATCGGCCCGGCGCCAGACGTGACCTACAAGTTCGTCGGCCAGGCCCCTGCCGATCTGCAGGAGCGCCCGATCGTGGTCGGCTTCGGCCCGTGCGGCATCTTCGCCGGCCTGTTGCTGGCACAGATGGGCTTCAAGCCGATCATCCTCGAGCGCGGCAAGGAAGTGCGCCAGCGCACCAAGGACACCTGGGGCCTGTGGCGAAAGAGCGTGCTCAACCCCGAGTCCAACGTGCAGTTCGGCGAAGGCGGCGCCGGTACCTTCTCCGACGGCAAGCTGTACAGCCAGATCAAGGACCCGCAGCACCACGGCCGCAAAGTACTGGAAGAGTTCGTCAAGGCCGGCGCGCCGGACGAGATCCTGTACATCAACAAGCCGCACATCGGTACCTTCCGCCTCACCGGCATGGTCGAGCAGATGCGCCAGGACATGATCGCCCTGGGGGCCGAAGTGCGCTTCCAGCAGAAGGTCACCGACCTGCTGATCGAGGATGGGCAACTGACCGGCGTGGTGCTGGAGAGCGGCGAACAGCTGCACTCGCGCCATGTGGTGCTGGCCCTGGGCCACAGTGCCCGCGACACCTTCCGCATGCTGCATGCCAAGGGCGTGTACATGGAAGCCAAACCGTTCTCGGTGGGCTTCCGCATCGAACACCCGCAAACGCTGATCGACAAGGCACGCCTGGGCAAATACGCCGGCCATCCGAAACTTGGTGCCGCCGACTACAAGCTGGTGTACCACGCCAAGAATGGCCGTTCGGTATACAGCTTCTGCATGTGCCCGGGCGGCACCGTGGTTGCCGCCACCAGCGAGCCGGGCCGGGTGGTTACCAACGGCATGAGCCAGTACTCGCGTAACGAGCGCAACGCCAACTCCGGCATCGTCGTCGGCATCGACCCCGAGCGCGACTACCCAGGTGGCCCGCTGGCCGGCATCGAGCTGCAGGAGCGCCTGGAAGCCCACGCCTATGTGATGGGTGGCAGCAACTATCAGGCTCCGGCGCAGCTGGTGGGTGACTTCGTCGCCGGCCGGCCGTCGACAACGCTGGGCAGTGTCGAGCCGTCCTACAAACCAGGTGTGACCCTGGGCGACCTGGCCCCGAGCCTGCCGGACTTCGCCATCGAGGCCATTCGCGAGGCCCTGCCGGCGTTCGACCGGCAGATCAAGGGCTACAACCTGCATGACGCAGTGCTGACCGGGATCGAGACCCGCACCTCGTCGCCGCTTCGCATTACCCGCGGTGAGGACTTCCAGAGTTTGAACCTGAAGGGGCTGTTCCCGGCGGGTGAAGGGGCCGGGTATGCGGGCGGGATCCTGTCGGCGGGTGTCGATGGCATTCGCATCGCCGAGGCGGTGGCGCGGGATATGCTCGGCCTCTGATCCTTTATTACATGCCAGGGCCTCTTCGCGGGTAAAACCGCTCCCACAGGTACTGCACAGGTATTGAAAACTGTGAAGTACCTGTGGGAGCGGGTTCACCCGCGAAAGGGCCACTGCCGACATCAGAACAATCCACAGCAAACATCAGAATTCCCCTCCCCACTCCTTCCCCATCTGCATCTAGTCTTCCCTCAGCCCAGCCAGTAACACCATATAACAAAAACGAATATAGTTTTTGTTTGAAAGCATATCGTCACAGGCTAGGGTGTATGCCCGTTCCATCGTCAACTGCTCATGGAGAGCCTATAGCCCGTGCGTAGCCTGTTCACCCGCTTCTTCCAGCTCGAAGCCGCCAGCGGCCTGTTGCTGATCGCCGCGGCCATTCTGGCCCTGGTCATCAACAACTCACCGCTGTCCTATCTGTATAGCGGCCTGCTCGACGTTCCCGTCGCCGTCCAGGTCGGCGCGCTGCATATCGCCAAACCGTTGCTGCTGTGGATCAACGACGGCCTGATGGCCCTGTTCTTCCTGCTCATCGGCCTGGAGGTCAAGCGCGAGGTGGTCGACGGCCACCTGTCCAAGCCCTCCCAGGTGATCCTGCCTGCCACCGCCGCCGTGGGCGGCATGGTGATTCCGGCACTGATCTACTGGTTCATCAACCGTGACAACCCTGCCGCCGTGGCCGGTTGGGCGATCCCTACCGCCACCGACATCGCCTTCGCCCTCGGCGTACTGGCCCTGTTGGGCAAGCGCGTGCCGGTGTCGCTGAAACTGTTCCTGATGACCCTGGCGATCATCGACGATCTGGGTGCGATCATCGTCATTGCCCTGTTCTACTCGGGCACCCTGTCAAGCGTGTCGTTGCTGCTGGCCGCCGCTTGCCTGATAGTGCTGGTGGCCATGAACCGGCTTGGCGTGGTCAAGCTTGGGCCATACATGATCGTTGGCCTGATCCTGTGGGTCTGCGTGCTCAAGAGCGGTGTGCATGCCACCCTGGCCGGGGTAGCCCTGGCCCTGTGCATCCCGCTGCGCACGCGCCATGCCGAACGCTCGCCACTGCTCGCCCTGGAACACGCCCTGCACCCGTGGGTCGCATACGCCATCCTGCCACTGTTCGCTTTCGCCAATGCCGGTGTATCGCTGGCAGGCATGACCGTAGACAGTTTCACCCACCCGGTGCCACTGGGCATCGCCGTCGGGCTGCTGCTGGGCAAGACCGTGGGGGTCTTCGGGCTGACCTGGGTCGCGGTCAAGCTGCGCCTGGCCGCGCTGCCTGTCGGCGCCAGTTGGGGGCAATTGCTGGGTGTGGCGATACTTTGCGGCATCGGCTTCACCATGAGCCTGTTCGTCGGCTCGCTCGCCTTTGTACCTGGCAGCAGTGATTACGCCGGTATGGACCGCATGGGTATTCTCACCGGCTCGTTCTTCGCCGCCGTGATCGGCTATGCGGTAACCGCCATGGCCAGCCGCAAGCCCAACGTCGGCTGACCTGGTCGCAGCATGAAAAAACCCCGACTGGCGAGCGCCATGTCGGGGTTTTTCTTGTTGGGCTACGGTCAGTGCGTAACGCGGCTGGTGCCGTCGACGGTCATGATGCGTACGCGGTCGCCAACGCGGAAGATCTCATTCTGCTGTACGGCCTGCACATAGGCCCGCATGCTGCCATCGTCCTCACGCACGGTGATTTCGACACCCTGGGTACGAGTCAAGCCTTCTTCGGCGGCGGAACCGGCCAGGCCACCGGCAACGGCACCGATCACGGCGGCAACGATGCTGCCACGACCACCACCCACGGCGCTGCCGGCCACACCACCGACGATGGCGCCAGCACCACCACCGATCGGGGTCTTGGTGCCCTCGATCTTGACCGGACGCAGGGACTCGATGGTGCCCATGCGCACGGTTTGCACGCGGCGGGCTTCATCACGGGAGTAGCTGTCACCGGTCAGGCTCGAGGCACAGCCACCCAGCAACAACGACATGGTGGTAAAGGTCGCCACCAGCAAAGCGGATTTAGGCATGGGTAAAGTCTCCATAAGTCAGGTGTCCATTAGACGCTGCAGGTTGACCGCTGTCACGGTACAAACGTAATAAAATTGTTTTCATTCAGCCAGGGTACAGCCTGCATGGCTGTGTCGAGGCCATTTCAAGTGAGACCAAGGATAGCCATGGATTACTTCATCGTCGTGGTCACCACCGTCGCGGGGCTTTACTTCCACTGGTGGCTGTATGTGCGCATGCGCCGCTGGATGGACCGTGACCTGGCATTGTCGCTGGCTGGGTCGGCCCCAGAAAAGCGCGCGTATATGCTGCAAAGGCTGGAGCAGGCGCGCGTGGAGAAGGTGGGACGCAAGCAGTTGGCGGGGTGGTTGGAGCGGGAGGCTGCCGGGTTTCCGGGATAGCCTTGTGTCGCGAAAGGGCCGCAAAGCGGCCCCACAATTTCAGGGCGCCAACCGCTCCCGCAGCCATTGCCCATCCACCAGCCGGTAGTTCAGTCGGTCATGCAGGCGACTGGCCCGCCCCTGCCAGAATTCGATGCGTTCAGGCAGCAAACGATACCCACCCCAATGTTCCGGACAATGCGGCTGAGTGTCGCAGAAGCGCGCCTCGGTGGCCTTGACCAGCAGCTCCAGCTCCTCACGGCTGGCGATTACCTGGCTCTGCGGCGAAGCCCATGCCCCCAGGCGGCTGCCCAGCGGGCGCACCTGGTAGTAGGCGTCAGATTCCTCAGGCGTGACCTTTTCCACACGCCCTTCGATGCGCACCTGGCGCTCCAGTGCAGGCCAGAAGAAGGTCATGGCGGCGAAAGGGTTGAACAGCAGTTGCTGGCCCTTGGCGCTATCGTAGTTCGTGAAGAAGGTGAAACCACGCTCATCGAGCCCCTTCAGCAACAAGATACGACAATGAGGACGGCCTTCACCATCGACAGTGGCCAGGGTCATGGCGTTGGCTTCCACCGGTACCTGCTCGGTTTTCACCGCGTCGGCGAACCACTGGTGGAACAGGGCGAACGGCTCCCCCGGGGCCTGGGCTTCAGCCAGGCCATCGCGGGTGTAGTCGCGGCGCATATCAGCCAGGGATTGGGTCATTGCTGCGTTCCTTGACGATCAGTTGGTCTTCGCAGGGCTGTTTGCAGCTACTTTCTTGTCAACGGTAGCTTTCTTGGCGACGGGCTTGGCCGGCGCGGCTTTTTTCTTGGCCGTTGTCTTGGCAGGCGCCTTGGCCTTGGCTTTGGTGACAGGTTTCTTCGCCGCAGCCTTGGTGGCCGGCTTGCTGTCGGCAGGCTTGGCAGCAGGCGCCTTGACGTCCTGCACCGCCACCATCGGGGCCCGCGCCGGAGCGGCTTGCTGGTACTTGGCCAGCAGGGCGACCATGGTGTTCTGCGGGGTCAACAGCATTTCCACACGGCGGTTCAGGGCACGGCCCTCGGCGCTGTCGTTGGCGGCGCGCGGCATTTCCGAGCCCATGCCCTTGAGGTTCAGGCGATCACGCTGCAAGCCGCTGAGGCGGAAAATGGCCGACACCGAAGCGGCGCGCTCCAGGCTGAGCTTCTGGTTGGCAGCAGCGACACCGCTGCTGTCGGCATGGCCAAGCACCAGCACGGCGGTCTTGGCATCGCCTTCGACGGTCTTGGCCACACGGGTGATCGGGCCCAGGGTCATCGGCAGCAGCATGTTCGGACGATCGGGGTTGTACGAGCTGTCCACCGGGATGGTTACGGCCAGCACGTTGTCACGGCGCTCCAGCTCCAGCTTGCTGCCCTTGATCGCCTCACGCAGCTTGGGCTCGTACTCGTCCAGCCAGGCCTGGGTGGCCTTCTGGTCGATCTTCGGTACCACCGGCCCCTTTGCCTGCTTTTCTTCACCGCCAAACGGCCACCACCAACGGCTGGCGTTGTCGGACTTGGCGTCGGCCTTGGCCACGTTTTCAGTGACGGCTTCCTTCACTTCCTGCTCGGCAACCTTTTCCGAACCAAAGGGCCACCAGCTCGAGGCGCTGTCCTTCGAGCCGTCCTGGGGGTGACTGGCGCAGCCTGTAACGGCGGTCAGGCACAGGGCGAGTGCTAAGGTTTTGTGTGAAGACATCAGCGATACACCATGAAATAGAAAGAAATTTTGCCTACACGCTTCAGGCGTTGGCATTGAGGATAGTCAAAGGGGTGGGGCAACACCCGCATTACCCGATCAAAGGCAACTGGCAAGGACACGTACCAGTTTCTGGGCTCGCGGGTCCATGAGCACATAAGGGCCGAGGGTATTGACCACCAAACCGAAGGCCACATCGTGTTCCGGGTCAGCGAAACCGACCGAGCCGCCAGCGCCTGGATGGCCGAAGGCGCGGGCCCCGAGGCCGAAGGTGGCATTGGCCACATCGGGCTGGTCGAGCATGCAGCCCAGGCCAAAACGCGTCTGGGTGAGCAGGGTGCGATCCTGCCCGATGCTGTGCTCACGGGTCAGTTCGTCGAGCAGTTCGGATTCGAGCAGGCTACCGTCCAGCAACCCGGCATAGAAACCCGCCAGGCTACGCGCATTCCCATGACCATTGGCCGCTGGCTGCTGCATGCGCCGCCACTCAGGCTTGTTGGTACTGGTCAGTATCGCCGGCGGGTTGGTGAAGGCACGGGTCGACAGGGCCTCGGGCTCGCGCATGGTCACCTGCAGCAGGCGCTGCGCCGCGGCGTCCCCGGCGTTGCCCTTGCCACGGGCGATATGCGCTACGCGATGGAACTCATCGTCCGCCAGGCCGACATGAAAATCCAGCCCCAACGGCCGAGCGGTACGGGCCACGATCGAGTCGCCGGGGCCACGGCCGTCGGCACGGCGGATCAGCTCGCCGATCAGCCAGCCATAAGTAATGGCGGCGTAGCCGTGCTCGGTGCCGGGTTTCCACCAGGGCGTTTCGGCTGCCAGCGCATCGACCATGGCCTGCCAGTCATACAGCGCCTCGGCCGGCAGCAGCTCACGGATGGCCGGCAGACCGGCACGGTGGCTGAGCAACTGGCGCAGGGTGATCGCCTGTTTGCCTGCCTGGGCGAACTCGGGCCAATAGTTGGCCACCGGCGCATCGAGCGCCAGCTTGCCCTCGCCGACCAGTTGCAGGGCGGTGACAGCGGTGAAGGTCTTGGTGCAGGAGAACAGGTTGGCGATGGTATCGCTGTGCCAGGCCTGCTGGCCGTCCTTGTCGGCACAGCCAGCCCACAGGTCGACCACGGTTTCGCCACCGACCTGGATGCACAGCGCGGCGCCACGCTCCTGGGGATCATCGAACAGCGCGGCAAAGGCTTCGCGCACTGCTTCGAACTTCAGCTCATAGTGACCCTGGATCTGCACCCGCTGTTCTCCGTACGACCAATTCCGAAAATGGTGTGCATTGTTTCAGTAGTTTGGCGTTTTGCAAACTGGCTTGGGCTGGGTGGTCACTGTGGGAGCGGCCTTGTGTCGCGATGGGCTGCGCAGCAGCCCCGGCAATTTATACAGCGCCGCTGAAATGAGGGGACTGCTCCGCAGTCCTTTCGCGACGCAAGGCCGCTCCCACAAAAAGACCGCGTCGACCTGGGCTAGGGCGCCGGTTTTTCCAGTTGGGCTCGCAGCTGGCTCATTGCCTGCAAGTTGCTCTTGCGCACGGCATCGACAAACCCCGGGTAAGGCACATCGGTGATCGCCACCAACCCAAGGTGGCCGTTCTCGCCATCGAGCAGGCGGCCGCTGGCCGGCTGGTCAAGGTACTGGAACCAGTGCGCGCCAACGATCATCGGCTGCGCCAGGGCTGCCTTGAGGAAGTTGCCGTAGGCCGGGCCGCGGTCTTCTTCCCGCGCTACTTCCAGCGGCCCCGGCCAGAACGGCCCGCGATCGCGCGAGCCGAACTGGAACTCGGACACCAGTACCGGCTTGTCCAGCTCGGCCAGGCGGGCAAAGTCGTAGCCGTCCTGCGGTTTGAGGGTATAGAAGTTGAAGCTGAGCACATCGCAGAACTCGGCGCAGGCCTTGACCGCCTCCGGCGTGCTGACGGCATAGCGGCCACCCAGCAGCAGGTGATTGGGCGCATGCCACTTCAACGAGTCGGCAATGGTCTTGAAGTAGGTTTCGGCGAACACTTGCTGAAAGTGCTGGTAGTCACGCTCGATTTCCGGGTGCTCCGGGTTGGGTAACGGTGCCTCGAAGCCTGGGTCTTCCATCAGTTCCCAGGCGGTCAGCTCGATGCCCCATGCCTTGGACAAGCCTTCCTGGTTGCGGTATTTGTCACGCAGCTGCTTGAGGAAAGCGCGCTTGGCCGGTACATCGGTGGTCAGGCGCAAGGTTCCGTAGGCCAGGCCGTAACGCGCCTTCGCGTCACTACCGGGGGCGGCCCAGGCCAGTTCGTTGTCAGCGAAATAGCCGATCAGCCAGGGGTCGTCACGGTGATCGCGGGCGGCAATGGCCACGGCGCGTTCGGTGGCCATGGCAAAACGCGGGTCGAACGGGTCGGGCATGCGGCCCCACCAGTCCATGCCAGTGCTGATGCTGGCGTAATCCCCGACGATCGATAACGGCAAGGTGTACGGCATGCGCCTGGCCTGGCCCAGGGCCGGTTCGCTCCAGTTGCCGACCGTGTTGAAACCCCAGGCCTGCAGGCGATCGAGCGCATGCGCCTGCCAACGGGCGGTATCAAGCGCCAATGGAGGGCAGTTGGCCGGCTGCCCTTCTACCGCGGGCGAACAGGGTTTGCCATAGGTGCGCTGCAGGTTGGCGGCATAAAAATCGAACCAGCGCCCCTGTTTGAAGTTGCGCCCCTGCGACGAGGGGTTGCCGTCGTCGTTGTTGCCGTCGCCATAGAATGCGGCCAGTGCATCCCCCTCGCCCGGCAACGCCTTGAACATTCCCTCACGCCCGGCGATGTAGGTACGCCCGCCATCCGCGGCCACGGCATTCACCCCCAGGGAGTAGAACGGATGCCCCTCGGGCGTTACCAGGTACCAGCGGCCGTCACGCTTTTCGGTGCGGAAAAAGCCTTTGGCCTCGAACGCCGGCCCGGCCAGCAGGCCACCGTACGCGTCCAACGGCTGCTTGCCACGCTCTGCCAACCAGCCTTTGAGCTGTTGCTGCTCGCGCATATCGGCCGCCTTGAGCTGCTCGTCATTGGCAACCTTTTCAGGCCAATGGCCGCGGGTGGACTGGCCATAGGCATCGATCAGCTCCTGGTAGGCCGCCTTGTAGGCCTGGTCGTCATCCTGGATGCCGACCCGCTCGATCAACAGGTTCTGCGCCACCTTGGGGTTGGGGATACTCAGGCTGACCGACACCACCTGCTTGAGGTCGAGCGCGCCGGCGCTGCTGGTCAGCAGCAGGCGCTGGCCGCCATGGTTCCAGGGCATGGGCGGGCCGGCGCGCATGCCCTGGCTCAGCGGCGAACTGGCCGTCAGCGGTACCATCACGGTTTGTGCAGGCCCGGCCGGTAGGTCGATGCGGCTGGTCAACGTGCGGCCATCACTGCTCTGTACCATGACGTCCACGGTCAGCGCCCAATCCATCGCGCTTTGCAGTCGCAAGGTCAGGAACTGACCGCCGGACCAGTCCCATACACCGCTTTGCGGGCTCAGGCGCAGGGTCGGCCGCTGGGCAGGGTTGAACACCACGCGCCGCAACACTTCGCCTTCGGCCGTTTGCTCCGCGTTGTACTGCGGCATACCGGCATCCTCGGTCACCACGTTGACCACCGAGGCCGGGCGCACGAAGCTGAAAAGCGTCTGCTGCCCAGCCAGCAAAGGCGAGCTGAACAACAGGGCGAAAACGGCGGGCAGGGTACGGCGGACCATAAGGCTGGGGCTCTCCTTCAGGGCCCTCATGGCCCACGACTGAGTATGGACAACGCGCCAGAGCAAGTGCTCCGGCGGTCAGGAAATCTCCCGCCGGAACGGCGGCAGCGCATTGAGAATAGCCTTGCCATAGCGTTGGGTGACCAGACGCCGGTCAAGCAAGGTGATGACACCGCGGTCCTGCTCGGTTCGCAGCAGGCGGCCGCAGGCCTGGATCAGCCGAAGCGACGCGTCGGGCACGGCAATTTCCATGAACGGGTTGCCGCCGCGAGCCTCGATCCACTCGGCCAGCGCCGCTTCGACCGGGTCGTCTGGCACGGCAAAGGGAATCTTGGCGATCACCACGTGCTCGCAGTAGGCACCCGGCAGGTCGACACCCTCGGCAAAGCTGGCCAGGCCGAACAGCACGCTGTGCTGGCCATCATCTACCCGCGCCTTGTGCTTGTTCAGGGTTTCCTGTTTGGACAGGTTGCCCTGGATCAGCACCAGCTTGCGCCAGTCACGGTCCAGTCCATCGAACACGTCCTGCATCTGCTTGCGCGAGGAGAACAGCACCAGCGCGCCACGGGCCTCTTCCACGATACTCGGCAGTTCGCGGATGATTGCCGCGGTATGCGCCGCTGCATCGCGCGGGTCGGCCTTGAGGTCGGGGACCCGCAGCAGGCCGGCATCGCCATGCACGAACGGACTGGGCACCACGCAGGTGACCGCGTCACGCGGCAACCCCGAGCGCATGCGGAAACGGTCGAACTTGCCGAGCGCGGTCAGCGTCGCCGAGGTCACCAGCGCGCCATGGGCCACGCTCCACAGACTGCGGCGGAGCATTTCGGCGGCCAGGATGGGGCTGGCGTTGACTTCGATATCGAACAGCGCACCGCTCTCGGCCAGGGTCAGCCAGCGGGCCATGGGCGGGCTGTCTTCCGGGTCTTCGGCGGTAAAGGCCGTCCACAGCTCCCAGTTGCCCTGGGCACGGGTGACCAGGCTTCCGAACAGCGGGTACCACTCCTCGGCCTGGTGGCTGGCGATGCCGATGTTGACCTCACCGTCCATGCCTTCCTTGAGCAGGTCGGCCAGGCGAGTGAACAGGTCGTTGAGGCGAGCAAAGCCCTTTTTCAGCTCGATGCCCACTTCGCGAATCTGCTCCGGCACCACACCGCCTTCGAAGCGGTAGCGCGGGCGCTCACGGCCTTCGTTGTCCTCGCTGGGGCGGAAGTCGGCAACCTGCTCGCACAGGGTGAACATGAACTGCTGCTGGGTGCGCACTTCCCGCGCAAGCTCTGGCACCTGCTCGATGTACTTGCCAAGGTCACCGGGCAGCGGGTGCTGGGCCAGCAGCTTGGTCAGGTTCTTGGCGGTCTGTTCCAGCCAGTCGGCAGTGGAGCGCAGGCGCGAATAGTGGGCGAAATGGCCGATGGCCTTGTCCGGCAGGTGGTGGCCTTCGTCGAACACGTACATGGTGTCGCGCGGGTCGGGCAATACCGCGCCGCCGCCCAGGGCCAGGTCGGCCAGCACCATGTCGTGGTTGGTGACGATCACATCGACCTTGCCCATGCCTTCGCGGGCCTTGTAGAACACGCACTGCTGGAAGTTCGGGCAATGACGGCCGGTGCACTGGCTGTGGTCGGTGGTCAGGCGTGCCCAGTCCTGGTCTTCCAGGGCTTCTGGCCAGCTGTCGCGGTCACCGTCCCAGCGGTTGCCGGCAAGCTTCTCGATCATGCTGTTGAACAGCTTCTGGCTGCGCTCGTCGACTTCGATGTGGAAGCCTTCTTCCTCGAACAGCTGGGCGGTGGCGGACTGGGCGTGGCCCTCCTGCAGCAGGATGTCGAGCTTGGACAGGCACAGGTAGCGGCCACGGCCCTTGGCCAGGGCGAAGCTGAAGTTCAGCCCGCTGCTGCGCATGAGGTCGGGCAGGTCCTTGAAGACGATCTGCTCCTGCAGCGCCACGGTGGCGGTGGCGATCACCAGGCGCTTGCCGGCGGCCTTGGCGGCCGGAATGGCAGCCAGGCTGTAGGCCACCGTCTTGCCGGTACCGGTGCCCGCCTCCACTGCCACCACGGCAGGCTCGCCGGCACGGCGGCCTTCCTCGTCGCAGGCGATGTCGCCGAGCACCTTGGCCACTTCGGCGATCATCAGGCGCTGGCCATAGCGCGGTTTGAGGCTCTTGGCTTCGAGAAAACGCGTATAGGCGCCCTGGATAGTGGCTTTGAGTTCGTTGCTGATCATGGTCTGCAGGCGCCCGGAGGGCTGGATATATTTTCAGTGTTTCGCATGGGGCGGCTATCATACCCCGCTATTGCCCTTTATGCCGCATGGAGATCCAGATGCTTGCCTTTGCCTTGCCCTACACACTGCATGTCATTGCCGCCCTGGTGTGGGTCGGCGGCATGTTCTTCGCCTGGCTGGTGCTGCGCCCGGCAACGGTTGCAGCCCTTGAGGGGCCTGCCCGGCTGCGCTTGTGGGTAGAAGTTTTCCGACGCTTCTTCGGTTGGGTCTGGCTGGCCGTGGCGATTTTGGCGATAAGTGGTATCGGCATGTTGCACATGCGCTTCAGCGGCTTCGAGACTGCACCGAAGTATGTGCAGGTGATGATCGGTGGGGGCATCGCCATGTTTGCCCTGTTCATGCGCATCCAGGCGTTGCTGCTGCCGGAGCTGAGGGCGGCGGTGCAGGCCGAGGACTGGCCGGCGGGTGCGGCAGTGCTGGGGCGGATTCGGCGGATGGTAGGGATCAACCTGCTGCTGGGCCTGGCGGTGGTAGCCGTGGCCAGTTCGCGGCTGATGCTCTGACAGGATCTGCGCAGCCCGTGTAGGAGCAGCCCATCGCGACACAAGGCCGCTCCTACAGGGGGCGCAGCAAGGCTTCAGAGGCGCTGCAGAATCAGCTCACCTGCAGCGCCGGCCAACCCAGGCTGGCCCGGCTGGCCCGGTCGGCCATTTGCGCCGGCGTCTGTGCGGTACACCAGGCACCCCTTGCTAGCCCCGCCCTTGCCGGCCTTGCCTGCAGCCCCGGCCTTGCCCGGTGCGCCGCCGTCCAGGCGCACCACGATGCGCTCCTGCGGGAAGCCCTGCGGCACGCTCAAGCGGATGCGCCCACCCGGCGCACCATCGTGCCCGTTGCCGCCGTCATCGCCATTGGCACCGCGGCTGGCCTGGCCCCAGGTGCAGCCACCGGCCTGGCCGTTAGCGCCATCGAGTCCCACGTACCCTGGCGCACCGTCACCGCCACGGGCATCGATAGCCAGGCGCTCGGCATCCACTTCAGCCAGTTTCAGGTCCAGGCTGCGGCCAGACCGGGCTCCCCGCTGGTAGGTGCCCGCCGCCCCCGGCGCACTGAATTCACTACCCTCACCCAGCCGTGCGCTGCGCGCCTCGATCAGCAACGGGCTATCGGACGGAGCAATGGCGATACGCGCATCGCGCCCCAGTTCCAGCTGGTCGACCTTCAATTCCGCCAGCGTGGCAGGCAGCAGCAGGGTTGCGGCATCGGCGACACGCAACTGTGCCAGGTGCACGCTAGCCGACTTGTCGGGCAGGCGAAGCATGGAATTGGCAGCGACCTCCAGGCTTTCGGCCTGGGCCAGGGGAGCGGCCAACATGGCCAGCAACATCAAATTACGCATTTCGCGGCGCCTCCTGCACACGGGGAATGGACATGACATGGAAGATACCCGTCAACAGGATCTGCAGACGATCGAACCAGCGGTGGCTGCGCCCGCGCAGGCTGCCATTGAAGAACAACACTTCGAGCAGGTGCAGGCCGAGCAAGGTGATGCCGGCGGCGTTGATCAGCAGGTTGAAGGGCAAGGGTTGTGGCATCAACTGATTGAACAGCACCACACCCCAGAAAGCGACAGTCAGGACCTTGCCCAAGCCCAGGATGAACTTCATATCCCGCCCCCATGGATTGTTGTTATGTCGAGCCGGCCCGTTCGAGCGGGCCGTGCGGCCAACATTAACCGCAATGTCAAGACAGGCGCCAGCACCACTCAGTTGAGGTGCAGTTCCACCCGTCGGTTGCGGGCGCGGCCCTCCTCGCTTTCGTTGTCGCTGAGCGGCTCACTCTCACCGCGCCCCTGGCTGGTGACCTTGCCCGCCTCCAGCCCCTGGCTGATCAGGTAAACGGCCACGCTGCTGGCGCGGCGTTCGGAAAGTGCCTGGTTGTAGCTGTCGGAGCCTACGTTATCCGTATGTCCGATCACGCTGACTTTGGCCACCGTCGGTGAATCGAGTTTTGCCACCAGGCCTTGCAGGCGCTGCTGGGCCGCCGGGGTCAGCTCGGCGGAATCGAAGGCGAACATCACCGCGCCGTTGTCATCCAGGATGATCACCTCCGGCGAGGGTTCGGGTTCAGTGGCAGGCGGCGATACGGGGTACACCTTCAACGGGCACCCCATATGGTCGACCGCAGTGTTTGCCGGGGTATCGGGGCAACGATCGCGGCGGTCGAAAATGCCATCGCCATCTTCGTCACCATCCTGGACGTAACAGATCAGCCCCCCGGCAATGGCACCAAGGGCACCGCCACCAGCCGCCCAACTCGAGCTTTCGATGGCGCCCAGGCCACCACCGACCAGGCCGCCGAGCAGGCTGCAGATGGGCCAGGTCCTCTGGTTGAGTGGCGCGCTACCATCGCTTTGGGTGGCGCAGCCCGCGAGCAGGCTGGCAGCCACCAACAGCGGCAGCGCCGCTTTCGACGTCACACTCATGCTGAATGCTCCTGTGTCATTGGCCACGGACGGCTGACTGCCGTTGAAGACACGCCCGTGCCACTGCTCAAGGCACGGGCGCAAGTCGCTCTACCGCTGGATCTTGATCTCGGTACGGCGGTTCATGGCGCGCCCCTCGGCCGTGGCGTTGTCTGCCACCGGCTGGGTTTCACCAGCCCCTACCACCGACACGAAGCTGCTGCGCGGTACTCCGCTCTCGACCAGGTAGTCGGTCACCGAGTGGGCGCGGCGCTCGGACAGTTTCTGGTTGTAGCTGTCGGAGCCGACGCTGTCGGTATGGCCGCTGACGCTCAGGCGGGCGGACGGCGCTTCCTGTTTCAGGCGCGTGGCAATGGTGTTGAGGCGCTCCTTGTCGCTGGCGGTCAGGCGCGCAGAGTCGAACTCGAAGTGCACATCGCGGATGACGATGACTTCTTCCTTCTGCACCACCACTTCCTCGACCACTGCGGCCGGCTCCGGTGGGCAGCCGTTGGCATCGACCTGCACACCGCGCGGGGTACCTGGGCACTTGTCACGGCTGTCCGGCACACCGTCGCCATCCTCGTCGCCATCGCCATGGGCCCAGCAATAGCCTGCCGCCAGGCCACCACCCAGCAACGCGCCCCAACCAGCCCAGCTGGAGCTCTCGATGGCGCCCAGGGCAGCGCCGCTTACACCCCCGACGGCGGCACATTTCGGCCAGTCGGTCTTTTGCAAACCTGCACAACCAGTCAACACACTGGTGAGCAGAACCAGGGGTATCGCTGTGCGTACTATGCTCATTTCATTGCTTCTCCTAGGGGGAATCGGCATAAGGCCGATTTCAGGGAGTAAAGACCGAGCATCTGATCCCTGCCACCAATAAGCCACGACACAGCCACATGCCTCTTTGCCCGCACGCTGCGGCCCGCTAGTCTTGGACGACTTCAACGAGGATTGCCAATGACCGACGGTTTTTCCCAGCGCACCCCGCAGCAGGCCCTGGCGGCCCTGCTCGAGCGCTTCACCCCGCAACGCCTGCTGCTGGTGGGCACGCGTTTCCCGGCGCTGGACGCCTTCGCCAAGGCGCACCCACAGGTAACCATCGCCACAGCCGCCCCAGGCCCGCTGCCGGCCGAACTGGCAGCCCAGCGCTTTGACCTGGCGGTACTGGTGGACTGCCTGGAGCACCTGCCCAAACGCACCGGCCTGGAGTTGCTCGGCGGCATTCGCAACCTCAATGCCAGCCGGGTCGCGGTGCTTGCCGACCTGGGCGCCTGTGGCTGGCAAGACACCGATTTCTTTGCCCTGGCCCTGTCGGCCAGCGAGAAATTCCGCCGTGACCAGCAGGTATTGAGCCTGTTCACCTATGATCTACATGACTACAAGCAGGTACCGGACTGGCTGAATGCCAAGTTCTGGGCCAACCCTGAAAACTTCGGCAAGTACTGGTGGTGATGATGAGTGTCTCGGTCTGCCCTTGTGGCAGTGGCAACCTGCTCGACGCCTGCTGCGGGCATTACCATGCTGGCACCCCGGCACCGGATGCCCAGGCGCTGATGCGCTCACGCTACAGTGCCTACGTGCTGGGCCTGGTCGACTATCTGGTGGCCACCACTCTGCCAGCCCAGCAAGCTGGCCTGGATCGCGCTGCCATGGCTGCCTGGAGCGCCCAGAGCACCTGGTTGGGCCTGGAGGTAGAAAGTGCGGAGGTGCTCGGCGGCCAGCCAGAGCACGGTTTTGTCACCTTCACTGCACGCTGGCACGACCAGGAGGGTGACCATCAGCACCGCGAGCGCTCGGCATTCGTCCAGCATGCCGGGCGCTGGTACTTCATCGACCCCACGGTCGGGCTCAAGGCCGGGCGTAACGACCCCTGCCCCTGCGCCAGCGGGCAGAAGTTCAAGAAATGCTGCGCCAGTTACGTGGGTAGCTGAACATGGTCGCCCGCACCCGCCCGCTGCTGCTCGCCCCCCTGATGGCATGGCTGGCACTGCTGGCGGGCTGCGCCAGTTGGGGCGGTGACGAGTGGCGCGAACCCGAGATGCACCTGGTCGAGGTGGAGACAGTCAAGGCCAGGTTGCTGGAGCAGGAGTTCGTGCTGCACCTGCGAGTCGACAACCCCAATGACAGCCGACTGTTCATCCGCAACCTGTCGTATGCCATACGCCTCAACGACCTGTTGCTGGTGCAGGATGAAACCAGCGTGTGGCGCAGTGTCGGCGGGCACGCCCAGCGTACTTTCAAGATCACCGCGCGAACCAACCTGTGGCAGCACCTGAAACCACTGGCCAAGCTGCTGAAAAGCGAACAACCGCTGCACTACAGCCTGCAGGGCGAGCTGGCGACCGGGTTGCTCATCCATCGGGACCTGCACTTGTCGCGCAGTGGTGAGATAATCCCCGGCGACTACAACCCGGAGTAACCCTGCAATGTCCCAGCAACCCCACGTTCATGGCCCTGACTGCAACCACGATCATGATCACCACCACGATCATGGCCATGTACACGGCCCGCACTGCAACCACGGCCACCAGGAGCCGGTACGCAACGCCCTGAAGGACGTTGGCCGTAACGACCCGTGCCCGTGCGGTAGCCAGAAAAAGTTCAAGAAGTGCCACGGCGCCTGACCTGAACAGCACTTGCGCGTCCCAGCCGCGGGCCGCGCAGTGGGTATAGCCAGGGCCTAGCTGACCCTGGCAGGCCCTGAAACATTGCGCTGCAGCACCACTGAGGTGGCCATCAGCAGCACGATGCACAGGGCCATGCAAATGGCATTGGTACCATCCCAACCGACCGTGCCCAGCAACAGCGACGGGCTGAATGCGCCAATGGTCGCGAACACCGCGATGGCCAGATCGTTCTTCCCCTGCATCTGCATCGCTGCCGGGCTGTGTTGCAGCATCTGCGCCAACAGCGCCCCACCGCCCACGTAAGTCAGGTTCCAGCCCAGGCCCAGGGCTATCAGTGACAAGGTCATCATCGCGTAGCTGTGCGACCACATGTTCATGGCCGTGCAACCGATCAGCAGGCCCAGGCCGAGACAGATGGTGGCCCTGATACCGAGCTTGTGGATGATGGCACCAGTGAAGAACGATGGGGCAAACATGGCAATCACATGCCATTGAATCGCCAGGCGAACGTCGGAAAAGTCCTCATGCATGTGTTTCATGTGCATGGATGCCTGGATCATCAGCAAATTCATGATCCCGTAGCCCAGCGCGGCCACTGCCATGGCCACGGCAACCACCGGGCTCAGTGGCTCGGCGGTCGTATCAGCCGGTTTCGCTGCACGGTCTTTACTGGCGGTGCCGGTATCGCCGGGCAGGCAGGCCGCTGTCAGCAACGACATCACCGCCAGGACGACAAAAGCGGCGTAGCAGAGAGAAAACAGCGGATACCCGCGAACATCCCTCAGCCACTCGGTGAAGGCCGGCCCGACCACGGCAGCGATTACCCCACCGGCCACTACCAGGGAAAGCGCCTTGGGTTTCAGGTTCTGGGCCAGGTTGTCGGTGGCCGCGAAGCGATTGAAGTTGGCAAACGCAATGTAGATGCCCAATGCCGAATGGCTGATCACCAGCGTCGGGAAGTGCTGGTACTGCACCGCCAGGTAGCCACTGATGCCAGACACCGCCAAAGGGATCGAGCCCAGCATGAAGGCGCGCTTGCGGCCGATACGGCTCATCAGCCTGGAGACCGGATAGGTGGCCAGCATCAGGCAGAGGAACTGGAAACCATAGGGCACGGTGGACCACGTGGCGGCAGGCGCCAGCGCCGCCCCGACAATGGCCGCCATGGTCACGGACATGACCGCAGTCGTCAGGTTGATCGATTGCGCGGTGAAATACAGGTACGTGCGCCGCGGGAGTGTGCTCGACATAGCGTGTGCTCACGGTTGGTGGACGGGTCGATTTCGGAATTGGGAAAGATGCCGACAGGTCCATGGTCGCATCTGCCGCGCCCTGAAATTCGCACAGTCGACTCGTTTTCCGGTTAACTGTTAGGCTGTTTTTTCTAACAGCTGCTGGACCCGCCATGCGCCCGCACAGCCTTCATGACCAGTTGAAACAGCGCCTCGAAGCCGGCGAATGGCTGCCCGGCCAGCGCATGCCCTCCATCCGCAAGCTGACGGCGGCGGTTGGCTGCAGCTACCACGATGTCGTCTCCAGCTATGCCCGGCTGGTCAGCGAAGGTGTGTTGACCGCCATTCCTGGGCGCGGCTACTTCGTCGCCAGCCACTCACGGCAAACCGGCGCATTGGATGCGCCCGCAGGCATGGCCGGCGACCCGCTGTTCAATCTGCTGCAGGGGGGCCAGCACAACATCAAACTGGGCAGCGGCTGGCTGCCACCCGCCTGGCGTGACACCGAGCTGCTGGCCAAGGCGATTCGCCGCACGGCGCGGTTGGAGCAGAGTTCGCTCGCGGAATATGGCGATATCCAGGGCTACCTGCCCATGCGCAAGCAGTTGTGCGTGCACCTGCAACGCCTGACCCGTGTCGATGCCCGGCCAAGCCAGTTGCTGACTACGCTGGGCGCCACACAAGCGCTGGACCTGGTGGCGCGGTTGTTGATCAAGCCAGGGGATCACGTGTTCGTCGACGAGCCCGGCAACGGCAACCTGATCAAGCTGATCCAATTGGCCGGCGGCCACGTGGTCGGGGTGCGCCGAACCCAGGACGGACCAAACGTGCAAGACATGAAGGAGCACCTGGCCAGGCACAAGGTGAAGGCATTCTTCTGCAACAGCACCTTCCACAACCCGACCGGTGGCAACATCAGCCCGCACAATGCCTTCAGCGTCCTGCGACTGGCGGTGGAACACGACTTCTTCGTGGTCGAGGACGATGTCTACGGCGACTTCAGCCCGGGTGTACGCCAGACCTTTGCCGAACTGGACAACCTTGAGCGGGTCATCTACATCGGCAGCTTCTCGAAATGCCTGTCCGCTTCATTGCGCGTGGGCTACATCGCCTGCTCGGCAGAGCTGATGGAGCCGCTGACGCGCCTGAAGCTGCTGACCTGCGTGGCGGTGCCGGCGTTTTGCGAACGCTTCGTCAACACCATCTTGTCCGACGGCACCTATGCCCGGCACATGCAAGACCTGCAGCAGCGCCTGATCCGGCAGCAGGCACAGACGCAGCAGTTGTTGCGGGCGCGTGGCTGGCAGTTCGACATAACGCCCCAAGGTGGCATGTTCCTGTGGGTCTACCACCCCGAACTGGCCGACCTGCAGCCTTTCATGCGTCGCCTGGAACTGCACCAGGTGCTATTGATGCCAGGCTCGGCCTTCGCTGTCAGCCGCGACTTTCAACGCCATGCACGCATCAATTGCACGCACTTTTCCGACGCCGTGGCCGAACTTTTCAAGGTTTGAGCGCATGTCTTGATTTTTGAGGTGGCGCTCGATCTCACAGGCACCACACATCCCACGCCAAGCACAAAAAATAAACCGCCCAGGGACCTTGCATGGCGCCTGCGCGCTCACTACCTTAGCGCCTTTCGAAACCCGCCACGCCTTGCAGGAGCCCTCGTCATGGCCGCCTCCGCCTTCCCTCCATTCCGCCCGCGGTTCGCAACCGCTGCCACGCTGCTCGGCATGCTCGGGCTGGCAGGCTGCCAGACGGGCGGCTATCAGGACAGCGTGCCACCGGCCAGCGGTGTGCAGCCGCTCAAGGGGCTGGCGCAGAACGTGTCGGTTCGGCGCAACGCAATGGGCGCACCATTGATCGAAAGCAGCAGCTTCCATGACGCTCTGTTCAGCTTGGGCTATGTGCATGCCGGCGACCGCATCGAGCAGATGGTCGCCATGCGCCTGCTGGCCCAGGGCCGCCTGGCAGAACTGGCCGGCAGCGACGCGCTGGACATCGACCGCCTGATGCGTGCGGCCAACCTCAAGCAGAGCGCCGCCCAGCAGTATGCTGACGCCTCGCCACGGCTCAAGCGCTTCTTCGAAGTGTATGCGCGCGGCGTCAACGCCTACCTGTTCCGCTACCGCGACAAGCTGCCCGCCGGCCTGGCCAGCAGTGGCTACCGCCCCGAATACTGGAAGCCCGAAGACTCGGCGCTGATCTTCAGCCTGTATGCCTTCAGCCAGTCGGTGAACCTTCAGGAAGAACTGAGCGCCTTGACCCTGGCGCAGAAAGCCGGCAGCGACAAGCTGGCCTGGCTGCTGCCTGGTGCCCCGGACGAGCCGTTGGCCGAAGCCGAAGTGGACAAGCTCAAGGACCTGAACCTGGCCAACCAGTTGCCGGGGCTGCCGGCCCTGGCAGCTGCCAGCCAGAAGCTGGCCGACCTCGATCTTCTGGGCAGCCCGGGCTCGGCCAACCTGGCCCTGGCGCCGCAGCGCAGCCGCAGCGGCAAGAGCCTGCTGGCCAGCGACAGCCGAGCCGCCTGGGCCCTTAGCCCGGTGCAGATCCACACCGGCAAGTACCAGGTCGCCGGCCTGTCGCTGCCTGGTTTGCCGATCGTGCTGGCCGGCTACAACGGCAAGCTGGCCTGGAGCAGCAGCGCGGTCATGGCCGATAACCAGGACCTGTACCTGGAGCAACTGCGCCACCAGGGCAGCCAGCTGAGCTATCTGGCCGACGGCAAATGGCTGCCGGCCCGCGCCCGCAGCGAAACCTTCTTCGTCCGCGGCCAGCGCCCGCTGCGCGAGGTGATGTACGACACCCGTCACGGCACCCTGCTGGCCCAGCCAGGCAATGCCAGCCTGGGCCTGGCGCTGAACCTGCCACAGTTCAAGGGCGACCGCAGCCTGGATGCTTTGTTCGACCTGACCCGCGCCAAGAGCGTGGAACGTGCCTTCGACAGCACCCGTGAGGTGACCGCCGCCGCGCTCAACTTCGTCTTCGCCGAACCCGAACACATCGGCTGGCAAGTCAGTGGCCGCTACCCCAACCGCCGTGAAGGCCAGGGCCTTCTGCCCTCGCCGGGCTGGGACGGGCGCTACGACTGGGACGGCTATGCCGACCCGATGCTGCACCCTTACGACCAGGACCCGCCCGCCGGCTGGATCGGCCACGCCAACCAGCGCAGCCTTCCGCGTGGCTATGGCATGCAGCTGTCCAGCACCTGGTACTACCCCGAACGCGCCGAACGCCTGGCCCAGCTGGCCGGCAATGGCCGCCACGACAGCCGCAGCCTGATGGCCCTGCAGAACGATCACACCACCCTGCTGGCCGACAAGCTCAAGCAGATGTTTGATGCCCCAGGCATGGCCCAGCCGCTCAAGCAGGCGATCGATGCGCTGCCCGCCGCACAGCGCGACAAGGCCAGCGACGCTCTGGCCCGGCTCAAGGCCTTCGATGGCCGTCTGAGCCCTGTATCGGCCGATGCCGCGCTGTACGAACTGTTCCTCCAGGAAGTCGCCCGGCAAACCTTCCTCGACGACCTGGGCCCGGAATCCGGCCCGGCATGGCAGGCTTTCGTCAGCAATGCACGGTTGTCGTTCTCGGCACAGGCCGACCACCTGCTGGGCCGCGACGACAGCCCGTTCTGGGATGACCGCAGCACCCCGCAGAAAGAAGACAAGCCGGCCATTCTAGCGCGCAGCCTGGCGGGCGCGGTGGATGCTGGCACCGCGCAACTGGGCGCCGACCGCCGCACCTGGCAGTGGGGCAAGCTGCACCAATACCGCTGGCCTGCACCGGCCTACCATGGCCTGGGCGACGCCCTCGGCCGCTCGCCGCTGGCTGCCGGTGGAGACTTCACCACCCTGGCCTTGACGCCATACGCCTGGGGCAGGGATTTCGACACCCGCCTGCCGGCCTCGGCGCGGATGATCGTCGACTTCGGCCAGGCCGAGCCATTGCAGGTGCTGACCAGCAGCGGGCAGTCCGGCAACCCGGCCAGCAAGCATTACAGCGATGGGCTGGACGCCTGGTTCAAAGGGCGCTTCATGAGCCTGCCACTGCAACAGCAGAACTTCGCGCGGGCATATGGCAACCAGCGTTTGACGTTGGTACCCGGGAAGTAAGCAGTAGCATCTGTGTTGGGGCCACCTTGTGCCCCAACCATTCTCAGTCGAACTTCCCGCCCCTACCATGGTTCCTAACTGGTAACTCCAAGCCAGCACCCATGCCATGGACCTCGTCATCGCCCGCCCCGAAGGCCTGTACTGTCAGCCAGGTGATTTTTACATCGATCCCTGGCGGCCAGTGGAACGTGCCGTCATCACCCACGGCCACGGCGACCATGCCCGCGTCGGCAACCGCCACTACCTCACCGCCGCCCCAGGCGCCGGCATCCTGCGCAGCCGCCTGGGCCAGGACATCGACCTGCAAACCCTGCCTTACGGCGAACGCCTGCTGCACCATGGCGTAACCCTGAGCCTGCACCCAGCCGGGCATGTACTGGGCTCGGCGCAAGTGCGCCTGGAATATCAGGGTGAGGTCTGGGTCGCGTCCGGCGACTACAAGGTGGAACCCGACGGCACCTGCACGCCGTTCGAACCGGTGCGCTGCCACACGTTCATCACCGAATCGACCTTTGGCCTGCCCATCTACCGTTGGCCCAGCCAGGGCGAGATCTTCACCAGCATCAATACCTGGTGGCGCGCCAATAGCGAACAGGGGAAAGCCAGCGTGCTGTTCTGCTACGCCTTCGGCAAGGCCCAGAGAATCCTCCACGGGCTGGACGCCGACATTGGTCCTGTCCTCGTGCATGGCGCTGTCGAACCACTCAACCGGGTGTACCGGGACGCTGGCGTCTACCTTCCGCAAACCCGCTATGTCGGCGATATCCCACGCAACGACCCGCTGCTGCGCCAGGCACTGGTCCTGGCACCGCCTTCGGCGGGTGGCAGCAGCTGGATGCGCCGTTTCGGCGACTACAGCGATGCCTTTGCCAGTGGCTGGATGCTGTTGCGCGGCACCCGTCGCCGGCGCGGGGTAGACCGAGGTTTCGTGCTCTCGGACCATGCCGATTGGCCGGGGTTGCTCTGGGCCATCGGCCAGACTGGCGCAGAACGCGTGATGGTCACCCACGGCTCGGTCAATGTGCTGGTGCGCTACCTCATCGAACAAGGCCTCGATGCCCGCGCCTTCGTGACCGAGTATGGCGAGGAAGATGACGTGGTAGCCGCGGAGCCAGACGCATGAAAGCATTCGCCGAGCTGTACCTGAGGCTGGATGCGACCACCTCCAGCACTGCCAAGCTCACGGCGCTGCGCGACTACTTCAGCACCGCCCCGGCTGGGGATGCCGCCTGGGCGGTGTACTTCCTGGCAGGCGGCCGCCCTCGTCAACTGGTACCTACACGCGTGCTGCGGGAGCTGGCCGGCAGGTTGGCGGGGCTGCCTGACTGGCTGTTCGAGGAATGCTACCAGGCCGTTGGCGACCTGGCCGAAACCATTTCCCTGCTGATGCCGGAAAGCCATCACCCTGGCGACGACGGCCTCGCCCGCTGGGTCGAAGCCCATCTACTGCCATTGCGCGGGTTGCCGGTAGAGGAGATCCAGGAACGCCTGCCGCCTCTTTGGGCCCAACTGGACCGACCCAGCCTGATGCTCTGCCTGAAACTCATCACTGGCAGCTTTCGCGTGGGCGTATCGAAGCTGCTGGTCACTCGTGCCCTCGCACAACTGGCCGGGCTGGATGCCAAACGCGTGGCCCAGCGCCTGGTTGGCTACACCGACATCAGCCACCGCCCGACGCCAGCCAGCTATCAACGGCTGATAGCCCCGGAATCAGACGATGAACATAGCCAGCGTGGCGGCCAGCCCTACCCGTTTTTTCTGGCCCACCCCCTTCAGGTACCAACCGACCAGCTCGATGCACTGCTCGGGCCGCCGAGCGAATGGCAGATCGAATGGAAATGGGACGGCATTCGCGCCCAGGTGGTCAAGCGCGAAGGCCAGCTGTGGGTCTGGTCGCGCGGTGAGGAACTGGTCACCGAACGCTTCCCCGAATTGCACAGCCTGGCACAGACGCTACCCGACGGTGTCGTGCTCGATGGCGAGATCCTGGTATGGAAACCCGGTGGTTCAGCAGATGAACTGGCTGTACAACCCTTTGCCATGTTGCAGCAGCGCCTGGGGCGCAAGACCTTGGGCAAAAAGCTGTTGAGCGACGCACCGGTCGTGCTGCAGGCCTACGACCTGCTGGAATGGCAAGGCGAGGACTGGCGCAGCCGGCCGCAGCATGCACGCCGCCAACAGCTGGAACACGTGCTTGAGCAGCATCCATTGGCCCCGGTGTTGCTCTCGCCTCTGCTCGAAGGCCAGGACTGGGCCGACCTTGCCCGCCAGCGCGAACAATCCCGCAGCCTGGGGGTGGAAGGGCTGATGCTTAAGCAGCGCGAGGCCTTGTATGGCGTGGGGCGCACCAAGGACATGGGCACCTGGTGGAAGTGGAAGATCGACCCGTTCAGCGTCGATGCCGTGCTGATCTATGCCCAGCGCGGTCATGGCCGGCGGGCCAGCTTGTACAGCGACTACACCTTCGCCGTGTGGGACGCGCCAGCCGGTACGCCGGGGCGGGCATTGGTTCCCTTTGCCAAGGCCTATTCAGGGCTCAGTGACGAAGAAATGCGCAAGGTCGACGCCATCATCCGCAAGACCACGGTTGAAACTTTCGGGCCGGTACGCAGCGTGACGCCAACGCTGGTGTTCGAGCTTGGGTTCGAGGGCATCGCCCTGTCCAGGAGGCACAAGAGCGGCATTGCCGTGCGTTTTCCGCGGATGCTGCGCTGGCGGCTGGACAAGCCAGTGGAAGAAGCGGATGACCTGGCCACATTGCAGGCGCTGTTGGCCTGAAAACATTTCTGGACCGTGCTGGCTTCTTCGCGGCTAAACCCGCAAAGAAGCCAGCGCGGTGACCAGGAGGGCACCGATGCAGGCGCAAGGCCAAAAACTGTGCTTCTATCTGTGTGCCGCCCCGTGTCGCAGACCGTTTTCGCCACGCACCCAGGACCACCATGCACCATTCAACTCACGACCTGCTCTCGCCCGTTCCGGGTATCACCCGCCAGTTGCACAGCTTCCACTTCGGACCTCGCGGTGGCGGCAAAGTCTATATCCAGGCCTCGCTGCATGCCGACGAGCTGCCCGGCATGCTGGTGGCCTGGCACCTCAAGCGCCGCCTGGGTGAACTGGAACAGCAAGGCCGCCTGCAACGCGAAATCATCCTGGTACCGGTGGCCAACCCGGTCGGTCTGGAACAAGTGCTGCTGGATGCGCCGCTGGGGCGCTTCGAACTGCAAAGTGGCGAGAACTTCAACCGTAACTTCGTCGACCTTTCGGACAGCATCGGCGACCAGATCGAAGAGCACCTTACCGAAGACCCGGCGCACAACCTTGCGCTGATCCGCGAATACCTGCGCCGCGGGCTGGACGCACACCCGGCGCGCACACCGCTGCAAGCCCAACGCCTGATACTGCAGCGCCTTGCCTGCGATGCCGACATGGTGCTGGACCTGCACTGCGACTTCGAGGCGGTCGAGCACCTGTACACCACGCCAGACGCCTGGCCGCAGATCGAGCCGCTGGCCCGCTACCTGGTTGCCCAGGCCAGCCTGCTGGCTACCGACTCAGGCGGGCAGTCGTTCGATGAGTGCTTCAGCCTGGTCTGGTGGCAGTTGCAGCAACGCTTTGGCAAACGGTTCCCGATTCCGCTGGGCTGCTGCTCGGTCACCGTCGAGCTGCGCGGCCAGGCCGATGTAAGCCACGACCTGGCCAGCAAGGACTGTCAGGCGATCCTCGACTTCCTGACCCATGCGGGGGTCATCGAAGGAGCCGCAGCCGCCCTGCCCGCCTTGCGCTGCCCGGCCACGCCGCTGGCCGCCGTCGAACCGGTGATAACGCCACTGGGCGGGCTGCTGGTGTACCACGCCCGGCCAGGCCAGCACCTGGAGGCGGGCCAGCTGATCGCTGAAGTAATCGACCCGCTCAGCGACCGAGTCACTGCCATCCGCAACAGCCAGCCCGGCCTGCTTTATGCACGAAACGTACGGCGCATGGCTACCGCAGGCATGGTCATCGCCCATGTCGCAGGCGAGCAGGTGTGCCGCAGCGGCTACCTGCTTGCCAACTGATCCGGTAAAACCATTGCACCAGCCTGGTTGTCTGTAGCAACACAGCCATCGAAGGACCCTATGCCCCATGCCCGCCGCCACCGACCTCGCCAAGGCCTGGTTCGCCAAGCGTGGCTGGAAGCCTTTCGCTTTCCAGCGCCGTGTCTGGGCTGCCGTGGAACGAGGCGAATCCGGCTTGCTGCATGCCAGTACCGGTGCCGGCAAGACCTACGCGATATGGCTCGCCGCGCTGCGGGCCTTCAAGGCCCAAGCCCAGGGACGTCATGCTGCCCCCTTGCAGGTGGTGTGGGTCACCCCCATGCGAGCCTTGGCCGCCGACACCGCCCGCGCGCTGCAGCTGCCGCTGGACGACCTGGGCCTGCCCTGGAACGTGGGCGTTCGCAGCAGCGACACCGGCAGTGCCGAACGTGCCCGGCAAGCACGGCGCCTGCCCAGCGTACTGGTCACTACCCCTGAAAGCCTTACGCTGCTGTTGACCCGGGCACAAGCCCGCGACGACTTCGCCACGCTGCGCCTGGTAGTGGTGGACGAATGGCACGAACTGCTGGGCAACAAGCGTGGGGTACAACTGCAACTGGCTCTGGCCCACCTGCGCCATTGGCACCCGACCCTGCCGACCTGGGGCCTGTCTGCCACCCTCGGCAATCTTCAACATGCGCTGGACGTATTGCTGCCACAAGGCGGCTTGCTGGTACAAGGCCGACAAGACAAGCCGCTACAGGTCGATACCCTGCTGCCAACGGCCATCGAGCGCTTCCCCTGGGCTGGGCACATGGGCTTGAAGATGCTCGACCAGGTCAGTCGGGAAATCGACGCCAGCAGCAGTTGCCTGGTATTCACCAACACTCGTGCGCAGGCCGAACTCTGGTACCAGGCCCTGCTCGAAGTACGCCCCGACTGGGCCGGACTGATTGCCTTGCACCATGCCTCGCTGGCCCGCGATACCCGTGACTGGGTGGAGCGCAGCCTCAAGCAAGGCAGGCTGAAGGCAGTGGTCTGCACCTCCAGCCTGGACCTGGGAGTAGACTTCCTGCCCGTGGAGCGAGTACTGCAGATCGGTTCTGCCAAGGGCATTGCCCGCCTCGTGCAACGGGCCGGGCGCTCCGGCCATGCGCCGGGGCGGCGCTCCCGGGTTACTCTGGTGCCCACCCACAGCCTGGAACTGGTGGAAGCAGCCGCCGCCAGGCAGGCCCTGGCAGCCGGGCACATCGAGGCCCGTCATTCGCCGCGCTTGTGCATGGACGTGCTGGTGCAACACCTGGTCAGCATGGCCTTGGGCAGTGGCTTTCATCCGGAGCAGTTACTGGACGAAGTGCGTAGCACCTGGGCCTTTCGCCAGTTGCGCGACAGCCAGTGGCAATGGGCGCTGGACTTCGTCTGTCATGGCGGCAGTTCTCTGAGCGCCTACCCGGACTACCAGCGCGTCGAGCGCCAGGCCGACGGCGCTTACCGGGTTGCCAGCGAACGTCTGGCACGCCGCCATCGCATGAGTATCGGTACCATCGTCAGCGACGCCAGCCTGCAGCTCAAGTACTGGAGCAAGGGTGGTGGGGGCAAGGCGCTGGGCAGCGTTGAAGAGGCATTTATTGCCCGTTTGCGCCCTGGCGATACCTTGGTGTTCGCCGGGCGAGTGCTGGAGCTGGTGCGCGTGGAAAACATGACCGCTTACGTACGCCGCAGCACCGCGCGCAAGGCGGCGGTTGCACGCTGGAATGGTGGCCGCATGCCGCTCTCCAGCGAACTGGCCAACGCACTGGTCGAGCAGTTCGGCGCAGCATCTCAGGGGTGTTTCCAAGGCCCGGAGATGCGCGCAGTGCGCCCCTTGCTTGCCTTGCAGGCGCAGTGGTCGGCGCTGCCCACTCCCACCACGCTGCTGGCCGAAACCTTCAAGTCGCGCCAGGGTTGGCACCTGTTCCTGTATCCGTTCGCCGGGCGTATGGCAAACCTTGGCCTGGCCAACCTGATTGCCTGGCGAGTGAGCCGCGTGCAGCCGCTTTCGGTTTCGATTGCCGTCAATGACTACGGGTTCGAACTGCTCAGCCCTGGCAACGTGGACTGGGCAACGCACCTGCCGCAGGCACTCGGTACCGAACACCTGCTGGACGATGTGCTGGCCAGCCTCAATGCAGGAGAAATGGCATTGCGCCGCTTTCGCGAGATCGCGCAAATTGCCGGGCTGGTGTTTGGCGGGTATCCGGCGGCGCAGAAAAGCCTGAGGCAGATCCAGGCCTCCAGCGGGTTGTTCTACGAGGTATTTCGCAAGCACGACGCTGGCAACCTGCTGCTGACCCAGGCACGGGACGAAGTGTTGAACGAGGAACTGGAGATCGAGCGGCTGCACCGGCAATTGCTGAAAATGGGGCAGTTGCGGCTGGAGCTGCGACAGCTTGAGCGGCCTGGGCCATTGGCCTTTGCCTTGCTGGTGGAAGGCATGCGCGAGACATTGAGCACCGAGAAGCTGGCGGACCGGATTGCCAGGATGGTCGCTGAGCTGAACAGTGTGGCGGACGCTACGGTATGACCAACTTTCTATCCATCGAACACCATGGCCAAGTGCTCTGGCTGCTTTCGGACAAGGCGATCTACTGGCCAGCCCGCCGTGCCCTGCTGGTGGCCGACGTGCACATCGGCAAGGCAGCGAGTTATCGTGCCCTGCACCAACCGGTACCACGCGGCACCACCGACGCGACACTCGACCGCCTGGATGCATTGCTGGCCGCACATGATTGCGAGCAACTGATCATTCTTGGCGATTTCCTGCATGCACGAGCAGCGCGTGCGCCGGCAACGCTCGCCAAGCTGCAGACGTGGCGAGAACGGCACAAGGCCCTGAAAATTGTGCTGATACGCGGCAATCATGATAGGAACGCCGGTGATCCACCCGTGTCGCTCGCAATAGAAGTCTTGAGCGAACCCTGGCTGCTGGAACCCTTCGCGCTACAGCACGAACCCGATCCACACCCGAGCCACCCGGTACTGGCAGGCCATGTACATCCGGTATTCGTACTGCGTGGCAAGGCTCGGCAACGCCTGCGGCTACCTTGCTTCCTGATCGACGGCCAAGTCAGCCTGCTGCCGGCGTTCGGTGAATTCACCGGGGGTTGGGAAATCGCGCCCACGAGCACCAGCCGGGTGTATCTCGCCGGAGCAAACCGTGTCTGGGCACTCTAGCCGAGGTCATTCAGGCTACAGGCGCCGGAGGAGGCTCATCAGGCAAGGTTGGCTCGCCCGGTTCCATGGGTGGTGCTTCACCGGGCTCCGGCGGTTGCGGGGTATCCGGGTCAGGCTGGTGGGGCACGCCGCCCGCCTGCATGGGCAGCGGGTGTGCCAGCAGTGACCATTGCAGCAACCCGACGTGGTTGGGCTGCAGAACTGCCAGCTTGGCACTGATTGCGGGGTGGAGTTTCATTGGCTGCTCCTGACAAGGCCGCTGCGCATCATGCGCACCGGCGTTATCCAGTTGGAGTGCCAAAGGCGCGGGGAATTCCCCGCGCTCGTCGGCTCAGGTACGCGGCAGGGTGACGCCGCGTTGGCCCTGGTACTTGCCGCCACGGTCCTTGTACGACACGTCGCATTCTTCGTCGGACTGCAGGAACAGCATCTGGGCCACACCTTCGTTGGCGTAGATCTTCGCCGGCAGCGTGGTGGTATTCGAAAACTCCAGCGTCACATGGCCTTCCCACTCGGGCTCGAGCGGGGTGACGTTGACGATGATGCCGCAACGGGCGTAGGTGCTCTTGCCCAGGCAGATGGTCAGCACGTCGCGCGGAATGCGGAAATACTCGACGGTGCGCGCCAGGGCGAAGGAGTTCGGCGGGATGATGCATACGTCGCTCTTGATGTCGACGAAGCTGCCGGCATCGAAGTTCTTCGGGTCGACGGTGGCCGAATTGATGTTGGTAAACACCTTGAATTCGTCGGCGCAGCGCACGTCATAGCCGTAGCTGGAAACGCCGAAGGAGATCACCCGGCTGTCCTGTTCGCCGCGCACCTGGCGCTCGACGAACGGTTCGATCATGCCGTGTTCCTGCGCCATGCGGCGAATCCACTTGTCCGATTTGATGCTCATGGCGGGGTGTCCTGAAGAGTTGCGAGGTGAAAATTCGAGACGCGCATCTTACCGGTCCCGGCGCCCAGGTTAAAGTTCCATGCCTCATCCCGCGCCGGGCGGGGGCTGCAGCCGCCGTCGATCCGAATTTGCGTAAAGCGCCTTCTGACCATTGGCAGGTTGCGGAAAGTGGGGTAAGGTGGCGCCACTGTGCTGCACGTGACACCGAGAATCTCTAGTTTGATGCACGATCCTGATCGGCCCATCGCTGAATTTTCTGCTCTCTTTGCGCTCAGTCCCGGCCAGGGTTTTTCCTGACCGTTATCAAATTGTCCAAGGAGACAGAAAAATGTCCAACCGTCAATCCGGTGTTGTTAAGTGGTTCAACGATGAAAAAGGCTACGGCTTCATCACCCCTCAGTCGGGCGACGACCTGTTCGTGCACTTCAAAGCCATCCAAGCTGACGGCTTCAAAACCCTGAAAGAAGGCCAGGCTGTTACTTTCGTCGCTACCCGCGGCCAGAAAGGCATGCAGGCTGAAGAAGTTCAGATCGCCTAAGTCGATCGAAGCTTCCTAGCTTTCAAAAAAACCCGCCTTCCGGCGGGTTTTTTTATGCCTGGCCGAAAGACCGAGTCGCTTGCTTCGCGGGTAAACCCGCTCCCACAGGGACAGCGCGGTGCTTGAAGGCTGCGCTGTCCCCGCGAAGCAGGCGACTCGGTCTGCCAGTCAATCTTCGCTGATGGTAATGCTCGGCATCGCCGGCGCCGCAGCTTCCTGTAGCACGATCCGTGCGCCCACCTGGCGGGCCAGTTCCTGATAGACCATGGCAATCTGGCTTTCCGGCTCGGCGATAACCGTCGGCTTGCCGCTATCGGCCTGCTCGCGAATCAGCATCGACAAAGGCAACGACGCCAGCAGGTCGACGCCGTACTGGCTCGCCAGCTTCTCGCCACCGCCTTCGCCGAACAGGTGCTCGGCATGGCCGCAGTTCGAGCAAATGTGCACGGCCATGTTCTCCACCACGCCCAGCACCGGGATGTTGACCTTGCGGAACATTTCCACGCCCTTCTTGGCATCCAGCAGGGCCAGGTCCTGCGGGGTGGTGACGATCACCGAACCGGCCACCGGCACCTTCTGCGCCAGGGTAAGCTGGATGTCACCGGTGCCCGGCGGCATGTCGATCACCAGGTAATCCAGGTCGTCCCAGGCGGTCTGGGTCACCAGCTGCAGCAGCGCGCCGGAAACCATCGGGCCACGCCATACCATCGGCGTGTTGTCGTCGGTAAGAAACGCCATGGACATGACTTCCACGCCATGGGCCTTGATCGGCACAAACCACTTCTGCTCGCGAATCTGTGGGCGGGTGCCTTCGGCGATGCCGAACATCACGCCTTGGCTGGGGCCATAGATATCGGCATCGAGAATACCCACCCGCGCACCCTCGCGGGCCAGCGCCAGGGCCAGGTTGGCCGCGGTGGTCGACTTGCCCACACCGCCCTTGCCCGAGGCCACTGCGATGATGTTCTTGACGTTGGCCATGGCCGGCACCTGAGCCTGGGCCTTGTGCGCGGCCACCACGCAGTCGATCGACACCTGGGCACTGCTGACACCCTCAAGGTTGCCGATGGCGGTCTGCAGCACCTGGGCCCAGCCGTTCTTGAACAGCCCTGCGGCATAACCCAGCTGCAACTGCACGCTGACCTGCTCGCCCTGGATATCGATGGCGCGCACGCAGCCGGCGCTGACCGGGTCCTGGTTCAGATAGGGGTCGGTGTACTGGCGAAGCACGCCCTCGACGGCGGCACGGGTGACGGCACTCATGGAGACTCCCAATGGCAAACTGAATGTAAAACAGACGCCTATCCTAACCCGTCAATCGTCAGCAGATGCGCATGCGGGGTGAAATATCTTCGCCAGCCCTTTATAGTGGCCGATCAACCTCATTTTTACCCCGTCGCCAGATAAGTAGCCAAGCCACCATGTCCGAGCCACGTCAGATTCTCGTCACCAGCGCCTTGCCCTATGCCAACGGTTCGATCCACCTGGGCCATATGCTCGAGTACATCCAGACAGACATGTGGGTCCGCTTCCAGAAGCTGCGCGGCAACCAGTGCATCTACGTCTGCGCCGACGACGCCCACGGTTCGGCCATCATGCTGCGCGCCGAGAAGGAAGGCATCACCCCGGAGCAACTGATCGCCAACGTCCAGGCCGAACACAGCAGCGACTTTGCCGACTTCCTCGTGGACTTCGACAACTTCCACTCCACCCACAGCGAAGAGAACCGCGAGCTCTCGGGCCTGATCTACGCACGCCTGCGTGACGCCGGGCACATCGCCACCCGTTCGGTGACCCAGTACTTCGACCCGGAAAAGGGCATGTTCCTCGCCGACCGCTTCATCAAGGGCACCTGCCCCAAGTGCGCGGCCGAAGACCAGTACGGCGACAACTGCGAGAAATGCGGCGCCACCTACGCGCCCACCGAGCTGAAGAACCCCAAGTCGGCCATTTCTGGTGCCACTCCGGTACTGCGCGATTCCCAGCACTTCTTCTTCAAGCTGCCGGACTTCCAGGCCATGCTGCAGCAGTGGACCCGCAGCGGCACGCTGCAGGACGCTGTAGCCAACAAACTGGCCGAATGGTTGGACTCGGGCCTGCAGGAATGGGACATCTCTCGCGACGCGCCGTATTTCGGCTTCGAGATCCCGGGCGAGCCAGGCAAGTACTTCTATGTGTGGCTGGATGCACCGATCGGCTACATGGCCAGCTTCAAGAACCTCTGTGCACGCCGCCCGGAGCTGGATTTCGACGCGTTCTGGAACGAGGGCTCCAAGGCCGAGCTGTACCATTTCATCGGCAAGGACATCGTCAACTTCCACGCCCTGTTCTGGCCAGCCATGCTCGAAGGTGCAGGCTTCCGCAAGCCAAGCGCGGTCAACGTGCACGGCTATCTGACGGTGAACGGCGCCAAGATGTCCAAGTCGCGCGGTACCTTCATCAAGGCCCGCACCTACCTCGACCATCTGCAGCCGGAATACCTGCGCTACTACTACGCCGCCAAGCTGGGCCGTGGCGTCGATGACCTGGACCTGAACCTAGAAGACTTCGTGCAGAAGGTCAACTCCGACCTGGTAGGCAAGGTGGTAAACATCGCCAGCCGCTGCGCCGGTTTCATCCACAAGGGCAACGAAGGTGTGATGGTGGCTGGCGATGCCGCACCGGAGCTGACCGAAGCCTTCCTGGCGGCAGCTCCGTCGATCGCCGACGCTTACGAAGGCCGCGATTTCGGCCGTGCCATGCGCGAAATCATGGCGCTGGCCGACCGCGCCAACGCCTGGATCGCCGACAAGGCCCCATGGTCGCTGGCCAAACAGGAAGGCAAACAGGATGAAGTGCAGGCCATCTGCGCCCAAGGCATCAACCTGTTCCGCCAACTGGTGATCTTCCTCAAGCCGGTGCTGCCGGTGCTGGCCGCGGACGCAGAGGCCTTCCTCAACGTGGCACCGCTGACCTGGAACGACCACCTGTCACGCCTGGAAAACCACCAGCTGAACCCGTTCAAGGCGCTGATGAGCCGCATCGAACCGGCCAAGGTCGAAGCCATGGTCGCCGCCAGCAAGGAAGACCTGCTGGCCTCCGAAACCACGGCCCCAGCCGGCAACGGCGAGCTGGCCAAGGACCCGCTGTCGGCGGAAATCGAGTTCGACACCTTTGCTGCCGTCGACCTGCGCGTGGCGCTGATCGTCAAGGCCGAGGCCGTACCGGGTGCCGACAAGCTGCTGCAACTGACCTTGGACATTGGTGATGAGCGCCGCAACGTGTTCTCCGGCATCAAGTCGGCCTACCCCGACCCGTCCCAGCTGGAAGGTCGCCTGACCATGATGGTGGCCAACCTCAAGCCACGCAAGATGCGCTTTGGCGTGTCCGAAGGCATGGTCATGGCGGCCGGGCCTGGCGGCGAAGAGATCTACCTGCTTAGCCCGGACAGCGGTGCCAAGCCGGGCCAGCGCATCAAGTAACAAAACTGCTGGAACTTGTGGGAGCGGGCCTGCCCGCTCCCACAATGATTCCGGCACCTTGACGCCAACCCGGACAATCGCCCCGATTCCCGGCTATCGTCATCTCATGAGCGACTACATCCTGGTCCTGATCAGCGCTGCGCTGGTCAATCACCTGTGCCTGCAACAACAGCCATTTCCCAGGCTGCACCTCCACGTGCACGGCCTCGCCTGCGCACTGTGCATTGCCTTGGGCATGATCGGCGCACGAATACTGGTGCGCGGGGTGCTTGCCCCGCTGCAAGCCCAGGACCTTGCCCTGTTCCTGTTGTTGCCCTGGCTGGCCGTGCTTGCCTGGGGCGCGCCATGGCTGCTGACAAGGTGGCGCCCGAGCTGGCCAGTGACGCAACTGCCCGCGCTGCTGTTGAGCAACGCGGTAGTACTGGGGTTGACCCTGCAACAGACAAACGACGACAGCACATGGCTCGCTACCGTGCTGCAAGGCCTGCTGGCCGGCGGCGGCTTCTGGCTGGCGTTGGTGTTGTTCGCCGACCTGCGCCAGCGTAGCAATCATGCCGACGTCCCCGGGGCAATGCGCGGCCTGCCCATCGAATTGCTCGGTGCCAGTGTAATGGCGATGGCGTTTTCCGGCTTCAACGGGCTGCTCACCCAATGACTGCCAAGCCCGACCCGCGGCTACGCACCAGCATGGGGCTGGTGTTGCTGGCTTGCGTACCTGGCCTGTTGGCGCTGTTCTGGCTGCATGGCTGGAGCATGCTAATCAACCTGTTGCTATGCGCCAGTGCCGCGCTGCTGTGCGAGATGTTGTCGCTCAAGTTGCGAGCACAACCGCTGAGCACGGCGCTGAACGACGGCAGCGCGCTGGTGACTGCCGTGCTGCTGGCCGCCGCCCTGCCGACCCTGACGCCGTGGTGGTTGCCGGTAGTCGCAGCCAGCGTTGCCATAGGCATCGGCAAGCAGGCCTTTGGCGGGGTCGGGCGCAACCTGTTCAACCCGGCCATGGTCGGCTATGCCTTCGTGCTGCTGAGCTTCCCGTTGCAGATGAACCATTGGCCGGGGCCGGCACCTGGCCTGCTCGATAGCCTGCAGCTGGTGTTCGCCGGCGGCGAGCAGATCGATGCCTGGGCCCGGCCGACACTGCTCGACGGCCTGCGCCACAATCGCAGCCTGACCATCGATGAACTGTTCGCCAGCCACCCGGGATTCGGCAGCATCGGAGGGTGGGGCAGCGAATGGGTCAACCTTGCGTTCCTGCTGGGCGGCCTGTTTTTGCTGCAACGCAAGGTGATCAGCTGGCATGCGCCGGTTGGCCTGCTGGCAGGGTTGCTCCTGTTCAGCCTGCTGGGCTGGAATGGCTCGGGTTCGGACTCCAACGGCTCCCCCCTGCTGCACCTGTTCTCCGGCTCGACCATGATGGCGGCGTTCTTCATTGCCACCGAGCCGGTGTCCGGCCCGCGGCAGGAGTGGGCGAAGCTGGGGTTCGGCCTGGGGGCGGGCCTGCTGATCTACTTGATCCGTACTTGGGGCAGCTACCCGGACGGCACGGCGTTCGCCATCCTGCTGATGAACCTCATGGCGCCGAGCCTCGAACGCCTGGCTGCGCAGCGCCAGCAGGTTGCACGATGAAGCGTCTGGTACGTGATGTCGGCCTGCTGGTACTGACCGGGGCACTGGCACTGTCGGCAACCCTGGCCTGGCGACACTGGACCAGCGCGGCCATCGCCGACGCAGAGAAACAACTGAATAGCCGCCAGCGGCTGGCGGTGCTGCCAGAAGGCAGTTACGACAACCACCCCCTGGACAACCCGCTGCCCAGGCCCGCCGCACAGCGGCCAAACAGCCGGATCCTGGCAGCTTACCGGGCGACGCTGGCGGGCAAGCCGGCCGCCATCATCCTGGTCACCCAGACCCAGGGCTATGCCGGGCCGATCGTGCTCAGCGTGGCCATTAGCGCGGACGGCCGGCTGATCGGCAGCCAGGTGGTCGAACAACAGGAAAGCCCCGGATTAGGTGCACGCCTGGGAGATCCGCAACTGAACTGGCTGGAGCAATTTGCCAACCGCCAGTTGGGCGATCGCTGGGCGCTGAAGCGCGACCAGGGCGACTTTGACCAGTTGGCTGGCGCAACCGTGACCTCACGAGCAGTAATCGGCGCGCTGCAAGAGGCGCTGAGATACTTCGATGAGCAGCGCAGCGCGTTGCTGGAGGGCGCCATGCATGAATAGGTTCTACTTGCTCGGCGCAAGCCTGGTGCCCCTGCTGGGCGCCACCCAAACACTGAGCGAAGGGGCCACCATCGGCGTGTGTGCAGTGCTGATGAGCAGCCTTCACCAGCTGTTGCTGGCGCCCCTGCGCCAGCGGCTTGCCACCTGGACCTATGTGCTGGCCAGCCTGCTGCTGTTGGCGGCCCTGGCCAGTTGCCTGCAACTGGCACTGCGTGCCTGGCTGCTGCCAGTGGCACTTGCCCTCGGCCACTATCCCGCACTGCTGTGCCTGCAATGCCTGGCCACTGACCACCTGCTGCCCGATCAAGGGCGCTGGCGCCTGCTCGCCGGCCACCTTTGCGCACTGCTTGCCACATGCCTGCTGCTCGGCGCCAGCCGCCAATGGTTGGCCGACGGTACCGGCCTGCACCTGGCCAGCCTGGCCCCGGGCGCCTTGCTACTGCTCGGACTGCTGTTGGCCTTGTACAATCGCCTGCGTCCGGGCACCGCCCAACCACGTCGTCAAGGAAAGCTCTGATTTCATGAATGCCGCCAAACGCCTGGAGATCTTTCGCAGGCTGCACGAAGACAACCCCGACCCGAAGACCGAACTGGCCTACACCACCCCGTTCGAACTGCTGGTCGCCGTAACCCTGTCTGCGCAGTCCACCGATGTCGGCGTCAACAAGGCCACCGCACGCCTGTTCCCGGTCGCCAACACCCCCGAGGCCATCTATGCGCTGGGCGTCGAAGGCCTGAGCGAGTACATCAAGACCATTGGCTTGTACAACAGCAAGGCCAAGAACGTCATCGAAGCCTGCCGGCTGCTGATCGAGCGCCATGGCAGCCAGGTACCGCAAACCCGCGAAGCCTTGGAGGCGCTACCAGGCGTGGGCCGCAAGACCGCCAACGTAGTGCTCAATACGGCGTTCCGCCAGCCGACCATGGCTGTGGATACCCATATCTTCCGGGTCAGCAACCGTACCGGCATTGCACCAGGCAAGACAGTGCTGGAAGTGGAGAAAAAGCTGATCAAGTTCGTACCAAAGGATTACCTGCTGGACGCCCACCACTGGCTGATCCTGCATGGGCGCTATGTGTGCCAGGCACGCAAGCCTCGCTGCGGCAGTTGCAGGATCGAAGACTTGTGCGAGTACAAGCACAAGACCTCCGACGATTGAGTCGATAGTTGGAAACCACCTGTTTCGATTGAAAAAATCTTTTTTACCGGCGTCTGCTTTCTGGTTATAAGGACGGCCAATGGCCCCTTGGCTTGGAGCGACTCATGAGTAGCGATAAAGACGACCTGTCGATCGAAGATGATTTTGTTGCCGCGGACGACGAAGCGGAACCCCAGGTGGAAACCGCAAAGACCAACCTGAGCAAGCGCCGCACCATCGACAATATGCTGGAAGAAAGGCGCCTGCAGAAGCAGCTGGCCGACTTCGACTACGATCTGTAACCTTGGCAAAGCCTCCTGACTGGAGGCTTTACGGCCCTGGCGGTCAGTTCAACCCTTGCCGCTGCGCCAGCTCGATCAGGTCCACCAGCGACCGCGCATTGAGCTTGAGCAGCAGGCGCGACTTGTAGGTACTGACCGTCTTGTTGCTGAGGAACATGCTGTCGGCAATCTCCTTGTTGGAACGCCCTCGCGCCAGCTGTTGCAAGACGGTCATCTCGCGCGCCGAGAGGCGGTTGACCATATCCGCCTCGCTTCCTCCCCTCCCACGTGACACATGCAACGCCTGGTTGGGGAAGTAGCTGTAGCCCGACAGTACGGCCTTGATGGCGCTCAGCAGTTCGGTGAGTTCCTGCTGCTTGCACACATACCCCGCCGCCCCCGCCTGCATGCAGCGCATCGAGAAGTTGCCGGGTGCCTGCGATGTCAGCACCAGTACCTTGCTACCCGGACTGAAGGTTGTCATGCGGCCGATCACCTCCAGGCCATCCAGCTTGGGGATACCGATATCGAGCACCACGATATCCGGCAGGTGTTGCCGTGTCAGTTGCAGCGCAGCCACCCCGTTGTCGGTTTCCGCCACGACGTCATACCCATGCCGCTCCATCAGCATGCGTACGGCCAGGCGTATGACCGGATGATCATCCACGATAAGCACTTTATTCATGCGATATCCATTCATTGCTTTTGCTTTGGCCCGCCAAGATAACCTACACAACGCTTGGCTGGTGCGGTGATTTACCGGCGAAATATATGAACAGATGGAACCTACAACACTTACAGAAATTTCCTACACTCAACCGATGTGCTTGTAACAATCAAATTCCTTGTTACCAAATAAACGGTATCACCGGCCTGTAAAAGTGCACCAGTTGAAAACCGGCCGACACTTAGGGAAATATTCGATTCAAATACGCTGAACAGACGCGGCCATCAGGATTTCGAGCGATTATTCTCACCCGGGAAACAGTCCAGTCTTTAGTTGAGCAACGCCGTAAGGTAAAGATGTGCAAAATCGCTGGAGACGACCCATATGCACCAAGTACAACCTGTCGCCCCGCTGACGATCATTGCCATCTTCGCAGGGATTATCGAAGCCTCCGCCCTTGCCACATTGCCGTTTCTCAGCGAGTCCAGCCAGAAGCTCTATACTTGGTTCCTGGTGGGCTTCCCATTCTTCCTGACGGCACTGTTCTTCCTCACGCTCAACTTCAATTACAAGTCGTTCTATGATCCCTCGTCAAACAGGACGGCAAATGACAACAAGTCGACACAGAGCGATGTGGCGAAACATGCAATGCCCGGCAACACCAGCGAAGCGCTGCAGGGCGAGCCTGTCACATTCATGTTTTCCGGCCCCGATGCCTATCGCATGATGGAGCAGCAATTGCTATCCGCCCTTGCCCAACCGCCTCAGCAAGCGCGCACCTGGCGTTTTTGCAATCTGGATAGGCGTCAGTGTGCACAACTATCGATCAGCACGCTTGATGGACAGGTGGCGAACGACGGCCGTTGAATGCCTCAGGTTTTCCACAGGCCAAAAAAACCCCGGCCTGGGCCGGGGTCCTTGATGCACGTGGCCGCTATCAGAGCAGCGAGCGGCCCTTGTTGGCAGCAATGCGCATACGCAGCGCGTTGAGCTTGATGAAGCCCGCTGCGTCCGCCTGGTTGTAGGCGCCGCCATCTTCCTCGAAGGTAGCGATGTTGGCATCGAACAGCGAGTCGTCCGACTTGCGGCCGACAACGGTGACGTTGCCCTTGTACAGTTTCAGGCGAACCACACCGTTCACGTTAACCTGCGAAGCGTCGATCATCTGCTGCAGCATCAGACGCTCCGGGCTCCACCAGTAGCCGGTGTAGATCAGGCTGGCGTACTTCGGCATCAGCTCATCCTTCAGGTGAGCGACTTCGCGGTCCAGGGTGATCGACTCGATGGCACGGTGGGCCTTGAGCATGATGGTACCGCCAGGGGTCTCGTAGCAGCCACGCGACTTCATGCCAACGTAACGGTTCTCGACGATGTCCAGACGGCCGATGCCATTGGCACCACCGATACGGTTCAGGTCGGCCAGTACGGTGGCCGGGGTCTTCTCGACGCCGTCGATGGCAACGATGTCACCGTTGCGGTAGGTCAACTCGATGTAGGTAGCCTGGTCCGGGGCGTTCTCGGGCGAGACGCTCCAGCGCCACATGTCTTCTTCGTGCTCGGTCCAGGTATCTTCCAGGACACCGCCTTCGTAGGAAATGTGCAGCAGGTTGGCGTCCATCGAGTACGGCGACTTCTTCTTGCCGTGGCGCTCGATCGGGATGCCGTGCTTCTCGGCGTAGTCCATCAGCTTCTCGCGGGACAGCAGGTCCCACTCGCGCCATGGGGCGATGACCTTGACGCCTGGCTTCAGGGCATAGGCACCCAGCTCGAAGCGCACCTGGTCGTTGCCTTTGCCGGTGGCGCCGTGGGAAATGGCGTCGGCGCCGGTTTCGTTGGCGATCTCGATCAGGCGCTTGGCGATCAGCGGACGGGCGATGGAAGTACCCAGCAGGTACTCGCCCTCGTAGACGGTGTTGGCGCGGAACATCGGGAACACGAAATCACGCACGAACTCTTCGCGCAGGTCATCGATGTAGATCTCTTTAACGCCCATTGCCTGGGCCTTGGCACGAGCAGGCTCGACCTCTTCGCCCTGCCCCAGGTCAGCGGTGAAGGTCACCACTTCGCAGTTGTAGGTATCCTGCAGCCACTTGAGAATCACCGAAGTATCAAGGCCGCCGGAATACGCCAGTACGACCTTTTTTACGTCCGCCATGCCATCACTCCACGGGGTTGTACGGAAAGGGATCGATTCTAACGACGTTACGGATAAATTTACAGTGGGGCGACAGCTTCTGACGACAAAGCGACAGGAAGTTTCGGAAGGGCGACTTACCGTCGGAAAGTATGAAATGCCGTGTAGGAGCGGCCTTGTGTCGCGATGGGCTGCGCAGCAGCCCCTGGATCTCAGCTATGCAGCGAAAACTGCCGGGGCTGCTGCGCAGCCCATCGCGACACAAGGCCGCTCCTACAGAAAGCTCCGCAGCCTTCAGGACTTGGCAGGTGTTGGCTCAGGGGCCTTTTCGACAGGCTTCTCAACCGGCTTCTCGATTACCGTCACCCGATCCAGTTCAATATTCACCCGACGATTACGCGCCCGATTGGCAGCATTGGTGTTCTTCGCCAATGGGTAACGCTCGCCGTGGAAACGCACGGTAATCTGCTCTTCCGGAACGCCATGGGCCTTGAGGTAGTCGGCCACCGCCAGTGCCCGGCGGCGCGACATGTCGCGATTGGTCAGGCGGTTGCCACTGTTGTCGGAGTGGCCGTTGAGCTCGACATGGTTCACCGTCGGGTCAGCCTTCATGTAGTCGAGGATCACGTCCAGCCGCGCCCTGGCCGCGCCATCCAGCTCGAAGCCGCCCCCGGGGAAGCCCACCTGGGTCTGGCGCACCTGGTCGTAATTCATCGGCAGCAGCTTGCCGGCACAGGCCTGATAGTCGCTGTAGGCCTTGGCGAAGCTGACCGGTAGCACACGCACTTCCATCGGCCTGCCCGCCTCGCCGGCGTAATTGCGTACCACCGTGCTACGCCCATCGAGCAGGCCGTTGATCAGGCGGCTGGCCTGGCCCTGGGACGAACTGAACAGCACCCCGGTGCGAGCCATCCGCACACTGCCCAGGTTGATGTCGCTGCGCCCGGGTTGCCACGGTGCAGCGGCTGCCAGCAAAGTGGCCGTGCCCGCCCCCAGAACGTTGCTGTCCGAACGCAGCTGGAACACCGGCTGCTCGCCCGCGCGGCGCACGAACTCGCCACTGCCGAAGCCGTCGATCGGCTGGATCAGCCGGCATTCGAACTGGTCACCCTCAACCTTCCAGGCGATGTTCTCCATGCGCGTCTGGAAGGTCAGCGCGCCGGCCGGCAGGCTGGCGAACAGGGTCAACAGGGCTAGGTAACGCTGGCGCACGGGCGGCTCCACAAATTCTGACGGCTTACCTGCAGGCTATCGGACGCTGGGCGGAAAACTTGATAGCCGTGCTCCACCCAGGGTTTTCCGGTAGCATTGGGGCTTGAGTTCGACCCGCCTGGAATCCCCAATGTCCGATCGCCTGACCCTCCTGCGTCCCGACGACTGGCACATCCATCTGCGCGATGGTGCCGTCCTGCCCCACACCGTTGGCGACGTGGCGCGTACTTTCGCCCGTGCCATCATCATGCCCAACCTGGTTCCGCCGGTGCGCAATGCCGCCGAGGCCGGCGCCTACCGTGAGCGCATCCTGGCCGCCCGCCCGGCTGGCAGCCGCTTCGAGCCGCTGATGGTGCTGTACCTCACCGACCGCACCAGCCCCGAGGACATCCGCGCGGCCAAGGCCAGCGGCTTCGTGTACGCCGCCAAGCTGTACCCTGCCGGTGCCACCACCAACTCCGACTCTGGCGTGACCAGCATCGACAACATCTTCCCGGCCATCGAGGCGCTGGCGGAAGTTGGCATGCCGCTACTGGTGCATGGCGAAGTGACCCGCAGCGAGATCGACGTGTTCGACCGCGAGAAGCGCTTCATCGACGAGCACATGCGCCGTGTGGTCGAGCGCTTCCCCACGCTGAAGGTGGTGTTCGAGCACATCACCACCAGCGATGCCGCGCAGTTCGTCACCGAGGCCCCGGCCAACGTTGGCGCGACCATCACCGCGCAGCACCTGCTGTACAACCGCAACCACATGCTGGTTGGCGGCATTCGCCCGCACTTCTATTGCCTGCCGATCCTCAAGCGCAACACGCACCAGGTGGCGCTGCTGGACGCGGCCACCAGCGGCAACCCGAAGTTCTTCCTGGGTACCGACTCGGCTCCGCACGCCCGCCACGCCAAGGAAGCCGCCTGCGGTTGCGCCGGTTGCTACACCGCCTACGCAGCCATCGAGATGTACGCCGAAGCGTTCGAGCAGCGTAACGCGCTGGACAAGCTGGAAGGCTTCGCCAGCCTGCACGGCCCGGCGTTCTATGGCCTGCCGGCGAACACCGACACCATTACCCTGGTCCGCGAGGAATGGACCGCCCCGGACAGCCTGCCATTTGGCGAGCAGACCGTGGTCCCGCTGCGCGCCGGCGAAAAACTGCGCTGGCGCCTGCTGGAGGAAAACGCGTGAGCGAAGACCTCTACGAAGACGATCTGGACAACCAAGGCAGCAGCGGCTCGCGCCACCCCATGGCCGAGCGCTTCCGCGGCTATTTGCCGGTAGTGGTAGATGTTGAAACCGGCGGCTTCAATAGCGCTACCGACGCCCTGCTGGAAATTGCCGCCGTCACCATCGGCATGGACGAAAAGGGCTTCCTGTTCCCCGAGCACACCTACTTCCACCGGGTGGAGCCATTCGAGGGCGCCAACATCGAGGCAGCAGCGCTGGAGTTCACCGGCATCAAGCTGGACCACCCGCTGCGCATGGCGGTCAGCGAGGAAAGCGCGCTGACCGACATCTTCCGCGGCGTACGCAAGGCGCTCAAGGCCAATGGCTGCAAGCGGGCTATCCTGGTGGGACACAACAGCAGCTTCGACCTGGGCTTCCTCAATGCGGCGGTGGCGCGCAATGACCTGAAGCGCAACCCGTTCCACCCGTTCTCCAGCTTCGACACCGCTACCCTGGCGGGCCTGGCTTATGGCCAGACCGTACTGGCGCGGGCCTGCCAGAGCGCCGACATCGACTTCGACGGGCGTGAGGCGCACTCGGCGCGTTATGACACCGAGAAGACGGCCGAGCTGTTCTGCGGCATCGTCAACCGCTGGAAAGAAATGGGCGGCTGGCGCGACTTCAACGATTGAGTTGAAAAAAGCATTCGCGGGCATGCCCGCTCCCACAGAGATCGCACAATGGCTGAGGCCTTTGGGATACCTGTGGTAGCAGGTTTACCTGCGAAGAGGCCGGCACAGAACGGCACAAAAAAACCGGCCACAAGGGCCGGTTTTTTCATGCACGCGGCAATTACAGCTTGCCAGCGTTCTCGCTCAGGTAGGCTGCAACGCCTTCCGGCGAAGCGTTCATGCCTTTGTCGCCTTTTTTCCAGTTGGCAGGGCAGACTTCGCCATGCTCTTCGTGGAACTGCAGGGCGTCGACCAGGCGCAGCAGCTCGTCCATGTTGCGGCCCAGTGGCAGGTCGTTGACGATCTGCGAACGGACAACACCGTTGGTGTCGATCAGGAAGGCGCCACGGAAGGCCACGCCGCCTTCGGACTCGACGTCGTAGGCCTTGCAGATTTCGTGGGTCATGTCGGCAGCCAGGGTGTACTTGACCTGGCCGATACCGCCGTTGTTGACCGGGGTGTTACGCCAGGCGTTGTGGGTGAAGTGCGAATCGATCGACACGCCGATCACTTCGACGTTGCGTGCCTGGAAGTCAGGGATGCGGTTGTCCAGGGCGATCAGCTCGGACGGGCAGACGAAGGTGAAGTCCAGCGGGTAGAAGAACACCAGGCCGTACTTGCCCTTGATGGCCGAAGCCAGGTTGAAGCTGTCGACGATCTCGCCATTGCCCAGCACGGCCGGAACGGTGAAATCGGGGGCTTTCTTACCAACGAGTACGCTCATTGTAATCTCCTGATGAGGGTGAAAAACCGTTTGCCGGGCCAGACGGGCTTGCCCGACATCCAACAAAGGCCGACCATCATACACGGCTTCTGGTGACAGGCCGACTCCAACGACGAAGCAGCCGCCGGTCGCTCAAGCACGGTCCTTTCAGAAACTCCTTTGACAAGCATTCTCATTAACATTAAGCTCCACCCCATCGAGCCCACCAACGATGGTCAGCCTTTATGTATGTGTGTCTTTGTGTCGGCGTCACCGACGGACAGATCCGCGATGCGATCTATGAAGGATGCTGCAGCTACAAGGAAGTGCGAGCCGCGACCAACGTCGCCAGCCAGTGTGGCAAATGTGCCTGCGTGGCCAAGCAGGTGGTCCGCGAGACCCTGACCGAGCTCCAGGTCAGCCAGGCAGCCCTGCCCTACCCCGTGGAATTTACCGCGGCCTGAAACCCAGAATTCCAAGAACCGGACCTTGTGTCCGGTTTTTTTATGCCCGCAATTCAATAAGTTAGCGCTCCAACGCGGTTCACAAACATTCTTATTTCCATTAATTTTCACTTATTATTCAAGAACTTAGGTTTGACACACCTAAGTATCGGGCTCAAACTTGCGTGTATTGGCACACTTCTACAGGGCAGGAACCCGACATGAAAGGCGACGTAAGCGTCATCCAGCATCTCAACAAGATCCTCGGAAACGAGCTGGTCGCGATCAACCAGTACTTCCTGCACGCACGCATGTATGAAGATTGGGGCCTGAACAAACTCGGCAAGCACGAGTACAAGGAATCCATCGACGAGATGAAACACGCTGACAAACTGATCAAGCGTATTCTCTTCCTCGAAGGCATCCCCAACGTCCAGGACCTGGGCAAGCTGCTGATTGGTGAGCACACCAAGGAAATGCTCGAATGCGACCTGAAGATCGAACAGAAAGGCTTGGTCGACCTGAAAGCAGCCATCGCCCATTGTGAAACCGCTGGCGACTTCGGCTCGCGTGACATGCTCGAAGACATCCTCGAGTCCGAGGAAGAACATATCGATTGGCTGGAAACCCAGCTGGGGCTGATCGACAAGATTGGTATCGAGAACTACCTGCAGTCGCAGATGGGCGAAGAATAAATATTCGCCCCATGAAAAAACCCGCGATCAGCGGGTTTTTTCATGCTTGCCGGAAAATCAGGCCTCGGAGGCCTTGGCCTTGGCAGCCGCTTCCTTGATCAGTGTCTGCAGCTCACCCTTCTCGAACATTTCCAGCATGATGTCGCTGCCGCCGACCAGCTCACCGGCTACCCAGAGCTGCGGGAAGGTCGGCCAGTTGGCGTACTTTGGCAGGTTCGCACGGATTTCCGGGTTCTGCAGGATGTCGACGTAGGCGAACTTCTCGCCACAACCCATCACGGCCTGCGATGCACGCGCAGAGAAGCCACACTGCGGGGCATTCGGCGAGCCTTTCATGTAAAGCAGAATGGTATTGTTGGCAATCTGCTCTTTGATCGTTTCGATGATATCCATGTAGCACCTCGGCTGAACTTTCCGACACGGTCGTCGGCACGGTGACGCATTGTAACGGAAAGCCGAGCAGCATGCTCGGCCTTACCGTTCCTTACGCGGCCTCTACCTGCACAGGTACGCCATTGAGGGCGGCATTACCGGAAACCTGGTCACGCAGGCGCTCATCGGTTAGGTCGTTGGCGCTCACGCCAGGCTGCGCCTTGGCGATCTGCATGTGCACGCCCTGCCGAGAATGACCGAAGCCATGGGGCAGGCTGACCACGCCCGGCATCATGTCCGCGCAGGCCTGCACCTCGACTTCAAGCTCCCCCGTACGCGAGCGGATACGAACCCTCTGGCCATCCTGCAGCTGCCTGTGCTGCAGGTCCTGCGGGTGCATCAACAACTGATGTCGCGGCTTTCCTTTCACCAGCCGATGAAAATTGTGCATCCACGAATTGTTGCTTCGCACATGGCGACGGCCGATCAGCAGCAGTTCGCCCGGTGCCGGAGGGACTTGTTGCGCCAGCCGCCCCAGGTCGTCCAGCAGCACCTGGGGCGCCGCTTCGACAGCCTTGCTGGCAGTCGCCAGGCGCGCAGCGAGGTTGGTGCGCAATGGCCCCAGGTCCAGGCCATGCGGGTGCTTGTCCAACGCTGCAAGCGACAACTGCCAGGGCGTCGCTTCACCATAGCGTCCCTTGCGCAGGGCCAGGTCGATCATCTGCGCTGGCGCCCAGGTCGGTTTCAACTCCAGCTCGGCGCGTTTGGCGAACGCCTGTGCGAGCCCGACGAAAATCTCCCAGTCATGCAATGCCCCTTCGGGCTTGGCCAGGATCGCCCGGTTGAAGCGGGTCACGTTGCGCACGGCCAGCAAGTTGAACGTGCTGTCGTAATGGTCGTTTTCCAGGGCCGAGGTGGAGGGCAGGATCAGGTCGGCATGTCGGGTGGTTTCGTTGATGTACAGGTCGATGCTGAGCATGAACTCCAGCCCCTCCAGCGCCACATCCAGCTGGCGGCCGTTGGGCGTGGACAGTACGGGGTTGCCAGCCACTGTCACGAGCGCACGCACCTGCCCTTCGCCGGGTGTCAGCATTTCCTCGGCCAAGGCCGCCACGGGCAGTTCGCCGCCGTATTCGGGCAAGCCCGACACCCGGCTCTGCCAGGCATTGAAATGGCCACCCGAGGTGGTCGCCACCAAGTCGACGGCAGGCTCGGTGCACAACGCGCCGCCTTCACGGTCAAGGTTGCCGGTCACCAGGTTGATCAGTTGCACCAGCCAGTGGCAAAGGGTGCCGTAGGCCTGGGTCGAAACCCCCATGCGGCCATAGCACACCGCCTTGTCGGCCGCGGCGAAGTCCCGTGCCAGCTGGCGGATGTCTGTAGCGGCAATGCCACAGTGCGCGCTCATGGCCTCCGCGCTGAACGGCGCGATCGCTTCGCGCACCTGCTGCAGCCCGATGACAGGCAAGTGCGAGCCGCGCGCCAGGCCTTCAGCAAACAGGGTGTTGAGCAAGCCACACAACAAGGCCGCATCCCCTCCAGGGCGAATGAACAAGTGACTGTCGGCCATAGCCGCCGTTTCGCTGCGCCGCGGGTCCACCACCACAAGGCGCCCACCCCTTGCCTGCAGGGCTTTGAGGCGTTTTTCCACATCCGGCACGGTCATGATGCTGCCGTTGGAGGCCAGCGGGTTGCCACCAAGGATCAGCATGAAACCGGTCTGGTCGATATCCGGAATCGGCAGGAGCAGGCCATGGCCGTACATGAGATGGCTGACCAGGTGTTGCGGCAACTGGTCCACCGAGGTGGCAGAGAAGCGGTTGCGGGTTTTCAGCAGGCCCAGGAAGTAGTTGCTGTGGGTCATCAGGCCGTAGTTGTGCACGCTCGGGTTACCTTGGTACACCGCCACCGCATTGCGCCCGTGGGTTTGCTGGATCGCCCACAGCCTGTCGGCGGCCAGGGCAAAGGCCTCGTCCCAACCGATTGCCTGCCAATGCTCGCCCACCCGCTTGTGCGGCTGGCGCAGGCGGTCGGGGTCGTTCTGGATGTCCTGCAGGGCCACGGCCTTTGGGCAGACATGGCCGCGGCTGAACGGGTCCTGGGGGTCGCCCTTGATCGAACTGATCAGCGCCCGCCCGTCGTCGTCATGGCTGACTTCGATATTCAGCCCACAGATCGCTTCGCACAGGTGACAGGCACGGTGATGCAGGGTCTTGGTCATGGCCGCCTCTGCCTTGTTGTTATGGAGGATGTGTAGAGGGTTGTCGAACATCGACTATGCACCCAGCCCCTGCCGCCGGCCAGCGCGCTTCGCGGCGTGAATCCACCGACATCAGGCACACGATTTGCGACAGCCATTTGCCAAATTGGCGGCAAGCCGTGTACAACCCTCTGTAGCAAATAAAAAACAGCACTGTCCGTCGGGCAAAGACACCCTTTGCAACACCCTTTGGTACTGGGCAGCTGTTTCCCCTCTTGGCTTCAGGCGACATTTACTTATAGTATTGCGCCTTTCCCTATTTCGTCCGCCCCCGTGCGGCTTACGCCGCAGGTCACTCCCGTTGTCAAAAAAAACCATACGGTCGACCTGCATACCGTTGCAGATAAGGTAGTCAATCATGAGCGCTAGGCACTTTCTCTCCCTGCTGGACTTCACCACCGACGAATTGCTCGGGGTGATCCGCCGCGGCATCGAGCTGAAGGACCTGCGCAAGCGAGGCGTGCTCTTCGAGCCGCTGAAAAACCGCGTGCTGGGCATGATCTTCGAGAAGTCCTCCACCCGTACCCGCGTGTCGTTCGAGGCCGGCATGATCCAGCTCGGCGGCCAAGCCATCTTCCTGTCCCCGCGCGACACCCAGCTGGGCCGTGGCGAGCCGATCGGCGACAGCGCCATCGTGCTGTCGAGCATGCTCGATGTGGTGATGATCCGTACCCACGCCCACAGCACCCTGACCGAATTCGCCGCCAACTCGCGTGTGCCGGTGATCAACGCGCTGTCCGACGAGTCGCACCCGTGCCAATTGCTGGCCGACATGCAAACCTTCCTCGAACACCGCGGCTCGATCCAGGGCAAGACCGTGGCCTGGATCGGCGATGGCTTCAACATGTGCAACTCGTACATCGAGGCAGCCAGGCAGTTCGACTTCCAGCTGCGCATCGCCTGCCCGGAAGGCTACGAGCCGGACCCACGCTTCATGGCCATCGGTGGTGACCACGTGCAGATCGTGCGTGACCCGAAGGAAGCCGTGCGCGGCGCCCATCTGGTGACCACGGATGTCTGGACTTCCATGGGCCAGGAAGAGGAAACTGCACGGCGCCTGGCGCATTTCGCGCCTTACCAGGTCACCCGCGAACTGCTCGACCTGGCGGCACCCGACGCCCTGTTCATGCACTGCCTGCCAGCCCACCGTGGTGAGGAAATCAGCCATGACCTGCTCGACGACCCACGTTCGGTCGCCTGGGACCAGGCTGAAAACCGCCTGCATGCACAGAAGGCCCTTCTCGAATTCCTTGTAGAACCGGCTTACCACCACGCATGAGTCAACCCCTACTGCTCAACCTGCGCAACCTCGCCTGCGGCTATGGCGACCAGCGCATCGTCCAGAACCTCAACCTGCACCTGAACGCAGGCGACATTGGTTGCCTGCTGGGTTCATCCGGTTGCGGCAAAACCACCACCCTGCGCGCCATCGCCGGTTTCGAACCCGTGCACGACGGCGAGATACAGCTGGCTGGCGAGGTCATTTCCCGGGCTGGCTTCACCCTGGCCCCGGAAAAACGCCGCATCGGCATGGTGTTCCAGGACTACGCGCTGTTCCCGCACCTGACCGTGGCGCAGAACGTTGCCTTCGGTATTGCCAAGCACCCGCGCCAGGCCGAGGTCATCGAAGAGATGCTCGAACTGGTCAAGCTGGGCGGCCTGGGCGGGCGCTACCCGCATGAACTGTCCGGCGGCCAGCAGCAACGGGTCGCCCTGGCCCGTGCGCTGGCACCGGAGCCGCAACTGCTGCTGCTTGACGAGCCATTCTCCAACCTCGACGTGGAGCTGCGCCGACGCCTGAGCCATGAGGTTCGCGACATTCTCAAGAGCCGCGGCACCAGCGCCATCCTGGTGACCCATGACCAGGAAGAGGCCTTTGCCGTCAGCGACCAGGTCGGCGTGTTCAAGGAAGGCCGCCTGGAGCAGTGGGACACGCCTTACAACCTTTATCACGAGCCGCAGACGCCGTTCGTGGCCAGCTTCATTGGCCAGGGGTATTTCATCCGTGGGCAGATGATCAGCCACGAGGCCGTCAATACCGAACTGGGTGAACTGCGCGGCAACCGTGCCTACATCATGGCGCCGGGCAGTTCGGTAGATGTGCTGCTGCGCCCTGACGATATCGTCCACGCGCCGGGCAGTGCACTGCAGGCGAACATCGTCGGCAAGAGCTTCCTGGGTGCATCGACCTTGTACCGCCTGCAGTTGCCGACCGGCAGCCAGTTGGAGGCGATTTTCCCTAGCCATGACGACCATCAGGTCGGTGAGGATGTGGGGATTGCGGTAAAGGCCGATCACCTGGTGCTGTTCCCGGTGCCGGGCAGCGTGGCAGCGCAGTTGCCGCGGCAGGAAAACGGCGTGCGCCGGTACAGTTCGGCGACCTGATTCGAAACCCTGGGGCCGCTTTGCGGCCCTTTCGCGACACAAGGCCGCTCCCACAGGTACAGCGCACCATTCACGGGCGGCGTTGTACCTGTGGGAGCGGCCTTGTGTCGCGAAAGGGCTGCAAAGCAGCCCCGAAAATTCTCAGCCCCGCCCGATCCCGGCAAACTTGCCTTGGGTATGCTCGGCCAATACCGCTGCCGCCAACTCTACCTCCAGCCCACGCCGCCCGGCGCTGACATGGATGGTTGCAAAGTTCTGCGCCGAATCATCGATGAATGTACGCAGGCGCTTCTTCTGCCCCAGCGGGCTGATCCCGCCCACCAGGTACCCCGTGGCCCGCTGCGCAACCACCGGGTCGGCCATCTCGCACTTTTTCACCCCGGCAGCATGGGCCAGGGCCTTGAGGTCGAGTGTACCCACCACAGGTACCACCGCCACCAGCAACTCCCCCTTCTCACTGCTCGCCAGCAAGGTCTTGAACACCTGCTGCGGGTCGAGACCGAGCTTTTCCGCCGCCTCCAGGCCATATGACGCCGACTTGGGGTCATGTTCGTAACTGTGCACACGATGCTCGGCACGGTGTTTTTTCAACAGGTCTAGGGCGGGGGTCATGCGGGGGCTCCGGTCGGGACAGCTCGGCGGCTACTTTAGGACAATTCCCACACCACAGCCAGCGCACCGCAGTCGCGCGCGTCTAGTACGCGGATCCGCGCCTGAAATCAGCATCCACATCGTGACCAACCGTTCACTTTCGACCTTTGACATCAGCGTTTCTTGTCTATATTTTTTCGTTTCTGAATAAATGGTGCACTTTTAAGGTGCATTTCCTACATCTGCCTGGAGTCAACGGGGATAGACTCCGGGCGTTGCTGTCGAGCGCCACGCGCCTCACAACAAAAAAAACGAGGTCCTACATGACGACTGCTCTACGCCAACCCACGCTGTCCAGCCAATGCCTGGCCGAGTTCCTCGGCACTGCCCTGCTGATCTTCTTCGGTACCGGCTGCGTCGCAGCGCTCAAGGTCGCGGGCGCCAGCTTCGGCCTGTGGGAAATCAGTATCATCTGGGGCGTGGGCGTCAGCATGGCGATCTATCTCACCGCCGGTATTTCCGGCGCGCACCTGAACCCTGCGGTGAGCATCGCCCTCACCCTGTTCGCCGGTTTCGACAAGCGCAAGCTGCCCTTCTACATGCTGGCCCAGGTATGCGGCGCATTCTGTGGTGCAGCGTTGGTCTACACCCTGTACAGCAACCTTTTCTTCGATTTCGAACAGGCCCATGCCATGTTGCGCGGTAGCGAAGCCAGCCTGGAACTGGCCTCGGTGTTCTCCACCTATCCGCACCCTTCGCTATCCACCGGCCAGGCGTTCCTGGTCGAAGTGATCATCACTGCCATCCTCATGGCAGTGATCATGGCCCTGACCGACGACAACAACGGCCTGCCGCGCGGTGCCATGGCCCCACTGCTGATCGGCCTGCTGATCGCCGTGATCGGTAGCGCCATGGGCCCGTTGACCGGCTTTGCCATGAACCCGGCCCGTGATTTCGGGCCAAAACTCATGACCTTCCTGGCCGGTTGGGGCGAAATCGCCTTCACTGGCGGTCGGGACATGCCTTATTTCCTGGTTCCGGTGTTCGCACCGATCCTTGGCGCCTGCCTGGGTGCTGCGACCTATCGCGGCCTGATCGCCCGCAACCTGCCAATGGCAGCCGCCGTGAACCCTGAGACAAATGACAATCGCCAGGGCGATACTCAAGTCAACTGACGCCGGCATCACGCCCAGCCCTGACCCCCTATTTCCGCAAGGCCTACGACCATGACAGACACCCAGGATAAGAACTACATCATCGCCCTGGACCAGGGCACCACCAGTTCGCGGGCCATCATTTTCGATCGCGACGCCAATGTGGTGGGTACCTCCCAGCGCGAATTCGCCCAGCACTACCCGCAAGCGGGCTGGGTCGAACACGACCCGATGGAAATTTTCGCCACGCAGAGCGCGACCATGGTCGAGGCCCTGGCCCAGGCAGGCATCAGCCACGCCCAGGTCGCCGCACTGGGTATCACAAACCAGCGTGAAACCACCGTTGTATGGGACAAGGAAACCGGCCGCCCGGTGTACAACGCCATCGTCTGGCAGTGCCGCCGCAGCACCGAGATCTGCGCCCAGCTCAAGCGCGACGGGCATGAAGACTACATTCGCGAGACCACCGGCCTGGTCACAGACCCGTACTTCTCTGGCACCAAGCTGAAATGGATCCTCGACAATGTCGAGGGTGCCCGCGAACGCGCCGAACGCGGCGAGTTGCTGTTCGGCACCATCGATACCTGGCTGATCTGGAAGTTCTCTGGCGGCAAGGTGCATGTCACCGATTACACCAACGCCTCGCGCACGCTGATGTTCAACATTCACAGCCTGCAGTGGGACGACAAGCTCCTGGAAATCCTCGGCATCCCACGGCAGATGCTGCCCGAGGTACGCCCTTCCTCCGAGATCTACGGCCACACCAAGAGCGGCATCGCCATTGCCGGTATCGCCGGTGACCAGCAGTCGGCGCTGTTCGGCCAGATGTGCGTTGAGCCGGGCCAGGCCAAGAACACCTATGGCACCGGCTGCTTCCTGCTGATGAACACCGGCGACAAGGCGGTCAAGTCGTCCCATGGCCTGCTCACCACCATCGCCTGCGGCCCGCGAGGCGAAGTGGCCTACGCGCTGGAGGGCGCGGTGTTCAATGGTGGTTCCACCGTACAGTGGCTGCGCGACGAACTGAAGATCGTCAACGACGCACTCGATACCGAATACTTTGCCAGCAAGGTCAAGGACAGCAACGGGGTATACCTGGTGCCTGCCTTCACCGGCCTGGGTGCCCCGTACTGGGACCCATATGCCCGTGGTGCACTGTTCGGCCTGACCCGTGGCGTGAAGGTGGACCACATCATCCGCGCCGCACTGGAATCGATCGCCTACCAGACCCGCGACGTGCTCGACGCCATGCAGCAGGATTGCGGCCAGCGCCTGTCCGAGTTGCGCGTGGACGGCGGTGCGGTGGCCAACAACTTCCTCATGCAGTTCCAGGCCGACATCCTCGGCACCTGCGTGGAGCGGCCGAAGATGCGCGAAACCACCGCGCTGGGTGCAGCATACCTGGCAGGCCTGGCCTGTGGTTTCTGGAGCGGCCTGGACGAGCTGCGCGACAAGGCGATCATCGAGCGCGAATTCAGCCCGCAGCTGGATGAAGCGCAGAAAGAGAAGCTGTATGCCGGCTGGAAGAAGGCAGTCGACCGTACCCGTGACTGGGAAGATCACGAGGCCTGATCCCCGGCGCGATAGCTTGTCCAAATTCTGTGGGTGCAGCGTTGATCTCGAGGTTGTCGCTGTACCTGTGGGAGCGGCCTTGTGTCGCGAAAGGGCCGCAACGCGGCCCCAGGATTGATGCGCAATAGTTGAAATTGCTGGGGCTGCTTTGCAGCCCTTTCGCGACACAAGGCCGCTCCCACAGGGGACCGCGTGAAACAGCAGGCCCGATAGTCTACTGGTCGTAGTCCGCGTCCTACGGCATCATTGCAGCATTTGTCCGGCAGCCCCAAAGGACCGCCCATGAATCTGCCCCCTCGCCAACAACAAATCCTCGAACTGGTGCGCGAACGCGGTTACGTCAGTATCGAAGAAATGGCGCAGCTGTTCGTCGTAACACCGCAAACCATCCGCCGTGATATCAACCAGCTGGCCGAGCTCAATCTGCTACGCCGCTACCACGGGGGCGCAGCCTACGACTCGAGTATCGAGAACACCGCCTACGCCATGCGCGCCGACCAGATGCGTGACGAAAAACAACGCATCGCCGAAGCGGTTGCCCGGCAGATTCCCGACCATGCCTCGCTGTTCATCAACATCGGTACCACCACCGAATCCATCGCCCGGGCGCTGCTCAACCACAACCACCTGAAAGTCATCACCAACAACCTGCACGTGGCCGCAATCCTTGCTGCCAAGGACGATTTCGAAGTGCTGGTGGCAGGTGGCACGGTGCGCCGTGATGGCGGCGTTGTCGGTCAGGCCAGTGTCGACTTCATCAACCAGTTCAAGGTCGACTTCGCCCTGGTGGGCATCAGCGGCATCGACGAAGATGGCAGCCTGCTCGATTTCGACTATCAGGAAGTGCGGGTGTCCCAGGCGATCATCGCCAATGCCCGTCAAGTGATCCTTGCCGCCGACTCCAGCAAGTTCGGGCGCAACGCCATGGTGCGCATGGGCTCGATCAGCCTGGTCGACTGCTTGGTGACCGACCAGGCGCCAACCCCCGCACTCACCCAGCTGCTGAACCAGTACAAGATCCGGCTTGAGGTGGTTTGAGGGCTGACAGGCGCATGCCGCAAGGCTTGTCGCGCCTGTGAGATCGAGCGTCGTCCGCGCAGCGCTCGATCCCACAGACGCCACAACTTTCAAACCGATCATCCAGAATTTTCGTAAATGTTCATTTCATTGTCATCTGATCAGTTTTTTCTATAAAGACTGACTGGCGACCGGCTTTCTGTTGCGCTAGTATTTTCGAAAACGAACATCAATGTTCATATTCGATGTGAACAGCCCCAGGAGGCCTTGCCCGTGTCCCAGCCCGTTTCGTCCCAGCCACCAGTCGCCGACTGCTATGACCTCGCCGTGATCGGCGGCGGCATCAATGGCGTGGGCATTGCTGCCGACGCCGCCGGGCGTGGCCTCAAGGTATTTCTCTGCGAAAAGGACGACCTTGCCCAGCACACCTCTTCGGCCAGCAGCAAACTGATCCATGGCGGCCTGCGCTACCTGGAGCACTACGAGTTCCGCCTGGTACGTGAAGCGCTGGCCGAGCGTGAAGTGCTGCTGGCCAAAGCCCCCCACATCGTCAAGCCGATGCGCTTCGTGCTGCCGCACCGCCCGCACCTGCGCCCGGCCTGGATGATTCGCGCCGGCCTGTTCCTCTACGATCACCTCGGCAAGCGCAAGCGCCTGGGTGCTTCGCGCAGCCTGCGCTTCGGCCCGGGTTACCCGCTCAAGCCTGCAATCAGCCGTGGCTTCGAATATGCCGACTGCGCGGTGGACGATGCCCGCCTGGTAGTGCTGAATGCGATGGCAGCACGTGAAAAAGGTGCCCATATCCATACCCGCACCCGTTGCCTGCGCGCGGAGCGTGTGGATGGCCTGTGGCAGGTCGAGCTGCAGCATGCTGACGGCCGCCTGCAGACCATTCGCGCCCGCGCTCTGGTCAATGCTGCCGGGCCATGGGTGGCCAGCTTCATCAAGGATGACCTCAAGCTCGATGCGCCCTATGGCATCCGCCTGATCCAGGGCAGCCATATCATCGTGCCGCGCATGTACGAAGGCGATCATGCCTACATCCTGCAGAACGAGGACCAGCGTATCGTCTTCTGCATCCCGTACCTGGAGCGCTTCACGCTGATCGGCACCACCGATCGCGAGTACAGCGGCGACCCCGCCAAAGTCGCGATCACCGAGCAGGAAACCGATTATCTGCTCAAGGTGGTCAATGCCCATTTCAACCACCAGATCAGCCGCAGCGACATCGTGCACACCTATTCCGGCGTGCGCCCGCTGTGCAACGACGAATCGGACAACCCGTCCGCGGTCACCCGCGACTACACCCTGGCGCTGTCTGCCACTGAAGGGCAAGCGCCGTTGCTCTCGGTTTTCGGTGGCAAGCTGACTACCTACCGCAAACTGGCCGAGTCGGCCATGGCCGAGCTCAAGCCGCACTTCCCGCAGATGCGCGGCAGCTGGACCGCTGGCGCGCCGCTACCAGGTGGTGAGTACATGACCACGGTGCAGGCTCTGGTCGATGCGGTGCTGGCGCGCTGTGGCTGGTTGCCTGTCGATATCGCGAAGCGCTGGGTGCTGACCTATGGCAGCCGTGTATGGCAGTTGCTGGAGGGCGTTCAAGGGCCGGAAGACCTGGGCCAGGCAATTGGCGGTGGGTTGTTTGGCCGGGAGGTGGACTACCTTGCACACAACGAATGGGCATGCAGCGCTGAAGACATTCTCTGGCGCCGCACCAAGCTGGGCTTGTTCACCAGCACGGGCGAGCAACAGGCGCTTGCAGACTATCTGCAACGAGAGCAACAGGCGCGCACGCAAGCGGCGTGACCCATGGCCTGCTTGCACGTACTGGAACGCCACAATCAGTCTTTGACGTTGGCGAAGTCTTCAAATGTATCGTGCCCGGCGGGCGTGGTCGATCGAGCGATTATCGCAAACACAGCCTTGCGTGCTTGGGATGAGCATTAATCAATGCTCATCCAGCGCCCCTTGGCTCGTCCGGCCAGTCGCCAGCGGGCCCGGATGGCACAGTCGGTCGGTGCAGCAGTAACTACCACCACCCCACGTTCCCGGCAGTGATGCTCTGGTGTCTTTCAGACCCGGAGATATCTCGTGCCCCCCACCGAATACAACCCGTCGTACTCCGTCGACACCCTGATCGCCCGGCAACTACCTGGCTGGTTGACCAGCGCCGATGCGACGCACCTGGAAGCCTACGGCAGGGCCTTGCTTGCACAGCAACAGGCCGCGGACAGGCTTGGCCATCTGCTCGAAAGAATCCCTCGCCTCGAAGACTTCGCCAGGCCCCTGCTCGAACGCGCCCTGCGTGAGCAGGGGCTGGGGCATGTCGACCCGCAACTTGGGCACGTCGTCGTCAGCGAAGAGTTTCAACTGCCTTCGGCGGCGGAGCATTTCTATACGCCGACGGTTACCCATAGAACGCGACAAACGCTGTTGGCCGCTGCCCTGCATAATTTCGAAGCACACGAAGCTGAACCGTGGCTGTTGCGCAAAGCGCACCTGGAGAACGAGAAAGGCGAAAAGCTGGCCATGACCTTCGAGCACTTCGTTCGCCTGTGCCGCTCACTGGACCTGGGCGGCAAGTATCAGACGCTGCTCAGGACGGTGCTCGAGCCCAAGGCTGGCCGTGGCCAGTCGGGCGATCAAGCGCGCACGACAATAAAGCACCTTTTTGAAAGCGGCGTACGTACGCGCATGCAGGCAGCGGTTTACGAGGCCCGGTTCAAGGGGCAGCTGGACGAGCGGGATCTGCTTCGGCTGCGGCCGATGCTCGAAGCCCCTGCCCTTGCACCCTATGGCAAGGGCACGCTGACAGCTCGCCAACTTTATCTGCTCGGCAAGTGCGTGACGGGGGTCATCACACTTGAGTGGCGCCCTGCTCCGGCTGAAGACATCGACGAAATCATCGTCTGGATACCCGATGCCGCCGGGCAAAGCCTGCGCTTTTACGACAGTTGGGACAGCGTTTACAACGACCTGGCCACTCGCCTCAAGCAGTGGTCATTCCGCCAGTTTTTCCGGCGTTTCATCACGGCACGGGACACAAGCGAGTTCGCCAGGGAACTTGCACAACGGCTCGCAGCGTCGCCTGGAGCAATGAAACTGCAGCTCGACGGGCGAAACCTGCCCGTCAAGGGGAATGTGTTCGCACATGTACGGGGGCTACTGCTCGGGCGAATGTTCGATGATGCAGCCTACCTTGCTGTTCCAACGGACCTTGAAGATCGCCTGAGCAGGCACCGGCGCTTGCAGGACATGCTGAGCGCCGGGTTGGACCTGCTGGGGCTGGCAGCTTTGGTCGTACCGGTGCTCGGTGACCTGCTACTGGTCGTCAGCGCGGCGCAATTGCTCGATGAAGTCTATGAAGGCTATCAGGACTGGCAGCTAGGTAACCGCCAAGGAGCGCTGGAGCATTTGTTCAACATAGCCCAGGGCATAGCGACCACAGGCCTGACTGCAGGGGCTCTGCACACGCTGAGACGAACACCTTTTGTCGACAGTCTTGCGCCAATGGTGTTGCCTGCCGGTGGCATCAGGCTGGCCAGAAACTCCCGTTACCTGCCTGCCGAGGAAGATGTCTCGGTATTATTGGAAAGCCTGCAAGGGGAGCACTTTGCCGATACTTTGTCAGATCATGGCCGGATACTTCTACAGGCCACAGGCCTCAACGTGGACCAGTTGCGCCGACTTTGCCTGGAGAACGCTGCACCACCCGCGCGGCTGCTCGATCTCCACGACCGGATCAAGCTGCACCAGCAGGATCCGACCCTGAAAGGACACGCCTTCGAGCAGCAACTTCAGGCGTGGCAAACACCGCAATCTGCCGACCAGGCCAGGCTGATCGGGGTTTTCCGGGGTTTGTCACCTAGGGGCGCCCAGGAAATCATCGACCATAGTAGTACCGCCCAGATAGAACAGTTGCGAGTTTCCGGACGGATGCCACTGAGCATGGCGCAACATGCGCGGTGGTATGAAAGCGCCAGCCGTATTGATCGGGCTTGCCTTGGCTTGCGTCTGCAAAAGTTGGCCAACACAGATAGCGACCTATTGGCGCTGCGCCTCATCGAACGGGACGCCCCATGGCCAGACTCCGTGCGAATAGAGTTACGCCAAGGCGCCCAGGATGGATTACTGATATTTGCCAGCCAGAGCGAGACCGCGCAGAACGTACGAACCATTGTCAAAAACACGCAAGGCTACGCCCTGGCAGGCGAAGACAGCCAGGGGAAGCCCTTGCTGGCAGCGGTCCTGGGGTGCCTGGACGACGAGCAGAAAACCCGCCTGGGAAACCGCAACCTGCAGCTCAAGCAATTACGTGACGTACTGGCCATGGCGGCCGAACAGGATCGCAACTCTACGGCTAGCCTGCTCGGCATTTCCGGCATCCGCGCAAATATCAGGCCGCCCCGGCGTTTCGCCGACGGCAGGCTGGCCTATGCACTCAGCGGCGGAGGTGAAAGCAGCCAGAGCGCTATTCGCCAAGGGATCCATCAAATATTCCCCACACTCTCCGAACTGCAACTGGACGCTTATCTGGAAGCGGTGCGCCAGCGCGGGGAGAGCTTGTGGGACCATTACCAGGCGCTGCAACGCCAGCTTGCCGACCTGCGCGAAGCACTACAGATCTGGCAGGCCGATTGGCAATCGCCAATCGACGCCATTCGCAGACGCCGCATAGCCGATACCCTTCGCCGCAGTTGGCGGCGCAAACTGGTGGACGGCAACGACCAGTATGAACTGACCATCGATGGCGAGCACATCAATGCGTTGCCAGGCCTGCCGGAGGGTGTGGAATACCGACATGTGCGCCGGCTGACCTTGCGCAACATGCGCTTGCAACAGATCGACGCGCGGTTCCTCAGGCTGTTCCCCAACGTCGTGGACCTGGACCTCAGCGGCAACCGGCTGACTTTGGTCCCCGAGGGCATCGAGGCTCTCGGCCAGCTACGGCGCTTGAACCTGAGCAACAACCTGATTGCGCTGGATGCCGCAGGCAACAGCCGCCTGGCTCAACTGCAACGGCTGAACACGCTGATACTCAACAACAACCCGCTCAACGGCATGCCCGACCTCTCGGCCTTGCCACATGTGCGGGACCTGCACCTGCGAGCAACGGGTCAGGCGGACATTGGCCTGGTCCACCAGAACGTGGCGCTACGCGCCCATATCGACTTGCGCGACAACAGAATCAGCGAACTGCAACGCGAGATGCGCGGCTTGCGCCTGCGCCTGCAACGGCTGAATCTGCACGACAACCCTTTGAGCGAAGACAGCATCGAGTATCTGGACCAGGCACAAGGAGCCAGCGAAGCAGGTGCCCGAGGCAGCGCGTCGTATGTCCACGAGCCGATCGGTGAGGAGACCCGCGCGAACTGGGTAGCATCCAGAAACGTGCTGCTACGTGCAGAACGTGAGGCAGCCTGGGACCGCCTGAGCGAGGAGCCGGGTTCGGGAGGCCTGTTCAGATTTTTGGCTGACTTCGCCCAGAGCGAGGACTTCGAGGCCCATCCCCGGCATTATCGACGCCGCATCTGGCATATCCTCGAAGCCTGCGAAAACAACGAAGCGTTACGCGAGCAGTTATTTCGCGAGGCCGACGGGCCGCGTACCTGCGAGGATCGCCTGTTGCTGCTGCTCAACCAGATGGAGGTGGGTGTGCTGGCCTTTCAGGGCATCGAAGGCGTGCCGGTTGCAATGAGAGAGAGCCGCCTGCTGTATCTGGGAGGCCAGTTGCACCGCCTGGACCTGCTTGACGATATTGCCAACCGCCACGTCCAGGCCCTGCGCGAAGCAGGGCGCGGAGTGGATGAAATCGAAGTTCGGCTTTTCTATCGCCTGCAGCTGACAGGGGCACTTGACTTGCCAGCACCACCGGATGAAATGCACTTCGCTTCATTCGCCCACGTTACAACGCGGGATCTGAACGCGGCAGAAATAGAAGTGCTGCAAACCTACAGTACCCTGTCGATGCTGGACGCGCTGGCAAGCCGCCCTTACTGGCAGAACTACTTGCGAGAAACCTATGCTGACCGCTTCGAGGCGATAGCACGGCCTTATCACGAGCGAATGGAAGCGCTCGAGGCACAAGCCATGGCCGGCCAGGAAGCAGGCTATGAAGACCGCGCCCGGAACCTGATGCGCGAACTTGCCGCCGAGGAATCAACGCTGATACGCACCCTCACTACCGAGGCTTGGGCGCGCTGGAACCAGTCGCCGCTAGAGCGGCTGATGCCCCACTGAAATGGCGGACAGCGCTGCGATCAGGCCTCTCGTGACGGCGGCCTGATCGCCCCAGTGCTTGGTAGCCGGGGAATTGCAAATTCGTTCGGATTTCCGAACAGAAAACAGCAATTCATTCGGAATGGCGGATGAAACGTACCGTCACAAGATGCGCAATAAAGTTTGATTCCCAATGAATCCGCGGCGTTATGATCAATGTCAGGGCTTGGCACGACTCATGCTCTACACTTGGTAGCCGAATGCAATCGTTTATTTCTGTATTCGTTGAACGAAGAGTCCGCCAACGGCTCCATAAAAAAAACAAACACGTCGAGGAAAATTTGATGCGCATCGTTCGTCAATTGCTGGGCGCCGCCATCGCGGCCGCTGTGATCGCTTCGCCGGCCATGGCCGAGGAACTGACCGGCACCCTGAAGAAGATCAAGGATTCGGGCACCATCACCCTGGGCCACCGCGACTCCTCCATCCCGTTTTCCTACCTGGCCGGCAAGCCCGAGCCCGTAGGCTACTCGCATGACATCCAGCTGGCTGTCGTCGACGCCCTGAAGAAGCAGCTGGGCACGGACATCAAGGTCCGCTACAACCTCGTCACCTCCCAGACCCGCATCCCGCTGGTGCAGAACGGCACCGTGGACCTCGAGTGCGGCTCCACCACCAACAACGTCGAGCGCCAGCAGCAGGTCGGCTTCTCGGTCGGCATCTTCGAAGTCGGTACCCGCCTGCTGACCAAGGTCAAGGACGGTCAGCCGGCATACAAGGACTTCCCGGACCTGGCCGGCAAGAACGTGGTGACCACCGCCGGTACCACCTCCGAGCGCATCCTCAAGGCGATGAATGCCGACAAGCAGATGAAGATGAACGTGATCTCCGCCAAGGACCACGGTGAAGCCTTCAACATGCTCGAAAGCGGCCGCGCCGTGGCCTTCATGATGGACGACGCCCTGCTCGCCGGCGAAATGGCCAAGGCTCGCAAGCCGTCGGACTGGGTCATCACCGGTACCCCGCAGTCGTACGAAATCTATGGCTGCATGGTGCGCAAGGATGACGCGGCCTTCAAGAAAGCGGTCGATGACGCCATCGTTGGTTACTTCAAGTCGGGCGAAGTCAACAAGAGCTATGACAAGTGGTTCCAGCAGCCAATCCCGCCAAAGGGCCTGAACCTGCAGTTCCCGATGAGCGACGAGCTGAAGAAACTGATCGCCGAGCCGACCGACAAGGCTGCGGACGAGAAGAAGTCCTGACTCTCAGATAGTGGCCTGGTGCTCAACAGCACCAATCAATACTGCAGGCCACTCATTAGTGTCTAACCTTTCATCCGAGGGCGCCAAGCGCCCTCGGATGCTCGAAGGTGCCCGTGAAACGATCGTCTGAGGGGAAATCCCGATGAATTACAACTGGGACTGGGGCGTGTTCTTCAAGTCCACCGGCGTGGGCAGCGAAACCTATCTGGACTGGTACATCACCGGCCTGGGATGGACCATCGCCATCGCCATCTCCGCCTGGATCATCGCCTTGCTGCTGGGCTCGGTCCTCGGTGTCATGCGTACCGTGCCGAACCGTGTGGTAGCAGGTATCGCCACTGCCTACGTGGAGCTGTTCCGCAACGTACCGCTGCTGGTGCAGCTGTTCATCTGGTACTTCCTGGTGCCGGACCTGCTGCCAGAAGGCCTGCAGGAATGGTTCAAGCAGGACCTCAACCCGACCACTTCGGCGCTGATCAGCGTGGTCATCTGCCTGGGCCTGTTCACCGCCGCCCGCGTGTGCGAACAGGTACGTACCGGCATCCAGGCGCTGCCCCGGGGCCAGGAAGCCGCCGCCCGCGCCATGGGCTTCAGCCTGCCGCAGATCTACACCAACGTGCTGCTGCCGCAAGCCTACCGGATCATCATTCCGCCGCTCACCTCGGAATTCCTGAACGTGTTCAAGAACTCGTCGGTGGCGTCGCTGATCGGCCTGATGGAGCTGCTGGCACAAACCAAGCAGACCGCCGAATTCTCGGCCAACCTGTTCGAGGCCTTCACCCTGGCCACGCTGATCTACTTCACCCTGAACATGGGCCTGATGCTGCTGATGCGCATGGTCGAGAAGAAAGTCTCGGTGCCCGGCCTGATTTCCGTAGGGGGCAAATAAATGGACATGGATTTCAGCGAAATCATCCCGGCCCTGCCTGCCCTGTGGGAAGGCATGGTCATGACCTTGCAGTTGATGGTCATGGGCGTGGTCGGCGGCATTGTGCTGGGTACCATCCTGGCCCTGATGCGCCTGTCGTCGAGCAAGCTGCTGTCGAACTTGGCCGGCGCCTATGTCAACTACTTCCGCTCGATCCCGCTGCTGCTGGTCATCACCTGGTTCTACCTGGCGGTACCGTTCGTGCTGCGCTGGATCACTGGTGAAGACACCCCGGTGGGTGCCTTCACCTCCTGCGTGGTGGCATTCATGATGTTCGAGGCCGCGTACTTCTGCGAAATCGTCCGCGCCGGCGTGCAGTCGATCTCCAAGGGCCAGATGGGCGCCGCCCAGGCGCTGGGCATGACCTACGGCCAGACCATGCGCCTGATCATCCTGCCCCAGGCTTTCCGCAAGATGACCCCGCTGCTGCTGCAGCAGAGCATCATCCTGTTCCAGGACACCTCGCTGGTATACACCGTGGGCCTGGTGGACTTCCTCAACTCGGCACGCTCCAACGGTGACATCATCGGGCGCTCCCATGAGTTCCTGATTTTCGCCGGTGTCGTGTACTTCCTCATCAGCTTCTCCGCTTCGTGGCTGGTCAAGCGCCTGCAAAAAAGGATCACCGTATGATTTCCATCAAGAACGTCAACAAGTGGTACGGGGACTTCCAGGTACTGACCGACTGCAGCACCGAGGTCAAGAAGGGTGAAGTGGTGGTGGTATGCGGCCCGTCGGGTTCGGGCAAGTCCACCCTGATCAAGTGCGTCAACGCCCTGGAGCCGTTCCAGAAAGGTGACATCGTGGTCGATGGCACCTCGATCGCCGACCCCAAGACCAACCTGCCCAAGCTGCGTTCGCGCGTTGGCATGGTGTTCCAGCACTTCGAGCTGTTCCCGCACCTGTCCATCACCGAGAACCTGACCATTGCCCAGCGCAAGGTGCTTGGCCGCAGCGAAGCGGAAGCGACCAAGAAGGGCCTGGCCCTGCTCGACCGTGTCGGCCTCGGTGCCCACGCCAAGAAGCACCCGGGCCAGCTGTCCGGCGGCCAGCAGCAGCGCGTGGCCATCGCCCGCGCCCTGTCGATGGACCCGATCGTCATGCTGTTCGACGAACCGACCTCGGCACTGGACCCGGAGATGGTCAACGAAGTACTGGACGTGATGGTCGAGCTGGCCCACGAAGGCATGACCATGATGTGCGTGACCCATGAAATGGGCTTCGCCCGCAAGGTGGCCAACCGCGTGATCTTCATGGACAAGGGCAACATCATCGAGGATTGCCAGAAAGAAGACTTCTTCGGCAACCCGAGCGCCCGCCACGAGCGTACCCAGCACTTCCTCAGCAAGATCCTGCAACACTGATTTTGCCTCACTGAAGCGGTCGGCGCCGCTGTCCTTTCGGGCAGCAGGCGCTGGTCGTGACAAGGCCACTGTGATGAAATGCGATCCTTCGCTTCTTCTCCCTGCCAAGCCTGCCGTGAAATCCCGCCTGCTCCGCCAATTGCTGTTGCCGCCACTGATCATCCTGCTGATGGTCGGCCTGGGAATGGCTGGCTACCTGATCAGCGAGAGCAACGGCATCCGCACCCTCAGCGAAAACGGCGAGCGCCAGCTGGAGCTTCACGCGCGCACGGTCGAGAGCGAAATCAGCAAGTACACCTACCTGCCGAGCCTGCTGGAGCTGGAAGACAGCGTCTCGCACCTGCTCACCGACCCTGACGGTGGCTCGCGGCAGATCGTCAACGAATACCTCGAAGGCCTGAACCGGCGCAGCCGCAGCCGGGCCATCTTCGTCCTCGACACCAATGGCCGGGTCCAGGCCACCAGCAACTGGCGCGATGCCGACTCGTTCCTGGGTGAGGACCTGTCGTTCCGTGCCTACTTCCAGACCGCCGTGCGCGGCGAGCCCGGGCGTTTCTACGGTATCGGCAGCACCACCGGCGAGGCCGGTTATTACCTGGCCCACGGACTGGAGGAGCACGGCAAGATCATTGGCGTGGCGGTGATAAAAGTGCGCCTGGACACTCTCGAGGAGCGCTGGCAACGTGCCCGCCTGGAAGCGTTCGTCAGCGACGAGAACGGCATCATCATTCTTTCCAGCGACCCGGCACGGCGCCTGAAGTCGGTACGCCCACTGACCCCGCAGATCAAGGAGCGCCTGGCCCGTAGCCTGCAGTACTACTGGTGGCCGCTGAACGAACTGCAGCCTCTGGCTCGGGAAACCCTGGCCGATGGTGTGGAAAAGCTGACCTTCCCGGCCAACAGCGAAACCGCACAGGGCAAGGCCAGCGAAATGGCCTACCTGGCCCAGACCCGGCGCCTGGTCGACACGCCTTGGCACTTCACCCTGCTGACACCGCTGCAAGACTTGCGCCGCGAATCCATGGTACAGGGCGTGCTGGTGGGCGTTGCCTTCGCCTTGCTGGCGATCTTGGGCATCGCCTGGAACGAACGGCGCAAGGTCATCGCCACCCGCCTGGCAGCCCGCGAGGCCCTGCAGGAAGCCAACAGCCAGCTGGAGCGACGGATTACCGAACGCACGGCCGACCTACGCGCCAGCAACGAGCGCCTTAAGGGCCAGATTCGCGAGCGCCGACATGCCGAGCAGACCCTGCGCCACGCCCAGGATGAACTGGTACAGGCCGGCAAGCTGGCCGCCATCGGGCAGATGTCCACCAGCATCGCCCACGAACTGAACCAGCCGCTGGCCGCGCTGCGCACGTTGTCCGGCAACACCGTGCGCTTCCTCGAGCGTGGGGCACTGGAAACCGCCAGCACCAACTTGCGCACCATGAACGACCTGATCGACCGCATGGGCCGCATCACCGCCAGCCTGCGCTCGTTCGCCCGACGCAGCGACGACAGCGGCCAGGCCTCGCTGGCCAAGGCCGTGGACGCTACCCTGCAGGTGCTGGCCAACCGCATCAGCGCCTGCCACCTGCAATTGCACAATCAGTTCGAGGACCAACAGCTGGCCATCGACCAGACCCGCCTGGAGCAGATCCTGGTAAACCTGATCGGCAACGCCCTGGATGCCATGACCGCCCAGCCGCTTCCGCAACTGTGGCTGGAAGGCGAGCTGCAGGGCGACAAGTACCGTTTGCAGGTGCGCGACAATGGCCACGGCATCGATGCCGAGGCGCGCAAGCATCTTTTCGAACCTTTCTTCACCACCAAACCGGGCGAACACGGCCTGGGCCTGGGCCTGACCCTGTCGGCGAGCCTTGCCGCCGCCGCCAAGGGCAGCCTCAACGTCGAGCACCCCGCCAGCGGCGGCACGGCCTTCGTCCTGGCCCTGCCCTTGGTCTCACCCCCTAGCGAATCGGCAGAGCAACCATGAACCAAGCGCCTCTTACCGTCCTGATCGTCGAAGACGACCCGCATGTGCTGCTCGGCTGCCAACAGGCGTTGGCCCTGGAAGACATCGCCTGCGAAGGCGTGGGCAGCGCCGAGCAGGCGCTGGAACGCATCGGCGACGACTTCGCCGGTATCGTCGTCAGCGATATCCGCCTGCCGGGCATCGATGGCCTGGAGCTGCTCAACCGCCTCAAGGCCCGCGACCGCAGCCTGCCGGTGGTGCTGATCACCGGCCACGGCGATATCGACATGGCGGTCGGCGCGATGCGCAATGGCGCCTACGACTTCATGGAAAAGCCTTTCTCCCCGGAGCGCCTGGTCGATGTGGTGCGCCGCGCCCTTGAACAGCGCGGGCTGTCGCGCGAAGTGGTGGCCCTGCGCCGCCAGCTGGCCGAGCAAAGCAGCCTGGAGGGGCGCATCATTGGCCGCTCGCCAGCCATGGAGCACTTGCGCGAACTGATCGCCAACGTCGCCGATACCTCGGCCAACGTGCTGATCGAAGGCGAGACAGGTACCGGCAAGGAACTGGTCGCCCGCTGCCTGCACGACTTCAGCCGCCGCCAGGGCCAGCCGTTCGTGGCACTGAACTGCGGCGGCCTGCCGGAAAACCTGTTCGAAAGCGAGATTTTCGGCCACGAAGCCAACGCTTTCACCGGTGCCGGCAAACGCCGCATCGGCAAAATTGAACATGCCAATGGCGGCACGCTGTTCCTCGACGAGGTTGAGAGCATGCCGATCAACCTACAGATCAAGCTGTTGCGCGTGCTGCAGGAGCGCACCCTGGAGCGGCTGGGCTCGAACCAGAGCATTCCGGTGGACTGCCGGGTGATCGCGGCCACCAAGTCCGACCTGGATGCCATGGGCCAGAGCGGCCAGTTCCGCAGCGACCTGTATTACCGGCTGAACGTGGTTACCCTGGAGCTGCCGCCGCTGCGCGAGCGCCGCGAAGATATCCTGCAACTGTTCGAGCACTTCCTGCAGCAATCGGCACTGCGCTTCGACCGCGAAACGCCTGCGCTGGACAGCCAGACCTTGTCGCGCCTGATGGCCCACGACTGGCCGGGCAACGTGCGTGAACTGCGCAACGTCGCCGAACGCTATGCCCTCGGCCTGCCAGCGTTCAAGAAAGGCCCCAGCGGTGGTGCCAGCCAAGGCCTGGGCTTTGCCGAGGCGGTGGAAGCGTTCGAGCGCAACCTGCTCGGCGACGCCCTGCAACGCACTGGCGGCAACCTGAGCCAGGCCAGCCAGGAGCTGGGCATGGCCAAGACCACGTTGTTCGACAAAGTGAAGAAATACGGCCTCGGCTGACCTCAACCCAACCTGGAAACACATCGTGGACCTGGTATTCAAAGCTGCCCTGGGCGCTGGCGTGGTGCTCCTGCTGGCGGTGCTGTCGAAAACACGCAATTACTACATCGCCGGGCTGGTGCCGCTATTCCCCACCTTTGCCCTGATTGCCCACTACATAGTTGGCAAGGGGCGCAGCATTACCGACCTGAAGACCACCATCCTGTTCGGCATGTGGTCGATCATTCCGTATTTCGTGTACCTGGCGACCTTGTATGTGCTGGTCGACCGCATGCGCCTGGAGGCATCGCTGGCGTTGGCCACGGTGGCCTGGCTGATGGCCGCCACCGTGCTGGTGACCTTGTGGGTGCGGATGCACTGATCGGAATCGGCGCTGGCTTCTTCGCGGGTGAACCCGCTCCCACAGGTTACTCACATTGTCTGAGGTCTGTGCCGTACCTGTGGGAGCGGGTTTACCCGCGAAGAGGCCAGCGTCGATTCAGAGCCCTGCGATATGCGTGACATCCTGCCGATGTGCCTGCAGGTAGGGCAACACTGCCCCCAGCAACGGCGCCTTGAACGGCTCCTGGAAGCGGTGCGCCAACCCCGGTATCAAACGCAGTTGGCTACCCCGGATATGCGCGGCCAGGTGCACACCATGCATCACCGGCAGCAACGGGTCGGCCGTGCCATGCACCACCAGGGTCGGCACCCGCAACTGGTTCAACAACTCGACCCTGCTCGGCTCGGCCAGTATCGCCATGATCTGGCGCTTGGCGCCTTCAGGGTTGAACGCCCGGTCATAGGCCACGGCCGCCTGCTGCAGCAAGGCCGCACGGTCGTCACGCACCTCGGGGCTGCCCAGCGCCGCCAGCAGGTCGGCCTGCTGTTCGATGGCCACTTCGCGGTTCGGCGCGCTGCGCCGGGCCAGCAGCTGCACCAGCGCCGGATCCGGCGCCGGCAACCCCGCCGCCCCTGAACTGGACATGACCAACGTCAGGCTGCGCACGCGCTCGGGCGCCATGGCTGCCAGGTGCTGGGCAATCATGCCGCCCATGCTCACCCCCAGCACATGAAACTGGTGCACGCCCAACGCATCCATCAGGCTCAGGCCATCGTCCGCCATGTCGGTCAGCGTATATGGCGCAGCCACCGGCAGGCCCAGCTTGTAGCGCAGCAGTTCGACCGTCAGGTTGGCCGACGGTGGCAGCTGGCTCCAGCGTGACAGGCCAACATCGCGATTGTCATAGCGAATTACCCGAAAGCCCTGGCGGCACAAAGCTTCGACCACGTCGTCCGGCCAGTGGATCAGTTGCCCGCCAAGGCCCATCACCAGCAGCAAGGCCGGGTCGCGTGGCGCACCGACGCTCTGGTACACCAGGCTGACCGCGCCCAGCTCGGCCCGCTGCACCGGCACGTGGGCATCACAACGCTGTTCAGCGAAACTCGCAGGTACGCCGAATACAAAGAAAAGAAGAAGCCAATAAGCCCGCATGAAAGAAACACCAGAATGCAAATCCCCAGTAGAGCGCGAGTCTGATGAATTCTGTTCGGGCGCGCTGCCACACTTCAGTGACAGTTTGATGACTCCCGCCAGGCGGTGCGGCCAAACGCCCAGTCGACAGGCGCAGCAACATGAGGGAAACTCAACTCACCCCCTGTTTCCTCAAGCCCACACACCGGAGTCAGCTGTGCTGGAGATCCGTCACCTGAAAACCCTTCATGCCCTGCGCGAGGCCGACAGCCTGGTGGAGGCCGCCGAGCGCCTGCACCTGACCCAGTCGGCGCTGTCGCACCAGTTCAAGGAGCTGGAAGAGCGCCTGGGCCTGCCGCTGTTCGTGCGCAAGACCAAGCCGATCCGCTTCACCAGCGCCGGGTTGCGCCTGCTGCAACTGGCCGATGCCACCCTGCCGCTGCTTCGCGGCGCCGAACGTGACATCGCGCGCCTGGCCGGTGGCACCGCCGGGCGCCTGCACATGGCTATCGAATGCCACAGCTGCTTCCAGTGGTTGATGCCGACCATCGACCAGTTCCGTGACGCCTGGCCGGAGGTGGAGCTGGACCTGGCCTCCGGCTTTGCATTCGCCCCACTGCCGGCCCTGGCCCGCGGCGACCTGGACCTGGTGGTGACCTCCGACCCGCTGGACCTGGCGGGCATCACCTACGTGCCGCTGTTCACCTACGAGGCGATGCTGGCGGTGGCCAACCAGCATCCGTTGGCCAGCAAGCCCTACATCGTGCCGCAGGACCTGCTTGACCAGACCCTGATCACCTACCCGGTGGAGCGCGATCGCCTGGACATCTTCACCCGCTTCCTGGAGCCGGCCGACATCGAGCCCGCCGCCGTGCGCACGTCGGAGCTGACGGTGATGATGATGCAACTGGTGGCCAGCGGCCGAGGCGTGTGCGGCATGCCGCACTGGGCGCTGCACGAGTACAGTTCGCGCGGGTATGTGAAGGGCAAGCGCCTGGGTGAAAAAGGCCTGTTCGCCACGCTTTATGCTGCCGTGCGCACCGACATGCTCGATGCGCCATACATGCGCGACTTCCTGCTGACGGCGAAGGACACCTCGTTCGCCACCCTCGATGGTGTCAGCGCGGTGCGCTGACGGCCTGGCGGTATAGCGGCAGGATCAGGTCGCGGGTCAGGGGTGCCAGCTGCATGGCGGGTACCTGGTCTGCGGCCAGCCACACCACCTCCTCGATCTCCGCAGCCGGCAGCACGGCTGCGGCGCTGTCGACACGGAACAGTTCGGCCTGTACCTCGAAGCCCGGCTCGTTGGCGGCCGGGGCGCTGAACTGGCCCAGGTGCACGGCCTGGGACGGGTCGATGTGCAGGCCCAGTTCCTCATGCAGCTCGCGCACCAGCGCCTGCACCGGGGTTTCGCCAGCATCGATCTTGCCACCGGGCTGCATGAAGGCCTGGGTCCCGCGTTTGCGTACCAGCAGTGTGCGGCCCTGGGGGTCGATCAACAGGGCGGCGGCGATGCGGATGGTGTTGGGCATGGGCTGGGCTCGCTTGAAACAATGGCCGGGGAGGATCCCATGGGGTTCCAGGCCTGACAAGGCCAGTGTTTCCTGTGCCGGCCCTTTCGCGGGCGCGCCCGCTCCCACAAGTCCTCCACAGCTCTTGAGAGCAACGCAGTACCTGTGGGAGCGGGCATGCCCGCGAAAGGGCCGGCACAGGACATAGCCGACCGGCCAGACGAACGGCCCCTTGCCAACCCGCCCCACACCCTCCATAACCAACACATGAACCTGCCCGCCAAACACCACCCGGTGCTCGAGCTGTTCCACCCCGCCGTGAGCACCTGGTTCCGTCGCCACTTCGCCACGGTGACCAATGCCCAGGCCCAGGCCTGGCCGTTGATCCATGCGGGCCAGTCGATGCTGCTGGCCGCGCCGACCGGCTCGGGCAAGACCCTCAGTGCGTTCCTGGCCGTGCTCGACGAACTGTTCCGCCAAGGCCTGGAGCGCCACGGCGAGCTACCAGCGCAAACCCAGGTGGTCTACGTTTCGCCACTCAAGGCGCTGTCCAACGATATCCGCCTGAACCTGCAAGCCCCGCTCGAAGGCATCAGCCAAGCCCTCGCGGACCAAGGCCTGAATGCCCCGCGCATCACCACCGCCGTACGCAGCGGCGACACCCCTCAAAAGGAGCGTGCCGCCATGCGCAAGCTGGCGCCGCACATCCTTGTGACCACCCCCGAATCGCTCTACGTGCTGATGGGCTCGGCTTCTGGCCGTGAAGGCCTGGCCAGCGTGCATACTGTAATCGTCGACGAAATCCATGCCTTGGCCGGCAACAAGCGCGGCGCTCATCTGGCACTGACCCTGGAGCGCCTGCAGGCCTTGTGCAACCGGCCGTTGCGGCGCATCGGCCTATCGGCCACGCAACGCCCGGTCGAGCGGGTGGCACAGTTCCTGGTCGGCAACGGCCGCCCCTGTGCAATCGTCGATGTCGGCCATGCTCGGCAGCGCGACCTGGCCATCGAGGTGCCGCCAGTGCCGCTGGGGGCAGTGATGGCCACCGATGTCTGGGGCCTGGTCTATGACCGCCTGGCCACCCTGGCGCGCGAACACCGCACCACCCTGGTGTTCGTCAACACCCGGCGACTGGCCGAGCGCATCACCCGCCACCTCAGCGACCGCCTGGGCAAGGAGGCGGTTGCCGCGCACCACGGCAGCCTGGCCAAGGAGCTACGCCTGGATGCCGAACAACGCCTGAAGAATGGCCAGCTGCAGGTGCTGGTGGCCACTGCTTCGCTGGAACTGGGCATCGATATCGGCGACATCGACCTGGTCTGCCAGATCGCTTCGCCAGGTTCGATCGCGGCCTTGCTGCAGCGGGTTGGCCGCGCCGGACACCAGGTCGATGGCGTGCCCAAGGGGCGCTTGTTCCCGACCTCGCGCGATGACCTCATCGAATGCGTGGCCCTGCTCGACTGCATACGCCGGGGCGAACTGGACGAACTGCACATTCCCCGGGCGCCGCTGGATGTGCTGGCCCAGCAGATCGTCGCCGAAGCCAGCAACCAGCCCTGGCACGAACAGGCCCTGTTCGACTGCCTGCGCCAGGCCACGCCATACGCCGAACTCGACCAGCAACATTACCAGGCCCTGCTGCGCATGCTCGCCGAGGGCTACAACGGCCGCCAGGGCGTGCGCAGTGCCTACCTGCACCGCGATGCGGTGAGCGGCACACTGCGTGGCCGACGCGGCAGCCAGCTTACCGCCCTGACCAGCGGCGGCACCATTCCCGACAACGCCGACTACGCCGTGCTGCTCGAACCGCAGGCGCTGAACATTGGCACCGTCAACGAAGACTTTGCCGTCGAGAGCATCGCCGGCGATATCTTCCAGCTGGGCAATGCCTCCTATCGCATCCTGCGGGTCGAGCCGGGCCAGGTGCGGGTGGAGGATGCCCAGGGCCTGCCACCTACCATCCCGTTCTGGCTGGGCGAGGCCCCAGGGCGCAGCGATGAGCTGTCTGCCGCAGTGGCCCGACTGCAGGCGCAGATCGACCAACAGCTGGCTGACAACAACCAGGCCGAGGTGCTGGCATGGTTGCAGGCTACCTTCGAACTGGGCGAAGACGCCGCTGGCCAGCTGCTCGACTACCTGGCCCGCACCCGCGAAGTGCTCGGCGCCCTGCCCTCGCAGGACACGCTGGTGATGGAGCGTTTCTTCGATGAGTCCGGTGGTACCCAGTTGATCATCCATTCGCCTTACGGCAGCCGCATCAACCGCGCCTGGGGCCTGGCCCTGCGCAAGCGCTTCTGTCGCACCTTCAACTTCGAGCTGCAGGCGGCTGCCAGCGAAGACGCCATCGTGCTGTCGCTGTCTTCCAGCCACAGTTTCGAACTGGACGACGTGTGGCGTTACCTGAATAGCCGCAGCGCCGAGCCGATTCTTGTCCAGGCGCTGCTCGATGCCCCGCTGTTCGGGGTGCGCTGGCGCTGGAACGCCAGCGTGACCATGGCCCTGCCGCGCTTTGTCGGCGGTCGCAAGGTGGCGCCACAGATCCAGCGGATGAAGAGTGAAGACCTGATTGCCGCCGTGTTCCCCGACCAGATCGCCTGCCTGGAGAACATCGTCGGCGAGCGGCAGATTCCCGATCATCCGCTGGTCGAGCAAACACTCGACGACTGCCTGCACGAGGCGATGGACAGCGAAGGCTGGCTGGCGCTGTTGCGGCGTATGGAAAGCGGCACGGTGCGCCTGCTGTGTCGCGACCTGCCCGCTCCTTCGCCGCTGGCGGCAGCCATCCTCAATGCACGGCCCTATGCCTTCCTGGATGACGCGCCGCTGGAAGAACGGCGCACTCAGGCGGTGCTCAGCCGGCGCTGGAGCGAAGTGCAGAGCGGCGACGACCTGGGCGCGCTGGATGCCGATGCCATTGCCGCCGTCGCAGCCGAGGCATGGCCGCAACCGGGCAATGCCGATGAGATGCATGAAGCGTTGATGGGCCTGGGGGCCATCAGTCAGGACGAAGTGCAGGGCAATGCCAGCTGGGAGCTGCTGCTCAGGCAGTTGGCCAAGGCCGGCCGGGCCTTGCACCTGGTGGATGAAAAACTGTGGCTGGCGCGTGAGCGGTTGAACCTGCTGCAGGTGCTGTATCCCGGCTCCAGGCTTGAGCCTGCGTTGCAGGTACTGCCAGGCTTCGATCAGGCCATCGAGCCGGACATTGCGCTGGTCGAACTGCTCCGAGCCCGCCTGAGCGGCCATGGCCCGCTGACCCGTGCGCAGATTGCGGCAGCACTTGGCAAACCGCTGCCGGCCATCGAACAGGCACTGGCCCACCTGGAGGCCGAAGGCTATGTGCTGCGTGGGTATTTCAGCCCCGGCGCAAGCGAATTGCAGTGGTGCGAGCGCCATTTGCTGGCGCGCATCCACCGCTACACGGTAAAACGCCTGCGCCGGGAGATCGAGCCGGTCAGCCTGCAAGACTTCATGCGTTTTCTGTTCGACTGGCAGCACCTGGCTGATGACACGCGCCTTCGCGGCCCGCAAGCCGTGACCGAGGTACTTGGCCAGTTGCAAGGGTTCCCGAGTGCAGCCGGAGCCTGGGAGGCCGAATTGCTGCCGGCACGTATCAAGGACTACAGCCCACACTGGCTCGACGATGCCTGCCGCAGCGGGCAGTTCGCCTGGAGCCGGCTGGCGGCAACCGTGTCGAGCAACACCTTGTCGAGCACACCACTGGTGCTGCTGCCGCGCGAGCATCTTGGGTTGTGGCGCAGCCTTGCCCCCCTGCCAGCACTTGATAGCCTCGGTACACGGGCGCAACGCGTCCACGAGGTGCTGAACACACATGGCGCGCTGTTCTTCGACGAGCTGGCACACGACGCCCACCTGCTGCCCAGCGAACTGGAGACGGCGTTACAGGAGCTGGTAGGCGCAGGCCTGGTGGGGGCCGACAGCTTCACCGGCCTGCGCAGCCTGATCACCCCGGCGGCGAAACGCACAGCGCGCAACAGCCGGCGCGGCCACCCGCCGCTGTCCAGCAGCATGTCCCAGGCCGGGCGCTGGGCCTTGCTACGCAGGGGCGCTGTAGACGACAGCCAGCGCCTGGAGCACATCGCCCGGGCCCTGCTTCGGCGCTATGGCGTGGTTTGCTGGCGCCTGCTGGAGCGCGAAAGCGATGTGCTGCCGCCCTGGCGCGAACTGCTGCGCTGCTATCACCGGCTGGAAGCACGTGGCGAGATTCGTGGCGGGCGCTTCATTGCCGGGCTGGCCGGCGAACAGTTCGCCTTGACGGAGGCGGTGGGGCTGCTGCGGCAGGTACGACGCCGTGAATTGGACGGGGCACTGGTGGTGGCAAGTGCCAGTGACCCGCTGAATCTGGTCGGGTCGTTGCTGCCAGGTGCGAAAGTGCCAGCGGTCAGTGGCAACCGTTTGTTGTATCGCGACGGAGTGCCGATAGCGGTGCGGGTGGCCGGGCACTATTCGTACCTGGTCGAAGCGCCGGCACAAGAGCAGGAATGCTGGCGGCAGAAGCTGCTGCGCGACTCTATCTGAATCCCTTGATGCTGATTTCAGGCATGCACAGCACCTGTAGGAGCAGCCTTGTGCTGCGAAGAAGCCATTATTGACGAAGACAATGTTCACAAGGCTGCTCCTACAAAAGCCCGTCTTGGCCTGAACACTATTGCCAGGCTTGGCGAGAATGATTTTCGCTACCCCGATTTTAATTTGCACAGCCGTGCAACTTGGCTATGTTCGGGGTTTGCCCCAGGCCCTGAGCCTGACCGCGCCATCGCAAGGACCCTGTATGAGCCTGTCACTTCTCAGCCGCTATGCCTTCTTCGCCGCCTGTGTGCTGTTCACCCTGGCGACCCTGCCCTTCATCCACCACGAATGGTTGTGGCCGTTCACCCTGAGCACCGCCATCCTCAGCCTGATCGGCCTGTTCGACCTGTTGCAGCAACGCCACGCGGTACGCCGCAACTACCCGATCCTGGGCAACATCCGCTATCTGGTCGAGGCCATTCGCCCGGAAATCCGCCAGTACCTGCTGGAGGCTGACAGCGACGCCCTGCCGTTCTCCCGCGCCCAGCGCTCGCTGGTGTACGCACGGGCGAAGAACGAAGCCTCGGACAAACCTTTCGGCACCCTGATCGACGTGTACGAGTCCGGCTTCGAATTCATCGGCCACTCCATGCGCCCGGCGCCCTTGGCCGACCCGGCAAGCTTCCGGGTCATCGTCGGCGGGCCTCAGTGCAGCCAGCCGTACTCGGCATCGATCTTCAACATATCGGCGATGAGCTTTGGCTCGCTCAGCGCCAACGCCATCCGCGCCCTCAACCAGGGCGCCAAGCTGGGCAATTTCCACCATGACACTGGCGAAGGCAGCATCAGCCCCTATCACCGCGAGCATGGTGGCGACCTGGTCTGGGAACTGGGCAGTGGCTACTTCGGGTGCCGCACGCCGGACGGGCGTTTCGACCCCGAACGCTTCGCCGCCCAGGCGCGCAGCCCGCAGGTGCGTATGATCGAGATCAAGATGAGCCAGGGCGCCAAGCCCGGCCACGGCGGCATCCTGCCCAAGCACAAGGTAACCCGGGAAATTGCCGAAACCCGAGGCGTGCTGATGGGCGAAGACTGCATATCACCGTCGCGCCACAGCGCCTTCTCCACCCCCATCGAGATGATGCGGTTCATTGCCCAACTGCGCGAGCTGTCTGGCGGCAAACCGGTAGGCTTCAAGTTCTGCCTGGGCCACCCATGGGAGTTCATGGGCATCGCCAAGGCCATGCTGGAAACCGGCATCCTGCCGGACTTCATCGTCGTCGACGGCAAGGAAGGTGGCACCGGCGCGGCACCGGTGGAGTTCACCGACCACATTGGTGTACCGCTGCGCGAAGGGCTGCTGTTCGTGCACAACACCCTGGTCGGCCTGAACCTGCGCGACAAGATCAAGCTGGGCGCCAGCGGAAAGATCGTCAGCGCTTTCGACATTGCCAGCGTGCTGGCCATTGGCGCCGATTGGGCCAACTCGGCGCGCGGTTTCATGTTCGCCATCGGCTGCATCCAGTCGCAAAGCTGCCACACCAACAAGTGCCCGACCGGTGTCGCCACGCAAGACCCACTGCGCCAGCGCGCGCTGGTGGTGCCGGACAAAGCCCAGCGGGTGCTGAACTTCCATCACAATACCCTGCGTGCCCTGGCCGAAATGCTTGCGGCAGCAGGCCTGGAGCACCCGGCGCAGCTGGAGGCCAAGCACCTGGTACGGCGCATTTCAGCCACCGAGATCAAGCTGTTCTCACAGATGCATGTGTTCTTGAAGCCGGGTGAACTGCTGACTGGCGAGGTGAACGGGCAGTTCTATTCGCGCATGTGGCAATTGGCACGGGCCGACAGCTTCGAGCCGCACAGCGAGGTGGCGGCCTGATTGAACCTGGGGCTGCTACGCAGCCCATCGCGACACAAGGCCGCTCCCACAGGAGTACGCTATCTCTTGTGGGAGCGGCCTTGTGTCGCGAAAGGGCCGCAAAGCGGCCCCAGCCATTTCAGATCAGGAAGCAGTACTGGCTACACCCTGCGCGTCTTTCGGCGCCAGGCGAAACGCGTAGTACAGCACCGTCAGCAGCACCAGGAACGCCGGGCCGATGTACAGCGCCACGCGGGTATCCTCGAAGTACGCCATCAGGCCGACCACCAGCACCAGGAAGGCCAGCGCCAGGTACGAGCTCAGCGGCCACAGCCACATGCGGTATTTCAGTGCCTTGCGTTCAGTGGCGCTGAGGCGTGCGCGGAACTTCAGCTGCGCCAGCAGGATCATCACCCAGGTCCAGATCGCGCCAAAGGTGGCGATCGAAGTCACCCAGACGAAGACCTTTTCCGGCACCAGATAGTTGGCCAGCACGCCCAGCAGCAGCGCGCCGATCGACAGCAGCAGCGCGTTGCGCGGCACGCCGTTCTTCGACGTACGGGCGAAGGCCGCCGGGGCCTGGCCGTTCTGCGCCAGGCTGTAGAGCATGCGCCCGGTGCTGAAGATGCCGCCGTTGCACGACGACAGCGCTGCAGTGATGACCACGAAGTTGATGATGCCGGCGGCGGTCTTGATGCCCAGGCGCTCGAAGGTCATGACGAACGGGCTGCCCTGGCTGCCGATTTCGTTCCACGGGTAAATCGACAGGATCACGAACAGCGCACCGACATAGAACAGCAGGATGCGCCAGAATACCGAGCCGATGGCCTGTGGAATGGTCTTTTGCGGGTTGCGTGCTTCACCGGCGGTCAGGCCGATCATTTCCACGCCCAGGTAGGCGAACATCACCATCTGCAGCGACATCAGCACGCCGGTCACGCCATTGGGCATGAAGCCGCCGTTGCTCCACAGGTTGGAGATACCTACTGCCACGCCGTCATTGCCGAAGCCAAAGGCAATGATGCCGATGCCGCCAAGGACCATGGCGATGATGGTGACAATCTTGATCAGGGCGAACCAGAATTCGAATTCACCAAAGGCCTTGACGGCCACCAGGTTGACCGCACCCATGCTGCCCAGCGCCGCCAGGGCCCAGATCCAGCGCGGTACGTCGGGGAACCAGATGCCCATGTAGATGGCCACTGCGGTGATTTCGGCAACGCATGTCACCAGCCACAGGAACCAGTAGTTCCAGCCGGTAAGGAAGCCCGCCAGCGGGCCGAGATAGTCCTGGGCATAACGACTGAACGAACCGGCGACAGGGTTGTGCACGGCCATTTCGCCAAGGGCGCGCATGATCACCAGAATGGCCAGGCCGCCGATGATGTAGGACAGCATGATGGCGGGGCCGGCCATTTCGATGGCCTTGGCCGAACCGAGGAAAAGACCGACACCGATACAGGCGCCCAGCGCCATCAGGCGGATGTGCCGTTCGCCCAGTTCGCGCTTGAGCGGGCCGCCTTCGGTGGCCTGGCCGTGGGCAGGGTGGTTGCCGACTGGCATAGCAATACAACCTCATTTTGTTATTGGATTTGACCTTCGTGCAGCACCGGCCAGGCCGATAGGCATGGCGTTGGCTTGCCGAACTGGCCTTGTGGGCCGGCCCGTGTGCCGGAATAGAGCGCCCGGCAAGGCGAAGGGGGCGAGCAGTATAGGAAGACCGTTGCAGGGTTTTTCGCTGTATAAACAGGAAAATTCAGCAAGATCTCTGGGGCCGCTTCGCCCCATTCGCAGCACAAGGCTGCTCCTACAAAGGATACGCATTCCCCTGTAGAAGCAGCCTTGTGCTGCGAATGGGGCGCAAGCGGCCCCAAAATCGCCCGGCCACCATAGCAACATCGCCGTATGAAGAAACCCACACCAAAGCCGCATAGCCCTACGCCACTTTCCCGTCTCTTACAAATTTTTCACCTGACCCGCTCAACGTCTAAGCTTCAGACAAGCAAGACGAAAATACCTGGCCGGATAGAAGACTATGGGCGCACTGTGGCAATCGGAACCAAGCAGAACGGAAGCACCCGAGATACCTCCGGCCGAGACGCCACAACCCAAATCCCCCCGTCAGCGTCGGCTATGGTGGCGGCTGATCATCCTCATCCTGCTGGTGGCGCTGGTGGCCATCGGCTTCGCTGCGTATGACGAATTCCGCACCTCCAACCTGCAGTCGCGGGAATTCAGCAAGCTGGCCAGCACCCTCACCTATTCGCTGCAACCAGGCCCCAGCGATGCCATCGTGTACCCCGGCGAAGGGCCGTTCGATAAACGCCTGGGCTACAGCGCCCTGGGCGAATTCCTGCCGCGCCTGCTCAAGCGCGACTACCTGATCAGCGAGCAGGTGAGGTTCTCGCCGGCGTTGATGAACTACGTCGACCATGGGCTGTTCGCCCCCTATATCGAGAAAATCCAGGCTGGCCTGTCGATCACCGACTGCCGCGGCGACATGCTGTACCAGTACAACTACCCGCAACACCTGTACCCGGACTTTGCGGCGATCCCGCCGGTGATCGTCAACAGCCTGCTGTTCATCGAGAACCGCGACCTGCTCGACACCAAGGACCCACGCAACAACCCGGCCGTGGACTGGCCACGCTTCGCCAAGGCCGCCTACAGCCAGGTGGCCAAGTACCTGGCCCTGCCCGGCCAGTCCGCTGGCGGCAGTACCTTGGCCACGCAGCTGGAAAAGTACCGCCATTCACCAGACGGCCTGACCGTTTCCGGCGCCGAGAAGATCCGCCAGATGATTTCCGCCAGCGTGCGTGCCTACCAGGGTGGCCCTGACACCACGGAGGCACGCCAGCGCATCGTGCGGGACTACCTCAACAGCGTGCCGCTGTCGGCAGTGCCTGGGCATGGCGAAGTACATGGCATGGCCGAGGGGCTGCGGGTGTGGTACGGCGCCGACTTCGACCAGGTCAACCAGGCCCTGAACTCCACCGCCAGCGACCCCGAGAGCATGGCCGCACGCGGCCTGGCCCTGCGCCAGGTGCTGTCGCTGATGATTGCCCAGCGCCGGCCGTCGCACTATCTGTCCAAAGGGCGGCTCGAACTGGCCGAACTGACCGACGCGCACATCCGCGTGCTGGCCGCCAACAAGATCATCGAGCAGCCACTGGCCGACGCTGCACTGGCCAGCAAGGCGGTATACCGCGACTGGGTGGCGCAACCGACCATCGTGCCGATCGTCACCAACAAGGGCATCAGCCTGGCACGCAACCGCCTGGCGGCCATGCTCAACCGCCCCCTGTACGACCTCGACCGGCTCGACGTTTCGGCCACCAGTACCCTGCAGTCCGACCTGCAGCTGCAGGTCAGCCAATACCTGAAAAACCTTGCCGACCCCGAATTTGCAGCGCAGATCGGCCTGATCGGCGAACGCCTGCTCACCGCCAAGACCACCGATCAGGTGAGCTACAGCTTCACCCTGTTCGAGCGCACCGCCGACGGCTCGCGGGTGCGGGTGCAGACCGACAGCACCGATCAGCCCTTCGACATCAACGAGGGCAGCAAGCTGGAGCTGGGCTCCACCGCCAAGTTGCGGGTGCTCACCACCTACCTGGAGATCATCGCCGAGCTGCACGACAAGTACGCCGGCAAGCCTGCCGCCGAATTGAAGAAAGTCGAAGTCGCCGAACTTGACCGTATCAGCCAGTGGTCGCTGGAATGGCTGGCGCAGAACAGCAAGAACCAGAGCCTGGACGCGATGCTCGATGCGGCGCTGGAACGCAAGTATTCGGCCAACACCGGCGAAGCCTTCTTCACCGGTGGCGGCATGCATGTGTTCAACAACTTCCGCAAGGAAGACAACAGCCGCAATCCAACCCTCAAGGATGCATTGCGCGAGTCGATCAACCTTCCGTTCATCCGCCTGATGCGCGACCTGGTGCGCTACGTGACCTACCAGCAGCCGTACAACCGCGTACCGCTGCTCAAGGACGACTCCGACCCGCGCCGCCAGGAATACCTGGCCCGTTTCGCCGACAAGGAAGGCACCAACTACCTGATGCGCTTCTGGAAGAAATACCAGCGCAAGACCTCGCAGCAGCGCCTGGACACCTTCCTCGACAGCATGCGCGTGACCCCACAACGGTTGGCGGCCGTGCACCGCTACCTGTTCCCCGAGGCTGGCCAGGAAACTTTCAACGCCTTCGTCCGCGCCCACCTCAAGGGTGACAAGATCGTCCTGGGCAAACTGACCGATGGCCGCCTGTCGGAGATGTACGACGCCTATGGCCCTGGCAAGTACGACCTGCCCGACCAGGGCTATATCGCCAAGGTCCACCCGCTGGACCTTTGGCTGCTGGGTTACCTGCTTAAGAACCCCGGTTCAACCTTGACCGAAATGGTCAATGCCAGCCGCTTCGAGCGCCAGGAGGTTTACGGCTGGCTGTTCAAGAGCCGCCATCAGGGCGCCCGTGACAGCCGCATTCGCACCATGGTCGAGATCGAAGCGTTCCTCGACATTCACCAGCGCTGGAAGCGCGTGGGCTATCCATTCGACCACCTGGTACCCTCCCTGGCCACCGCCATCGGCAGCTCGGGCGACCGCCCCGCCGCCCTCTCCGAACTGGTCGGCATCATCCAGAACGACGGCGTGCGCCTGCCGACCTTGCGGATCGACACCCTGCACTTCGCGGCCAATACGCCTTACGAGACCAAGCTGATCACCGACCCGGACCGGGGTGTGCGAATTCTGCCGGTCGAAGTGGCGCGCGCCCTCAAAGGCGCCATGTCGCAGGTGGTGGATGCCGGCACCGCGCGGCGTATTTCCGGCAGTTTCAAACTGCAGGACGGCACGCCACTGGTGATGGGTGGCAAGACCGGTACCGGTGACAACCGAATCGAAAGCTTTGGTGCCGGCGGCCGGCTGATCGGCTCACGCTCGCTGAACCGTACCGCCACCTTCGTGTTCTTCCTGGGCGACAACCACTTCGGCACCTTGACTGCGTTCGTGCCGGGGCGCTCTGCGGAGGCCTTCAAGTTCACCTCGGCGCTGCCAGTGCAGGTACTCAAGGGCATGGCTCCGATTCTCATGCCGTACCTGCAACCGGGCAATCCGAACGAGTGCAAGCCGCCGCAGGTGGCCATGCACACAGCCACGCCGCAAGAGGACACATCGAACAACTAGATGATAATCATCTGCAATTGAGGGCTTGTCTTCAGATATATCTTGAGTAATATCTTACGATATATCGCAAACGACGGAGCCCTGCCCCCATGCGCGAACATACCCCCCATGACCCCTTCGAGCGGCGCCCAGGTCGTGGCGAACGCGGCCCTCGCGTCTTCGCACCCGGCGACCTCAAGCTGCTGATGCTGGCTCTGCTCGCCGAGCAGCCAGGCCACGGCTACGACCTGATCCGACAGATCGAAAACCTGTTCGACGGCAGCTACAGCCCAAGCCCCGGGGTGATATACCCCACCCTCAACTTCCTGGAAGAGGCCGAGCTGATAAGCGGCCAGGTGCAGGGCAGCAAACGCCTCTATGCCATTACCGAAGCCGGCCGCACCGCCCTGGCCGAACAGGCCGTAGCACTGGACGGCGTGCGCATGCGCATCGAAGTCAGCAAGCGCGCCCTGCGTGGCCACGACCGCCCACCAGAGATTCATGAAGCGGTCGGTAACCTGCGCCACGCGCTGCACATGCACAGTGGCCGCTGGACACCGGAAGAAATCGAGCGGGTCCGCGACCTGCTCAACCACACCGCAAAGGCCATCGCCTCCGGGCCGACCGAACCTGTCAGGGAGACACCCCATGAGTGACACCATTCACCGCGTGAACCACGAAATCCGCCAACGCCGCCTGCAGGTGCTGCGGGTCACCGAACTGACCCCACGCATGCGCCGCATCACCCTCGGGGGAGCCGAGCTGCAGGGCTTCACCAGCGTGGGCAGCGACGACCACATCAAACTGCTGTTCGCCGAAACGCCGGAGCAACAGCAGGCCATCGAGGCTCGTAATCTGGGTCGAGAGGGTGGCGCGCGGCCTACCATGCGCGAATACACGCCACGGCGCATCGATCTGGTGGCCAATGAGCTGGATATCGACTTCGTGCTGCACGGCGATGGCCCTGCATCCACCTGGGCCGCCCAGGCGGCCCCCGGGCAAACCCTGGACATCGCCGGGCCGCGGGCTTCGATGGTGGTGCCGGACATCTTCGACAGCTACCTGCTGATCGGCGACGAAACCGCCATCCCGGCCATTGGCCGCCGCCTGGAGGAGTTGCCAGCGGGCCGCCAGGTACTGGCGGTTATCCAGATCGAAGACGAGCAGGAACGCCAGCCACTGCCAAGCAAGGCGCAGGTGGAGGTGATCTGGGTACGTCGCCAACAGGATGACTTGCTGGCGCTGGTGAAGAACCTGACCTTGCCGCAAGGCCGGTTGTTTGGCTGGGTGGCACTGGAAAAAGCCCTGACCCGGCAGGCCAAGGCACTGTTGCTGGAGAAAGGTTTGCCTGAGGATGCGCTCAAGGCTGTGGCCTACTGGCGTGCCGACGGGACTGCGGACGACGAGTGATTGATTATTGCTGCCCCGGCCCTGTCGCCGGCAAGCCAGCTCCCACAGGTACCCCGCAGCGTTCAAGGGCTGCGCAATTCCTGTGGGAGCTGGCTTGCCGGCGATAGGGCCAGTGCAGGTCAAGCCAACCTGTGCAGCCCCCGCCACCTGTCCAGCCCCAGCAACACCAGCCCAATCCCCCAGAACCCCGCCAACACCCCCAGGGCATTGAGCAATACCTGCCCATACCCCAGGCTCGCCACATCGATGAACGGGTAGGCATACACACCAATCTCGCTCCCCCGCCACAGCGCGTAGGCAAAATACGCCGCCGGGTACACCGCCCAGGCCAGCAGATGCCATAGCCGCAACCTGCCCTTGGGCACTTCGCACCACCAGTACAAGGCATATAGCACGGGCATCACATCGTGCAGCAACTCGTCCGCCAGCCATTGCCAGCCCTGCGGTTGCCACAAGTGACGCAACAGCACGCTGTAGGCCAATGCCACCAGCACGATGCTGGCGGCTACTGCGGAACTCACCGCAGGCGACAGGAAAAAACGTTTGGCACCGCCTTCCCGGCCAAACGCCGCATAACTGAGCACCGTTGCCACCAGGGTATTGGTCAACACGGTGAAATACCCAAACACATTGATCAGGCCACCCACCAGGCTGGCCTGCTCCTGCCAGCGCGCCAGTAGCACCAGATACACCTGCACAGTCAGGCCGAACCAGCCCAGCACGGCCATGCCGGTCAGCCAGGGACGGCGCGGCATGTCAGGCCTGGCGCTGCAGCTTCACGTACAGCTGCTCGACCTTTTCCCGTGCCCACGGCGTCTTGCGCAGGAAGGTCAGGCTCGACTTGATGGTCGGGTTGCTCTTGAAGCAGCGCACATCGATGCGCTCGGCCAGGCCCTGCCATTGGTAGTGCGCCACCAGCTCGGTGAGGATCTGTTCGAGGGTCTTGCCGTGCAGCGCATTGTGTTGGGCCGTGCTCATGCCAGTGCTCCGTATGAAAGATGCGCACCTTACACGAGTGTAGTGGTGGGTGGGATCAGGTGAGTCGACAGAAAAACCGCTGGCCAGGCGCAAAAACTCTGTGCTGAAATAGAGATGTTATATTGTAACAATACAAAAGCATCTGCCAAGGAACGCCCCATCCCCATGCTGTACACACCGCTTCGCCTCTCTCCCCTCGCCATCGCGCTGTGGCTGGCCGCATCACCCAGCCACGCCGTGGAACTCGATCCCCAGGTCATCACCGCCAACCCTTTGGGCAACGCCCAACTGGCCGCCCCCAGTACCGTGCTCGAAGGCGACAACCTGCTGCAACAGCAGCACGGCAGCCTTGGTGAAACCCTGAACAAGCAGCCCGGCGTCGCCTCCACCTGGTTCGGCCCAGGCGCCAGTCGCCCGGTAATTCGTGGCCTGGATGGCGACCGCATTCGCATCCTGCGCAATGGCGTCGGCGCCCTGGATGCTTCATCGCTGTCCTACGACCACGCCGTGCCGCTGGACCCGGTGACCGTTGACCGCGTCGAGATCGTCCGTGGCCCGGCTGCCCTGCTCTACGGCGGCAACGCCATCGGCGGCGTGGTCAATACCTTCGACAATCGAATCCCGGATGCTCCCATCGAGGGCATTCAAGGTGCCGGTGAACTGCGCTACGGCGGCGCCGATACCACCCGCAGCAGCGCAGGCAAGCTGGAGGCCGGCAACGGTACCTTCGCCCTGCACCTGGATGCCAACAGCCGCCAGTTCAACGACCTGCGCATCCCCGGTTACGCGCGCAGTTCCAAGGTGCGCGACGCCGACGAACCCGGTAGCAAGCACCGCCTGGAAAACAGCGACGGCCGCCAGGACGGTGGCGCCGTGGGTGGTGCCTACCATTGGGACCACGGTTACGCCGGCCTGTCGTATAGCCGTTACGACAGCAACTATGGCTCGGTGGCCGAGCCGGGTGTGCGCCTGGACATGAAGCAGGACCACTACGCCTTCGCCTCTGAGCTGCGTGACCTGGACGGCCCGTTCACTTCGGTCAAGGTCGATGCCGGTTACACCGACTACGAGCACCGTGAAATCGAAGAAGGCGAGGTCCACACCACCTTCAGGAACAAGGGCTATGAGGCACGTATCGAAGCCCGCCACCAACCGCTCGGACCGGTAGAAGGCGTGATCGGCGCTCAGGTCAGCCGCAACGAGTTCTCCGCCTTGGGCGAGGAAGCCTTCGTCCCGCACACCGACACCGACAGCCTGGCGCTGTTCATGCTGGAGCAGTGGCAAGCCACCGAGCGCCTGAACCTGAGCCTGGGCGCACGCATGGAGCACACCCGGGTCGACCCGGATGCCAAAGGCAACGAAAACTTCGCCGACGCTGACAGCGCCAGCAGCTTCAATGCCTTCAGCCTGTCTTCCGGGGCGGTGTACCAGCTCGACCCGATCTGGTCGCTGGCCGCCAACCTCGGCTACACCGAGCGCGCCCCGACCTTCTACGAGCTGTATGCAAATGGTGCCCACGTGGCCACTGGAGCCTTCGAGGTTGGCGATGCCAGCCTGAACAAGGAAAAAGCCATTTCCGCCGACCTGGCCCTGCGTTTCGACAACGGCACCCACAAGGGCAGTGTCGGGGTGTTCTACAGTCACTTCCGCAACTACATCGGCCTGATCGGCACCGGCAACATTCGCGAGGGGCATGACCACGACCATGGCGAAGACGACCATGACCACGATCACGACCATGACGGTTTCCCGGAATACCAGTACCAGGGCGTGCGTGCGCGCTTCTATGGCATCGAGGCCCAGGACCGCTGGCAACTGGCCGAGAACCGTTATGGCAGCTTTGCCCTCGAGCTCTCCGGTGACTACACCCGGGCGAAGAACCTCGACAGTGGCGAGCCGCTGCCACGCATCGCCCCGCTGCGCCTGAACAGCGGCCTGGTCTGGGAACTGGACCGCTGGCAGGCGCGGGTCGATGTGCAGCATGCTGCGTCGCAGCATCGCAAACCGGCCAACGAAACCAGTACCGATGGCTACACCACGCTGGGGGCCAGCGTTGGCTACCGCTTCGAAGTTGGCCAGAGCCAATGGCTGGCGTTTGTGCGCGGCGAGAACCTGACTGACCAAACCGTGCGCTATGCCAGTTCGATCCTGCGCGATATCGCCCCAGCGCCGGGACGCAGTGTGGAAGTGGGGCTGCGTACCACTTTCTGAAATTGCGGGGGCGCTTCGCGCCCCTTTCGCCGGCAAGCCAGCTCCCACCGGTATTGCTTCTGCCTCACCTGCAACGCGATCCTGTGGGAGCTGGCTTGCCGACGATTGGGCTGCAAAGCAGCCCCCTCTGCAGCCAATTGTTACCTGTCGAACAACAATCCACTGCGACAATTTGTCTTTTTTTCTTACAACTTCCCCTATATCCTCCCCGCCGCAAGCTGAATCGCTTCATCGAAACCATCTTGTTGCCATATCCATTGAAGGGCTCGCCCTTCGATGCGCTTGCCGTTTATTCAATAATCAAAAGATAGCGCTATCTCATGTTCCAACTGCCCAAAACCTGTTACATCGGCCTTGCACTCAGCGCCCTGGCGGCCCCCACTGACGCCAGCGAAATGTTCGCCAAAGGATCCCCGTGGATGCTCGGCGACTGGGGTGGCACCCGCAGCGAACTGCTGGAAAAAGGCTACGACTTCACCCTCGGCTACACCGGCGAGATGGGCAGCAACCTGCATGGTGGCTTCGACCACGACCGCACAGCGCGCTACAGCGACCAGTTCACCTTCGGCAGCCACCTGGACCTGGAGAAGATCCTTGGCTGGCACGACACCGAATTCCAGCTGACCATCACCGAGCGTCACGGCGACAACATCAGCAACGACCGCATCAACGACCCGCGTGTCGGCGGCTTCACTTCGGCCCAGGAGGTATGGGGCCGTGGCGAAACCTGGCGGCTGACGCAGATGTGGATCAAGCAGAAGTACTTCGATGGCGCACTGGATGTGAAATTCGGCCGTTTCGGCGAAGGCGAGGACTTCAACAGCTTCCCCTGCGACTTCCAGAACCTGGCCTTCTGCGGTTCGCAGGTAGGCAATTGGGTAGGCGGCATCTGGTACAACTGGCCGGTCAGCCAGTGGGCCCTGCGCGTGCGCTACAACCTCAGCAATGCGCTGTACGCCCAGGTCGGCGTGTTCGAGCAGAACCCCTCCAACCTGGAGTCAGGCAACGGCTTCAAGCTCAGCGGCAGCGGCACCCAAGGCGCGGTAATGCCGATAGAACTGGTATGGAGCCCACAGGTCAATGGTCTGAAAGGGGAATATCGCGCCGGCTACTACTACAGTAATGCCAAGGCACAGGATGTTCTCAAGGACAGCAACGGCCAGCCCGCAGCGCTCAGCGGCGCCGCCTACCGCAGCAGTTCGAGCAAGCACGGCTTGTGGCTCGGCGCCCAGCAGCAGGTGACTTCGCTGGCGTCCGACCAGTCGCGTGGCCTGAGCCTGTTCGCCAACGCCACGATGCACGACAAGAAGACCAATGCCATCGACAACTATGTGCAGGCAGGAGTGGTATACAAAGGGCCCTTCGACGCCCGCGCCAAGGACGACATCGGTTTCGCCCTGGCCCGTGTGCACGTCAACCCTGCCTATCGCAAGAATGCGCGCCTGGCCAACCAGGCCATTGGCACCGACGACTATGACAATCCAGGCTTCCTGCCGGTGCAGGACACCGAATACAGCGCCGAGCTGTACTACGGCATTCACCTGGCCGACTGGCTCACGGTCCGCCCCAACCTGCAGTACATCCGCCACCCGGGCGGGGTGTCGCAGGTCGATGGCGCCCTGATCGGCGGCTTGAAGATCCAGAGCAGTTTCTAACCCCTTTTTGACCTGACGGAGAACCTACGATGAGCACTGAAGGTGCCAACAATGGAAGCCGCTGGCTACCGCGCCTGATCGGCGCGCTGCTGTTGCTGATGGGCCTGGCCCTGCTGGCCGGCGGCATCAAGCTGAGCCAGCTGGGCGGATCGCTGTACTACCTGATCGCCGGTATCGGCTTTGCCCTGTCGGGCATCCTGCTGCTGGCTCAGCGCCGCCTCGCCCTGGGCCTGTACGGCCTGGTACTGCTGGGCAGCACCGTGTGGGCCCTGCTCGAAGTGGGCCTGGATTGGTGGCAACTGGTGCCACGCCTGGCCATCTGGTTTGCCATCGGCGTGGTCCTGCTGCTGCCCTGGGCGCGTCGTCCACTGATCGGCCCGGCCAGCAAGGCCAACACTGCGCTGCTCGGCGTTGCAGTGGTCGCTTCGGGCGCCTGCGCCCTGGGCAGCCAGTTCACCCACCCCGGTGAAGTGTTCGGCGAACTGGGCCGCGACAGCAGCGAAATGGCCAGCGCTGCCCCGGCCATGCCCGACGGTGAATGGCAAGCCTACGGCCGCACCGAGCACGGCGACCGCTATTCGCCATTGCGCCAGATCACCCCGCAGAACGCCTACCGCCTGGAAGAGGCATGGCGCATCCGTACCGGTGACCTGCCGACCGAAAACGACCCGGTGGAGCTGACCAACCAGAACACCCCGCTTAAGGTCAACGGCATGCTCTATGCCTGCACCGCGCACAGCCGCTTGCTGGCCCTGGACCCGGACACCGGCGCGGAAATCTGGCGCTACGACCCGCAGGTCAAGAGCCCGGTCGGCACCTTCAAAGGCTTTGCCCACATGACTTGCCGCGGCGTTTCGTACTACGACGAAAACCGCTACGTCAGCCGCGACGGCAGCCCGGCTCCGAAAATCACCGACGCCGGCCAGGCCGTGGCCCAGGCCTGCCCTCGTCGTCTCTACCTGCCGACTGCAGACGCCCGCCTGATCGCCATCAATGCCGATAACGGCAAGGTCTGCGAAGGCTTCGCCAACCAGGGCGTGATCGACCTTACTACCGGCATCGGCCCGTTCACCGCTGGTGGCTACTACTCCACCTCGCCAGCCGCGATCACCCGTGACCTGGTGATCATCGGTGGCCATGTCACCGATAACGAGTCGACCAACGAGCCATCCGGCGTGATCCGTGCGTACGATGTGCACGATGGCCACCTGGTGTGGAACTGGGACAGCAACAACCCGGACGACACCAAGCCACTGGCTCCCGGCAAGATGTACAGCCGCAACTCGGCCAACATGTGGTCGATCGCCAGCGTCGATGAAGACCTCGGCATGATCTACCTGCCACTGGGCAACCAGACCCCGGACCAGTGGGGCGCAAACCGCACACCGGGTGCCGAAAAGTACAGCGCCGGCGTGGTCGCCCTCGACCTTGCCACCGGCAAGGCTCGCTGGAACTACCAGTTCACCCACCACGACCTGTGGGACATGGATGTCGGCAGCCAGCCGACCCTGGTCCACCTGAAGACCGACGATGGCGTGAAGCCGGCTATCATCGTGCCGACCAAGCAAGGCAGCCTGTACGTACTCGACCGCCGCGACGGCACGCCGATCGTGCCGATCCGTGAGATCCCCACCCCTCAAGGTGCGGTGAAGGGCGACCACACCTCGCCGACCCAGGCCCGCTCCGACCTGAACCTGCTCGGCCCCGAGCTGACCGAACAGGCCATGTGGGGCGCAACGCCGTTCGACCAGATGCTGTGCCGCATCCAGTTCCGCGAACTGCGTTACGAAGGCCAATACACTCCGCCGTCCGAGCAAGGGTCGCTGGTCTACCCCGGCAACGTAGGTGTGTTCAACTGGGGTAGCGTGTCGGTCGACCCGGTGCGCCAATTGCTGTTCACCTCGCCAAACTACATGGCCTTCGTGTCGAAGATGATCCCGCGTGAGCAGGTGGCCGAGGGCAGCAAGCGCGAAAGCGAGACCAGCGGCGTGCAGCCGAATACCGGCGCGCCGTACGCGGTGACCATGCACCCGTTCATGTCGCCACTGGGCGTCCCGTGCCAGGCCCCGGCCTGGGGCTATGTCGCCGCCATCGACCTGTTCACCAACAAAGTGGTGTGGAAGCACAAGAATGGCACCACCCGCGACAGCACCCCAGTGCCGATCGGCCTGCCGGTTGGCGTACCGAGCATGGGCGGTTCGATCGTCACCGCTGGTGGCGTCGGCTTCCTCAGCGGCACCCTGGACCAGTACCTGCGCGCCTATGATGTGAACAACGGCAAGGAACTCTGGAAAGCCCGCCTGCCCGCGGGTGGCCAGGCCACGCCGATGACCTACACCGGCAAGGATGGCAAGCAGTACGTGCTGGTGACTGCCGGCGGGCATGGCTCGCTGGGCACCAGGATGGGCGACTACATCATCGCCTACAAACTGGCTGAGTAAAGCTGCCGAGCCCCGCCAGCGGGGCTCACCCGCTGTACTTGCCTCATCGCCGGCAAGCCAGCTCCCCCAGGTACTTCACTAGCCTTGAAAGCAGTGGGTCACCAGTGGGAGCTGGCTTGCCGGCGATAGGGCCGGAACAGGCCACCAAAGATCCCCTTCCCTCCTGCCATCATCTACCATTGAAACCCATCCCCCCGCGCCCCATCTAAGCACCATAGTCATTCACGCAGGTGCCCCATGAGCGACCAGCAGGATTTCCCGGAACATCCCGACGAACACAGCGAAGTCGAACACACCACTCCCCAGGCCGAAACCGGCCACGCCCTCGCCCTGCCCGGCCAGCAACTGCCGGACAAGGTCTACGTGATCCCGATCCACAACCGTCCATTCTTCCCGGCCCAGGTGCTGCCGGTCATCGTCAATGAAGAACCTTGGGCAGAAACCCTCGACCTGGTGGCCAAGTCGCCAGACCACAGCCTGGCCCTGTTCTTCATGGATACCCCGCCAGAGGACCACCGCCACTTCGATACCTCTGCGCTGCCGCAGTACGGCACGCTGGTGAAGGTGCACCACGCCAGCCGCGAAAACGGCAAACTGCAGTTCGTCGCCCAGGGTCTTACCCGGGTACGCATCCGTACCTGGCTCAAGCACCACCGCCCGCCGTACCTCGTCGAGGTCGAGTACCCGCGCCAGCCCGCCGAGCCGACCGACGAGGTCAAGGCATACGGCATGGCACTGATCAACGCGATCAAGGAACTGCTGCCACTCAACCCGCTGTACAGCGAAGAGCTGAAGAACTATCTCAACCGCTTCAGCCCCAACGACCCGTCGCCACTCACCGACTTCGCCGCCGCACTCACCTCGGCCACCGGCAACCAGTTGCAGGAAGTGCTCGACTGCGTCCCCATGCTAAAGCGCATGGAAAAGGTCCTGCCGATGCTGCGCAAGGAAGTCGAGGTCGCGCGCCTGCAGAACGAGATCTCGGCCGAGGTCAACCGGCAGATCGGCGAGCACCAGCGCGAGTTCTTCCTCAAGGAACAGCTCAAGGTCATCCAGCAGGAGCTGGGCCTGACCAAGGACGACCGCAGCGCCGACCTCGAGCAGTTCGAGCAGCGCCTCGAAGGCAAGACCCTGCCGGACCAGGCGCGCAAGCGCATCGACGAAGAAATGGGCAAGCTGGCCATTCTCGAAACCGGCTCGCCCGAATACGCCGTCACCCGCAACTACCTGGACTGGGCCACCGCCCTGCCCTGGGGTGTTTACGGCAAGGACAAGCTCGACCTCAAGCACGCGCGCAAGGTCCTCGACCAGCACCACGCCGGCCTCGACGACATCAAGGAACGCATACTCGAATTTCTCGCCGTGGGCGCCTGGAAAGGCGAGATCAGCGGCTCGATCGTGCTGTTGGTGGGCCCGCCCGGGGTAGGCAAGACCAGCATCGGCAAATCCATCGCCGAATCGCTCGGCCGGCCGTTCTACCGCTTCAGTGTCGGCGGCATGCGTGACGAGGCCGAAATCAAGGGCCACCGCCGCACGTACATCGGCGCCCAACCCGGCAAGCTGGTGCAGGCCCTGAAGGACGTCGAAGTGATGAACCCGGTGATCATGCTCGACGAGATCGACAAGATGGGCCAGAGCTACCAGGGCGACCCGGCTTCAGCGCTGCTGGAAACCCTGGACCCGGAGCAGAACGTCGACTTCCTCGACCACTACCTCGACCTGCGCCTGGACTTGTCCAAGGTATTGTTCGTGTGCACCGCCAACACCCTGGACTCTATCCCCGGGCCATTGCTCGACCGCATGGAAGTGATTCGTCTGTCCGGCTACATCACCGAAGAGAAATTGGCCATCGCCAAGCGCCACCTGTGGCCCAAGCAGCTGGAAAAGGCCGGCGTGGCCAAGACCAGCCTCGGCATCAGCGACAGTGCCCTGCGCGCGGTAATCGAAGGCTACGCGCGCGAAGCCGGAGTGCGCCAGCTGGAGAAACAACTGGGCAAGCTGGTGCGCAAGGCCGTGGTCAAGCTGCTGGAGACCCCCGAAGCCAAATTGAAGATAGGCGCCAAGGACCTTGAAACCGCGCTAGGCATGCCCGTGTTCCGCAGCGAGCAGGTGCTGACCGGCAAAGGCGTGATCACCGGCCTGGCCTGGACCAGCATGGGCGGCGCCACGCTGCCGATCGAAGCCACCCGCATCCACACCCTCAACCGCGGCTTCAAGCTGACCGGCAAGCTGGGTGATGTGATGAAAGAGTCGGCCGAAATCGCTTATAGCTACGTCAGTTCCAACCTCAAGCAGTTTGGTGGTGACCCAGGTTTCTTCAACGAAGCGTTCATTCATCTGCACGTGCCCGAAGGCGCCACGCCCAAGGACGGCCCGAGTGCCGGCATCACCATGGCCAGCGCCCTGCTGTCGCTGGCCCGAGACCAGGCGCCGAAGAAGGGCGTGGCCATGACCGGCGAGCTGACCCTGACCGGGCAGGTACTGCCGATTGGCGGTGTGCGTGAGAAGGTGATTGCGGCGCGGCGGCAGAAGATCTTCGAGTTGATCCTGCCGGAGCCCAACCGTGGGGACTATGAAGAACTGCCGGACTACCTGCGCGAAGGCCTGACCGTGCATTTCGCCAAGCGCTTCGCCGACGTGGCCAAAGTCCTGTTCTGAGCTGCTCCGGCCCCTTCGCGGGCTTGCCCGCTCCCACAGGGAAATCACAGTTTTCAAATACTGTGCAATACCTGTGGGAGCGGGCAAGCCCGCGAAGAGGCCGGCACAGGCAACACAAATCTCCTCGATCATCGGTTATCCTCAGGCCATCGTCAGCCTCCGGAGCCAACATGACCGCCCCTCGTCTGCTCGTTCCCCTGAGCTTCGCCCTGATTTCCGCCTGCGCCCAGCAGCCTACGCAACCCGTCGAACTGGACGCCGAAAGCGAATGCCCGACACGCCTGCAGGTTGGCCAGGTACTGACCCTGAGCTTGCCCAGCAATCCATCCACCGGCTACCGCTGGCGCGTCGAGAACCCCGCCTCGAACGTGCTGAAAAGCCTCGGCCCGGAGGTGTACAACGCCCCCGAGGAAGACATGGTCGGCAGCGCTGGTGTCTCTACCTGGCGCTACAAGGCCAGCAGTGTCGGCACATCCCAGTTGCTGCTGATTTACCAGCAACCCTGGGCCAAAGACGTCGCCCCGGTGCAGACCTTTGAATGCAAAGTTATCGTCCGTTAAGTGCAGTCAGCTGCGGTCATATGCCATCTGAACCACTTTCAGGTACTCGCAGAGATCTTGCAACGCGGCCGTGCCATCCGGCAAAGCCATCGTCGGGTCGAGCTTTGCAGCTTGAGCCTGCCACTGCAGCTCCAACTTGCGAAGCTCTTGCAGCCACTCATTCTTCAGTGGCTCGACCCCGGCCAATGCCTTGACAGCATCGCGCTCATCCAGGGCGCTTTCCAAGGTATGCTGAACATGCCGCCGGTCATTCAGTGCCCCCTCGATTCTTGCATCAAGCCGGCTGCGGGCGTTACTCAAGTCACTGAATGTCTTGACACCTTCCAGCACATCAGCATGCTTGTGCAGCTTTTTCGTTGCCGCCTTGAGCACACTCGTATCGATTTTCGGATCCGTAATCAGGCCGATTATCTGGTCAATCTCATCATCGTTCGGTATCAACCCCTTCAAGGCACTGGCAACAGAAGGCTTTTCCAATACCTCTAGAGCCGCAACAATATCTGCCTGTTTTTGCCGCAATTGAGCCAAACGCTCATCGAACGCCACTACTTGCTGCCTATGCAGGTCGACACGGCTTTCCAGTTCTGGCAATGCCTCGATCAAGGCGGCTAACGAGAAGAGTTCCAGACGCTGATTTTGCCTGACCAATACCGAGTGAAGCTGACTCAGACGGTTCAGAACGGTTGCCAACCTGTGGTGGGTCTCAGCACCTGGTTGGCTTGAAACAAACTGCCGATCCTCCAACAACACGATAGCGCCTATCAGGCTCTCCTTGAAAGAACGCTCGACTGCCAGCAACAGCACTCGTAACTCACCAAGTTGCTCACGCGCCCGCGGGAGCACTTTCATGCCCCATGCGTCTTCAAGACTGAATATCTGATCTTGCACTTGCTGCATGCGTACGAAGTCGGGCACAGCGGCTTTGATATCTACTACGTCCATGTCAGGCATCCTCATACTCTTCAACGAGTTCATCAAACAGTTCAGACAAGGTGTGGCAGATGCTCCCTATTTTCCCCCAAGGTCTGATGACTTCCGAAAAATCATGAACGAACGCCTCCAGCTGCATTATGTCCTTCAACTCTTTTGCTTCGTTTACCGAGTTATTGGCGTATGAGGCCATGAACAACCAGAGGTCCGCCAGACGCCGGGTTGCGGATGACAGGTCCTTGCACCTGAACTGCAGATCCCTGACCAAGGTTGAGATACGCTCGAAGTCCTGAAGGGCCGGCAAGAGTTTGGCCATTTCTTTCGCCAGCTCATCACGCTTCTCGATCAGCGCATTCTTTTCTGCCCGAATGCTTTCGGCTTTGGAACCGAAAACGCCTCCGGTCACGGCTACACCAATCGGTCCGAACAAAAGCCCGGTGAATGCATAGCCCACGTTGGCAGAATAATCGGACGCCAGCTGATCGATCTTTTCATCCCATTCATCGAGTTGCTGCCGCTTTTGCATGACGACTTCACTGGAGGCCTTTTCGTCGAAATGCGTGATCAAACGCCCCAGGCGAGGCTTGATCTCGCGTTTGATTTCACCATTGAACCAATTGGCGCGGGTATCGACTTCTTCGATCCGGCGCCGAGTGCCTTCGATCTCCCTTACCAATTCGGTAATACCAGGTGCCAGTACTCTGCTTAGCTGTGCCTGCTCATCTTCACTCAACGCCGTGGTATATACGTCGTCACCCTGTTCGGCCCTGGAGCTCTTGATCGCTAGAAACACATCACTGTTTTCCAGATTGTTCAATAGCGTGCTGCCACGCAGTACCAGGCTTTCGGCAAACAGTTCAATTTCCGGGCCCAGCTGCTTGATGCTTCGTTCGAGCTCGTCCCATACATCGATATGCCTATGTAACGCACGATAAAGCTCATACACAAGTGAAGCGTCCAGCCTCAAGGCTGCATAATCAACTTCCTTTTCGACCTGACCCAAGGTACGCGGCAAATGGTTCACCACATTGGCATACCTCTTTATTGCTTTCAGATTCTCCGCAGTCAACAAGCTGCCTGCTTGCTGACCATTGCTCAATCGGCTTCCAAGGAACTCGAAATAGCGCTTCGGCAGCACTTTAACTTTGCTAAGTGGATCCATTTCATCTACGGTGTACTTTTCCTGGTCAGTTGCGACAGCCATTACTCACCTCAAGATATTGACAACAGCATGCAAATTCATGCACTTGAATTTTGTTTGTTCTCCAGTCTCGATACTGTCGCTTTGATAAAGTAACGATGTGGGAAACTTCGCTTTAGTCTGGGGTAACCGTCCGGCGCTCCTGAAGCATTGCCATGGCAAGACGCGTGGCCTTTGGCTAAAATGCGCCTCCGTTTCACCCTGTATCGAGCCCGCCGTGAGCAAACAACCCGACCGCCTTTTCGCCCAGCCCCTGGAGCAAGTGCCCGACTTCGTCTTCAACGAGGATGTGGTGCGTGTGTTCCCGGACATGATCAAGCGCTCGGTACCGGGCTACCCGACCATCGTCGAGAACCTCGGCGTGCTGGCCGCGCGCTTTGCCCAGCCGCACACCGCGCTGTACGACCTGGGTGCGTCGCTGGGTGCCGTTACCCAGTCTCTGCGCCGCCATGTGCGCAGTGACGGCTGCCGGGTGATCGCCGTGGACAACTCCACGGCGATGGTCGAGCGTTGCCGCCAGTACCTCACCGCCCAGGACTCGATGTTCCAGGAACTGCTGCCGGTGCAGGTGCTGGAAGCCGACATCCTGGCCCTGCCCTTTGAGCCCGCCTCGGTGGTGGCGATGAACTTCACCCTGCAATTCATCGCCCCCGACCAGCGCCTGGAGCTGCTCAGCCGTATTCGCCAGGCACTGTTGTCCGGTGGTGCGCTGATCCTCTCGGAAAAACTGCGCTTCGCCGATCATGAACAGCAGGACCTGCTCAATGAGCTGCACCTGGACTTCAAACGTGCCAATGGCTACAGCGAACTGGAAATTGCCCAGAAGCGCAGCGCCATCGAGAACGTTATGAGGCCCGACACCCTCGAAGCCCACCAGGCGCGCCTGCGCTCAGCCGGCTTCTCGAAGGTGGTGCCCTGGTTCCAATGTCTTAACTTCGCCTCTTTGATTGCCCTCCCATGATCGATCTGTCCCCCCTCGTCCGCCGCCTGGCGGGTACGCCTCTGGCTTCCTGGTCGCAAGGCCTGCAAGCGCAACTGGAAGCCAAGCTGGAAAAGGGCCACGGTGACCTCGACCGTTGGCGCGGTGCGCTGGAAGCCCTGCCCGCCCTGCAACCGAGCGAAATCGACCTGGTCAATGGGCTGCGCCTGGACTGCGATTGCGACGATGCCACCCGTGCGCAGATGCGCCAGGCACTGATGGGCCTGTCGCCTTGGCGCAAAGGGCCATTCGACCTGTTCGGCGTGCATGTGGACACCGAATGGCGTTCGGACTGGAAATGGTCCCGGGTCGGCCCGCACCTGGATCTCAAGGGCAAGCGCGTGCTCGACGTGGGCTGCGGCAACGGTTACTACCAGTGGCGCATGCTCGGTGCCGGTGCCGACATGGTGATTGGCGTCGATCCCAACTGGTTGTTCTTTTGCCAGTTCCAGGCCGTCCAGCAATACCTGCCAGAGCTGCCCGCCTGGCACCTGCCCTTCGCCCTGGAAGACCTGCCGGCCAATCTCGAAGGTTTCGACACGGTGTTTTCCATGGGGGTGTTCTATCACCGTCGCTCGCCCATCGAACACCTGCTGGCGCTCAAGGACTGCCTGGTCAAGGGCGGGGAACTGGTGCTGGAAACCCTGGTGATCGAGGGTGACGAAAACCAGGTGCTGGTACCTGAGGACCGCTATGCACAGATGCGCAACGTCTGGTACCTGCCGTCGGTGCCGGCACTGGAACGCTGGTTGCGCCGTGCCGGTTTCAGTGAGGTGCGTTGCGTCGACGTAAGCGTGACCAGCGTCGAGGAACAGCGCAGCACCGAGTGGATGCGCTACCAGTCACTGGGCGACTTCCTTGACCCGAACGACCACAGCAAGACCATCGAAGGCCTGCCGGCCCCTCGCCGCGCCACCCTGCTGGCGCGCAAATAAAAAAGGCGCCCGGATGGGCGCCTGAATACACCTGCGCCGAGGAGCTGTCACGGCGCAGGTGCTGTCACTCAATCCTTGGCCAACTCGCGGGCCTTTTCCTGCCCTTTGCGCTCACGCTCGGCAACGGCCTGTTGCTTGTCGCCATGCAGGCGCTGCTGGTCTTCGCGGAACGCTTGCCAGAATCGTTTCGAACGTTCCACGCCACCCTCGGCGTAAACACTGGCGCTGCCCAGGGCAATGGTGGCCAACAGCAGGTATTTGGTCAGGTTCATCGTGGTTGCCTCGTGATAACCGATCAGACAGCGCCATCCTAGCGAGGGCTGGCTAACGGCAAGGTGAGGCGGGGATTACAGTCTTGCAATGTGGCCTTGTTTTACCTGTTCGGGCCCTATCGCCGGCAAGCCAGCTCCCACAGGATCACCACAGGTCTTGAAAACTGTGCAGTACCTGTGGGAGCTGGCTTGCCGGCGAACAGACAACCAGATAACAGCAGCATTACAAATCCGTTATCTGCGCCGCACGCCCTTACTCATGCCGTAACATCCTGCGCCTTGACCCTGATGCCACTACAGGGTCGAGAATCGCCCCCTTTCATCACACCGAGCCCACCCATGCGCCTACTGATCATCGAGGACGAACTGCGTACAGCCGACTACCTGCAACAGGGCCTGCGCGAGAACGGCTACGTGGTCGACTGCTCCCACACCGGCACAGATGGCCTGCACCTGGCACGCCAGCAGCCGTACGACCTGGTCATCCTCGACGTCAACCTGCCCGAACTCGATGGCTGGACCGTACTGCAGCGGCTACGCGCTGAATCGGCCACGCGCATCATGATGCTTACCGCCCACGGCCGTCTGGCAGACCGGGTCAAGGGCCTGGACCTGGGTGCCGACGATTACCTGCTCAAACCTTTCGAGTTCCCGGAACTGCTGGCCCGCATCCGCAGCCTGCTGCGCCGTAACGACCAGCAATTGCAGCCCAGCACTCTGCGCGTCGCCGATCTGGAGCTGGACCCCGGCCGCCACCGCGCCTACCGCGCCGGCCAGCGTATCGACCTCACCGCCAAGGAATTCGCCCTGCTGCACCTGTTGATGCGCCAGACCGGCGAGGTGCTGTCGCGCACTCAGATCATCTCGCTGGTGTGGGACATGAACTTCGACTGCGACACCAATGTGGTCGAGGTTTCGATCCGGCGCCTGCGGGCAAAGATCGACGACCCGTTCGACAACAAGCTGATCCATACCCTACGTGGCGTCGGCTACGTGCTCGAGGCACGCTTTTGAAAAACGCGAGCCTGTCACTGCGCCTGGGTTTGAGCGTGACGCTGATGGGCGCCGCACTGGTGCTGCTGCTGGCCTGCCTTGCCGTGTTCGCCCTCGATCACGAACTGGACAGCCGAGCACGCAAGGACCTGGCGCGCAAGATGCTGCAGGTCGAGCACAACCTGCGCGTCGACCTGCGTAGCGAAGATCTGGGCAGCCGCGCCCATCCCTTGCTCGACCTGGTGATGGGGCACGATAACCTCAGCCTCAGCGTGCTGGCCCTCGAAGGCCGCCACCCGCACCTGCTCAGCCTGGGGCCAGCGCTGGAATCGCAGGTAGGCGAGCTGCGCACTGGTGCCCGCCTGGCCTTTCATGCGTGGCGCGACAGCAATGGCAACCAGATACTCACCGTGACCCGGCTGATGCGCCTGCGCGACGACACCCCGGTCAAGGTAATGATGTCGCTCAACCGCGCCGACGACAACGCCCTGCTGCAGGCCTACCTGCACTCCACCTTGCTCGCGCTGCCGCTGCTGCTGTTACTGATCGGGGCCGGAGCCTGGTGGCTGATGCAGCGCGGCCTGAAGCCACTGCGGCACTTCCGGCGCATTGCCGGGCGAGTGTCGGCCCAGGACCTGCAACATCGCCTGCCCGCTAGCGGCCTGCCGCTGGAACTGGCAGAGCTGGCCAGCAGCATCAACGTGATGCTCGACCGCCTCGATCAGGGCGTCAGCCAGCTGTCGCAGTTCTCCGATGATCTGGCCCATGAACTGCGCACACCGTTGAGCAATCTGATGGGCAAGGCGCAAGTGACGCTGGCCCGCGAACGGGACAACGCGAATTACCGGGAAGTGCTGGAAGACAGCGTCGAAGAACTGACCCGGCTCAACCGCATCATCAATGACATGCTGTTCCTCGCCCAGGTCGGCCAACCCCAGGCCCAGGTCGCGCTCAAGCCCATGGCATTAGCCGACGAGACGGCGCGGGTTGTCGAGTTGTTTGCGCTCAGTGCCGAGCTGAAAGGGGTTGAGTTACGTGTGCATGGCTGGGGGACGGCGCAGGGAGATCGGCTGATGTTTCAGCGGGCACTGTCGAACCTGTTGAGCAATGCTATTCGGCACTGCCCCGATGACAATCCTGTGGAACTGCGTATCGAGCGCATGGGCAGCGAAGTTCGGCTTTCGGTGGAAAACCAGGGGCCTGGTATTGCTGAAGAACACCAGTCGCGCTTGTTCGAACGTTTTTACCGGGTGGGCTCGGGGCGCTCGCGGCTCGAGGGAGGGACCGGGTTGGGGCTGGCGATCGTGAAATCGATCATGCAGTTGCATGGTGGGCGGGTCGAGGTCAGCAGCAGCCCCTTGGGACCTACTCGGTTTACCCTGGTGTTTCCTGCCGATTGATCGGCTGCCTGTGCCGGCCTCTTCGCGGGTAAACCCGCTCCCACAGGGGATCGCACACGCCTCAGGCCCGTAGGGTACCTGTGGGAGCGGGTTTACCCGCGAAGAGGCCGGTACAGGCGACCAGCGGTTAGCGCGAAGCCGCCACGATCAGCGCCTTCATCTCGGCCACTGCGGCCTTGAAGCCGACGAACAGCGCATGCGCCACCAGCGCATGGCCGATGTTCAGCTCATTGATGCCTTTGATTGCCGCTACCGCCTCGACGTTGTGGTAATGCAGCCCGTGACCGGCATTGACGATCAGCCCCTGCCCCACGCCAAACGCCACGCCATCGACGATACGCTTGAGTTCCTCGGCCACTTCGGTCGGGGTTTCGGCATCGGCGTAACGCCCGGTGTGCAGCTCGATGGCAGGCGCGCCAACGCGACGCGATGCCTCGATCTGCCGCTCGTCGGCATCGATGAACAGCGACACTTCAGCACCGGTACGCGAAAGGCGCTCAACCGCAGCCTTGATCCGTGCTTCCTGGCCCGCCACGTCCAGGCCGCCTTCGGTGGTCAGTTCCTGACGTGTTTCGGGTACCAGGCAGATATGCGCCGGGCGGATCTTCTCGGCAAAGGCCATCATCTCTTCGGTGACGCCCATCTCGAAGTTCATGCGGGTCTGCAGTACATCCTTGAGCAGAACCACGTCACGCTCCTGGATGTGCCGGCGGTCTTCACGCAGGTGCACGGTAATACCATCGGCGCCTGCTTCCTCGGCATCCAGGGCAGCCTTGACCGGATCAGGGTAACGCGTGCCCCGGGCCTGGCGCAGGGTCGCCACGTGGTCGATGTTTACGCCGAGAAGCATGCGGTTGCTGTGAGTCACGAAAGGCTCTCCTGAAGATTGAGCCCCACAGCATACGTCGTGATCAGCGCTTGCGAAACAGTTCCCGGCTGACCAGCGGTTTTGCCCCCAGATGAACCGCCAGTGCCTGGCGCATCAGGCGCTTGGCAGCGAGCAAGGCACCTGGGGCATCCCAGTCGGCTTCGGCCAGGGCCGCCAGTTCACTGCCGCGGAACAGCCCTGGTTGCACCAGCTCGACCCGCTCCAGGCCGGCGTCCACTCGCAAGCGGTACAGGCCATCGGCCGCGATCGGCTGGTCATTGACGTCGTGGTGCAACGAAAACGCATAACCGAGCTCGTCCAACAGCCGCCATTCGAAGGAGCGCAGCAGCGGCTCCAGCGGGCGACCGGCGGCCAAGGCTTGCAAGGTCAGGGTGTAGTGTTCGAACAGCGCCGGAAAAGGCGCTTCGGCTGGCAGCAGGCGCATGAGCAGTTCGTTGAGGTACAACCCGCTGAACAGGGCATCGCCATGCAGCCAGCCGGCGATGCCGGCACTGTCCATGCGACCGACATTCTTCAGCTCGCCACGCCCACGCAGTTCCAGCTCCAGCGGCACGAACGGCCGCACCAGGCTGCCACCCTTGCCACGCGCACGGCGCAGCACGGCGCGCATGCGCCCTTGCGGGGTGAAGAAGTCCACCAGCGCACTGGTTTCTTTGTAGGCACGGCTGTGCAGCACGTAGGCTGGCTGGCCGACAGGTTGTTCCATGGAAAATACGTGCCCCAGGGGTTGCACTGGCCCTTGTAGGAGCGGCCTTGTGTCGCGATAGGGCTGCGCAGCAGCCCCAGCAATTTATGCTGCGAAGCTGAAAATCCGGGGCCGCTTTGCGGCCCTGTCGCGACACAAGGCCGCTCCTGCAGAGACCGGCCGTGCGAGGCTTAGAGGTCGCCGTAGCCCAGCGAACGCAGGGCGCGCTCGTCATCGGACCAGCCGCCTTTCACCTTGACCCACAGATTGAGCATGACCTTGGAGTCGAACAGCACCTCCATGTCCTTGCGCGCCTCGGAGCCGATGCGCTTGATGCGCTCGCCCTTGTCGCCAATGATGATCTTTTTCTGGCCGTCGCGCTCGACCAGGATCAGCGCATGGATGTGCAGCACATGGCCCTGCTGCTTGAATTCTTCGATTTCCACGGTGATCTGGTACGGCAATTCCGCACCCAGCTGGCGCATGATCTTCTCGCGCACCAGTTCGGCAGCCAGGAAGCGGCTGCTGCGGTCGGTGATCTGGTCTTCGGGAAAGAAGTGTTCGTTCTCGGGCAGGTGCTTGGCGATCTGTGCTTCCAGCGCCTGCAGGTTGTGCCCCTGCTGCGCGGAAATAGGCATCACTTCGGCGTTCGGCAACTGTTCCTGCAGCCATTGCAGGTGCGGGATCAGTTCGGCCTTCTCTTCCATGCGGTCGGTCTTGTTGACCGCGATGATCAGCGGGCCTGTCACGTACTGCACGCGCTCCAGCACCAGTTGGTCCTCGTCGGTCCATTTGGTGCGGTCGACCACGAAGATCACCACGTCGACGTCCTTCAGGGCCGCCGAAGCATTGCGGTTCATGTAGCGGTTCAAGGCCTTGTCGTTGGCCTTGTGCATACCGGGGGTATCAACGTAGATCGCCTGCACGTCACCCTCGGTCTTGATGCCGAGCATGTTGTGGCGGGTGGTCTGCGGCTTGCGAGAGGTGATCGCCAGCTTCTGGCCGAGGATGTGGTTGAGCAGGGTCGACTTGCCCACGTTCGGGCGGCCGACAATGGCCACGTAGCCGCAGCGGGTCGGGTTGCTATCAGTCATTGCCATTCTCCACGCCCAAGGCGATCAGTGCAGACGCGGCGGCGACTTGCTCGGCAATACGCCGGCTAACGCCCTGGCCACGGCTCTTGTTGTTCAGCAGCACTACTTCGCATTCGACGAAGAAGGTCCGGCAGTGCGGTTCGCCCTGGATATCTACCACTTCGTAACGCGGCAGCTCACAGCTGCGCGACTGCAGGAACTCCTGCAGGCGGGTTTTCGGGTCCTTGTTGGTATCGACCAGGGTCAGGCCTTCGAACTCATCGGCCAGCCAGGCCAGCACGCGCTCCCGGGCCGTTTCCATGTCGGCGTCCAGGTAGATGGCGCCAATCAGCGCCTCCAGGGCGTCGGCCAGGATCGACTCGCGGCGGAAGCCACCGCTCTTGAGCTCACCCGAACCCAGGCGCAGGTGATCGCCCAGATCGAAACCACGGGCCAGGCGGGCCAGGGTCTCACCCTTGACCAGGCGCGCGCGCAAGCGCGACAGCTGGCCTTCGCGGGCCTGCGGGAAGCGCTCGAACAGCGCTTCGCCGGCGACGAAGTTGAGAATGGCATCACCGAGAAACTCCAGGCGCTCATTGTTGCGCCCGGCGTAACTGCGATGGGTCAGTGCCAGGAGCATCTGGTCCTGGTTCTTGAAGGTATAACCGAGCTTTCGCTCCAGACGGGCAAGGGGAGCACTCATGCAGCCACCCGTTCGTTGTTCAACGCGTTGTTCAAATCAACATCCTGAAAGACTGTTTGGCTGTGGCCCGCCGCGATGTGCGGCGAATCTCCCGATCCCTGAGAACACAGCCTATGTCAGAAATGCATTCGGCGCTGCCTGCTGGCCAGCGCCGATGGGTATCAATGGATCAGACCGACCCGCGACAGGTTGGGCAGGTGGCTGAGCTTGGGCTCAGGCCAGCTCATCCACACCGCGAAGGCCTTGCCGACGATGTTCCGGTCCGGAACCATGCCGTGCAGTTCCTTCGGGATGTTAGGGTCATCCCAGTAACGGCTGTCGTTGGAGTTGTCGCGGTTGTCGCCCATCATGAAGTAATGGCCCGCCGGCACGGTCCACTGCTGGTCCGGCGGCATGCGGTAACGGCTCATTTCCTTGCGGATCAGGTGTTCGGCTTCGCCGAGCTTTTCCTTGTACAGCTGGGCGCTGCCCAGAGTGCCCGGCTCGGTGCCCACCAATTGTTCTGCAATCGGCTGGCCGTTGACGAACAACCGCTTGTCGCTGGTGTAGCGCACCACATCGCCTGGCAGGCCGACCACACGCTTGATGTAGTTGACGTTCGGGTCGCTCGGGTAGCGGAACACCATCACATCACCGCGTTGCGGGTCACCCACCTCGATGACCTTCTTGTCGATCACCGGCAGGCGAATACCGTACGAGAACTTGTTCACAAGGATGAAGTCGCCCACTTCCAGGGTCGGCTTCATCGACCCCGAAGGGATCTGGAACGGCTCGACCAGAAACGAACGCAGCACCAGCACGATGAACAGCACCGGGAAGAACGACTTGCCATACTCGACCAGCAACGGTTCCTTGCCCAGGCGCTCGACCACCGCCATCTCGGGCTGGCTGACGCTGCCCTGGTAGTTGGCGATTGCCGCACGCCGGCGCGGGGCCAGGAACAGCAGGTCGATCAAGCCCAGCAGGCCGCAGACGAAGACGGCGATGACTAGCAACAGCGGGAAATTTAGCGACATAGGACCTAGCTATCCAACCTGAGCACGGCGAGGAAGGCTTCCTGTGGAATCTCCACGTTGCCCACCTGTTTCATGCGTTTCTTACCGGCCTTCTGCTTCTCCAGCAGTTTCTTCTTACGGCTGACGTCACCACCGTAGCACTTGGCCAGTACGTTCTTTCTGAGCGCCTTGACGGTTGTCCGCGCGATGATCTGGCCGCCGATAGCTGCCTGGATCGCCACGTCGAACATCTGCCGAGGGATCAGTTCCTTCATCTTCTCGGTCAACGCACGGCCTTTGTAGGCCGCGTTGTCGCGGTGCACGATCAATGCCAAGGCATCGACCTTGTCGCCGTTGATCAGTACATCCAGCTTGACCAGGTTGGCCGACTGGTAGCGATCGAAATGATAGTCCAGCGAAGCATAGCCGCGGCTGGTGGACTTGAGGCGGTCGAAGAAGTCCAGCACCACTTCGTTCATCGGCAGGTCGTAGCGCACCTGCACCTGGCTGCCGAGGAACTGCATGTCGCGCTGCACGCCACGCTTCTCGATGCACAGGGTGATGACGTTGCCCAGGTGTTCCTGCGGCACCAGGATGGTGGCGGTGACGATCGGCTCGCGGAAGTCGGCGACCGCCGAGACATCTGGCAGCTTCGACGGGTTGTCGACGGTGATGGTCTCGCCGGTTTTCAGTTCCAGCTCGTAGATCACGCTTGGCGCCGTAGTGATCAGATCCAGGTCGTATTCGCGCTCCAGGCGCTCCTGGATGATCTCCATGTGCAGCATGCCGAGGAAGCCGCAACGGAAGCCGAAGCCCAGGGCGTCGGAGCTTTCCGGCATGTATTGCAGCGACGAGTCGTTCAGGGTCAGCTTCTGCAGCGCATCGCGGAAGTCCTCGAAGTCGTCGGAGCTGACCGGGAACAGTCCGGCGTAGACCTGCGGCTGGATTTTCTTGAAGCCTGGCAGCACTTCGACCTCAGGGGTCGAGGACAGGGTCAGGGTGTCACCGACCGGGGCACCGTGGATGTCCTTGATGCTGGCGATGATGAAGCCCACTTCGCCGGCCTTCAGGTCGGCGGTCTGGGTGTGTTTTGGGGTGAACACGCCCACGCTGTCGACCAGGTGCACCTTGCCGGTGGACTTGACCAGGATCTTGTCGCCTTTCTTGACGCGGCCGTGGCGCACGCGCACCAGCGAGACCACGCCCAGGTAGTTGTCGAACCAGGAGTCGATGATCAGCGCCTGCAGCGGCGCCTCGATATCGCCTTCCGGCGCGGGGATGGTCTGTACCAGGCGCTCGAGAACCTCGTCGACGCCCATGCCGCTCTTGGCACTGCAGGCCACGGCGTCGGTGGCGTCGATGCCGATGATCTTCTCGATCTCGTCCTTGACGCGATCCGGATCGGCCTGGGGCAGGTCCATCTTGTTCAGTACCGGCATGACCTCAAGGCCCTGCTCGATGGCGGTGTAGCAGTTGGCAACGGACTGGGCCTCGACGCCCTGGCCGGCATCCACCACCAGCAGCGCACCTTCACAAGCCGCCAGCGAACGCGAAACTTCGTAGGTGAAGTCGACATGGCCGGGGGTATCGATGAAGTTCAGCTGGTAGACCTTGCCGTCCTGCGCCTTGTAATTGAGCGTGACGCTGTGGGCCTTGATGGTGATACCGCGCTCACGCTCCAGGTCCATGGAATCGAGCACCTGGGCTTCCATCTCGCGTGCCGACAGGCCACCGCACATCTGGATGAAACGGTCGGCCAGCGTCGACTTGCCATGGTCGATGTGGGCGATGATGGAGAAATTGCGGATATGACTCAAATCACTCACGGGTCAACACTCGAAAAGGCTGCGAGCCGGACGCCCGCCGAAAAATAGCCGGGAATTGTACCTTAAGCTGCCGGGATATGGGAGATTCCTCTATCGGGCTGTACACAGCATTCACCCCCGCAATTGTGAACTTTCATGAAAAAGGGCAGCCGAAGCTGCCCTTTTCTCCTTGCCAGACCGCTTATTCAGCCAGCTTGAAGGTAATGAAGCTGGCACGGCCCTGACGCAGCACGCGCATCGACACCGAACGGTTCTTCGGCAGTTCCTTGGCGATTTCGGTGAATTCCTTCGCCGAACCGATGGCCTGGTTGTTCAGGTGGCTGATCACGTCACCCGGGCGCAGGCCGATCATCGCGGCCGGGCCATCCTGGACTTCCTTGATGACCACGCCGCCCTTGAGCTCCAGGGCTTTTTTCTGCTCGGCGGTCAGGTCGGCCACCGAAACGCCCAGGCGGTTGCTGCTGCGCTCGGCGCTGCCTTCGGCGGCGGTACCGATGTCGGCATCGTCGTCCGGCAGTGCACCAACACTGATATCGAGGTTCTGGCGCTTGCCGTTGCGGATGATCTCCAGCTTGGCCTTTTCGCCGTCCTTGAGGCTGCCGACCAGATGCGGCAGGTCGGCCGACATGACGATCGGCTGGCCGTTCATGCTCAGGATCACGTCACCCACCTGCAGGCCGCCCTTGGCTGCCGGGCCGTTTTCCAGCACCTGGGCCACCAGGGCACCGGCCGGCTTGTCCAGGCCGAACGATTCAGCCAGGTCCTTGTTGACTTCCTGGATCACCACGCCCAGCCAGCCGCGGCTGACCTTGCCGTCTTTTTTCAATTGATTGGAGACATCGATCGCCACATCGATCGGGATGGCGAACGACAGGCCCATGAAACCGCCGGAACGGGTGAAGATCTGCGAGTTGATACCCACCACTTCGCCGTTCATGTTGAACAGCGGGCCGCCCGAGTTGCCCGGGTTGATGGCCACGTCCGTCTGGATGAACGGTACGTAGGTATCGTTGGGCAAGGTACGGCCCTTGGCGCTGACGATACCTTTGGTCACCGAATGGTCGAAGCCGAACGGCGAACCGATAGCCAGCACCCACTCGCCCACCTTGAGCTTCTCGGAATCACCCAGTTTGACGGTCGGCAAGTTCTTGCCCTCGACCTTGAGCAGGGCCACATCGGTGCGCGGGTCGGTGCCGACCAGCTTGGCCTGCAGCTCGCTGCGGTCCGACAGGCGGACGATGATCTCGTCGGCATCCGCTACCACGTGGTTGTTGGTCAGCACGTAGCCATCGCTGGAAATGATGAAGCCCGAACCCAACGACTGGGCCTCGCGTTGGCGGTCGCCACGCGGCGAGCGAGGCTGCTGCGGCATGTTGCGCTCGAAGAACTCGCGGAACATCGGCGGCAGGCCTTCCAGGTCGGGCATCTGCCCGGCAGCCATGCGGCGGTCAGGCAGTTTCTGCTTGGTACTGATGTTGACCACTGCGGGTGAGGCCTGCTCGACCAGGGTAGTGAAGTCCGGCAGGGCTTCCTCGGCCTGTGCGCTGAGCACCTGGCCGAGCATCAGCACGGCGGCGAACATCGATAGGTAGGATTTCAAGCGTGGTATTGACATACGGCTCCCGTCACAACGAGCGGTAGTTTAGAAAGGCCCCTGCACAAAGCAGGAAAGGCCAGGCTCCAAGAAGCCTGACCTATAGAAAATTTGCCGATGGATTGCAAATGACAATGCTTTAATTTCATTTCAGAGGCATGTCCGCACGCCTTGGCATAACCCACACGCCAGGCCCGCAAATGCGCGCCATCACTGGCGCGCCTGGCCATCCTGGGGGCGCATCGACAGCGCCACACGCTCTGCGGTACCCAGCGGAATCTCGCCGACCACAGTGACCATCACCTTGCCCTTGGGCGTGTTCAACCGACGCGAAACAGCCGAAGTCGGGCCAAGCTGGGTGCGCATGTCGGTCCCGCCCTCATCCTTTACCGACTCGAGAAACACCGAGAAGCGCGCCAGGCCATCGTCGTACATCAGGCTGCTGACCGTGCTGTCGTTCTTGGGGTCGCGGCGGACCGAGCTGTTGACCAGTTCGAAACCAGGCGGCAGCCAGTCCGAACGCCAGCCGGCGACCGTGTCATTGGCGGCAGCGACCACATGCGGCACCGGCTTGCACGCAGCGCTGGCGCGCAGGTCGTCGTCGCTGGGTGCGTCAGTATCGAGACGGGTCATCTGGAAGCGCTCCAGCAACTGCCCCTTGTCATTGATCATCAACGAGCGCAGCGGCAGCCCGGTAGTACGGTCCAGGTGCAATTCGAAGGCATAGCGGTGCTGATCGCGCGGGCTGAGCGTCACTATCACGGCATCGCGCCCGGCGACCCGCGACTTGCCCGCAACGCTCAAGTCATACCAGCCCATGAGTTTCAGCGGATCCAGCACACGCTGCGCGGTGTCCGGGGGCGTCGCAACACCACTGGCCAAGGCCCCGCTGACGCACTCTACCTTGCCGTCCACGCGCACGATCTCCTGGGCGGCGCCATCGAGTTGCAACAGCCGCTCGCTGACTTTGCCGTCGTCGACCCTGTGCCAGATCTCGTGGGAAGAGAAACTGCCGTTGCGTTCGTAGACAAAAGAGCCTTGGTAGCTCTGCTTTTGCTCGGCCTGTGCCAGCTTGCTCAGCCACTCGCTCGCCTCGGGCGAGGAATTGGCCGCCAACGCTGGCACCGTCATGCAGCTGCCAATCAGCAGCGACAGGAGAGGTAGCGCGCGCATGATCCTCCTTACTTAACGGTTTTCCAGGCTGGCGGCGCGGGCATACGGCAATGCGGTTTCAGTGCCCTTGAGCGCAGATTCCTGGGCATGCTGGCGCAGGTAACCTGGCAGACGCTGGTCCCAGCCGGCCTGGTTCTGCAGTACGCCGTTGGCCATCGGCCCGGTCGGTTGCTCACTGCTCTCACTATAGCCTGCCAAAACGGCCGGGCCTTGTGCTTGTGGCACACTCAGACCCTGCTGGGCAGGTTGCTGGGCAGCAAGCTCGGCGCCAGTGATCTCGTCCTGGTTGTACATGCGTACACCAGCCAGCACTGCCACGGTGACCGAAGCAGCTACCGCCAGGCGGCCAATGCTGCGCCATGGCCCTTTCTTGGCCTTGGCCGGCACGGCTTCGTCAGCCAGCGCTGCAGACACCGCCGAGGCGATATCCAGGTTGGGCAGCAGCAGCTCCTTGTGCATCGCTGCGCGGGCAACCTGGTAACGCGACCAGGTGGCACGGGTTTCAGCATCGTCTACGGCGTTCAAAACACGACGCAGTTCAAGCTCGTCCGCTTCGTTATCCATCACCGCGGACAGCGATTCCTGCAAAGCTTCACGACTCATGGCGGTTCCTCTCTTGGCTGTCGCCGCTGTCTCAGGTTTCCTGCAACAAAGGTTGCAGGGCTTTGTCTATTGCCTCCCGAGCGCGGAAGATTCGAGAGCGCACGGTACCCACCGGACACTGCATGACACTGGCAATGTCTTCGTAACTCAGCCCATCGAACTCGCGCAGGGTCAGTGCCGTGCGCAGGTCTTCGGGCAGTTGCTGGATGGTGCGATGGACAGTGCCTTCGATTTCATCCCGCAACAACGAGCGCTCTGGGGACTCGAGATCCTTGAGACCATGATCGCCGTCGTAAAACTCCGCATCCTCGGAGCTCACATCACTGTCTGGCGGCCGTCTTCCACGGGACACCAGGTAGTTCTTCGCCGTGTTGATGGCGATGCGGTACAGCCACGTATAGAACGCACTGTCTCCGCGGAAATTGCCAAGCGCACGGTAGGCCTTGATGAAGGCTTCCTGTGCTACATCCTGGGCCTCGTGGGTGTCGTGAACGAACCGCACGATCAACCCGAGAATCTTGTGCTGATACTTCAGCACCAACAGATCGAACGCTCGCCTGTCACCGCGCTGAACGCGCTCGACAAGCTGCTGATCCTCTTCCTGGGTTAGCATGAACACTCCTCAGTGAACTCGAAGGAGCGTTGCATCAGCCATCGTTCAGGCTTGCAACCATAGACTCGGGCTTTGCGCAAAAGTTCTCCCCTCCAAGCAAGTTTCCTGCAGCCCTTGGTCGGCTTGCACGGAAGACGCGGCACGGACACGGCCGGCTACGTCGATAATCAGGTTTCGAGTACGCAGGGACAGCCCGGACAGGCCTGCCGCCCTGCGTCGCCGCGGCAGTTGTGGCGCGTGGGCAGCCTTCATAGGATTTCCCGCCATGTCGGAAAGTTCCCACAAAGGTTGCAGCGACCAGGTAAGTGGCATGGAAATTGGCCACCCGGGGCTGCTATAAAGGCAACCCGGCCGGTTTCAACGATAGTTTCACAATGCCATCGGCGCGTGACTATTGTGCCGCGCCCCTTCCAAAGAATACTAGTGTCCCGACATGAGCCAACAATTCCAACATGATGTCCTGGTGATCGGCAGCGGTGCCGCCGGTCTCAGCCTGGCACTGAACCTCCCCAGCCACCTGCGAGTCGCCGTGCTCAGCAAGGGCGACCTGGCCAACGGCTCGACCTTCTGGGCCCAGGGCGGTGTCGCGGCAGTACTGGACAATACCGACACCGTGCAGTCGCATGTCGAGGACACCCTCAATGCCGGCGGCGGCCTGTGCCATGAAGACGCCGTGCGCTTCACCGTCGAGCACAGCCGCGAAGCCATCGAGTGGCTTATCGAGCAAGGCGTTCCCTTTACCCGTGACGAGCACTACAGCGTCGACGACGGTGGCTTCGAGTTCCACCTGACCCGCGAAGGCGGCCATAGTCACCGGCGTATCATCCATGCTGCCGATGCCACCGGCGCAGCCATCTTCACCACGCTGCTGGAGCAGGCCCGCCTGCGCCCGAACATCCAGTTGCTGGAGCAGCGCGTGGCAGTCGACCTGATTACCGAACGTCGCCTCGGCCTGCCCGGCGAGCGCTGCCTGGGTGCCTATGTGCTCGACCGCAACACCGGCGAGGTTGACACCTTCGGTGCGCGTTTCACCGTGCTGGCCACTGGCGGTGCGGCCAAGGTCTACCTGTATACCAGCAACCCCGATGGTGCCTGCGGCGACGGCATCGCCATGGCCTGGCGGGCCGGCTGCCGGGTGGCGAACCTGGAGTTCAACCAGTTTCACCCGACTTGCCTGTACCACCCGCAGGCCAAGAGTTTCCTGATCACCGAAGCCCTGCGCGGCGAAGGTGCCCTGCTGCGCCTGCCCAATGGCGAGCGTTTCATGCCACGCTTCGACCCCCGCGAAGAACTGGCCCCGCGCGACATCGTGGCCCGCGCCATCGACCACGAGATGAAGCGCCTGGGCGTGGACTGCGTGTACCTGGACATCACCCACAAGCCGGTCGACTTCATCAAGAGCCACTTCCCGACCGTGTACGAGCGCTGCCTGGCCTTCGGTATCGACATCACCCGTCAGCCGATCCCGGTGGTACCGGCCGCGCACTACACCTGCGGCGGGGTGATGGTCGACGACCGCGGCCACACCGACGTACCGGGCCTGTACGCCATAGGCGAAACCAGTTTCACCGGCCTGCATGGCGCCAACCGCATGGCCAGCAACTCGCTGCTGGAATGCTTCGTCTATGGCCGTGCCGCCGCGGCCGACATCCAGGCGCACCTGGATGAAGTGGTCATGCCCAAGACCCTGCCCGGCTGGGACGCCAGCCAGGTCACCGACTCGGACGAGGACGTGATCATTGCGCACAACTGGGACGAACTGCGGCGCTTCATGTGGGACTACGTCGGCATCGTGCGCACCAGCAAGCGCCTGCAGCGAGCGCAGCACCGCATTCGCCTGCTGCTGGATGAAATCGACGAGTTCTACAGCAACTACAAGGTCAGCCGCGACCTGATCGAATTGCGCAACCTGGCGCAGGTGGCCGAGCTGATGATCCTGTCGGCCATGCAGCGCAAGGAAAGCCGCGGGCTGCATTACACCCTGGATTACCCGGGGATGCTGGACGAGGCCAAGGACACCATTCTCAGCCCGATCTGAAATCGGTGTCGCGGCCTTCGCGGGCGCGCCCGCTCCCACAGGAATCCCACTGCCTTGCAGGCTTGCGCAGTACCTGTGGGAGCGGGCAGGCCCGCGAAGAAGCCAACTCGGTATGGTTTTATGCCCGGCTCACCCCTGCCCACCTGCGCCGGCTGAACTTCAACCGCACCCGCAAGCGCCGGTGCTCATCAGCCCCCAGCGCATCCAGTGGCACGCATTGGCTCTCCCCCAACCAGCGCCCCGCCCGCACAAAGCGCAACACCACCAGCCCAGGCAACGCCAAGCTATCCCGGCACAAGCGCACCGGCTGCCAGCCACGGGCACGGCTGAACACCTGCCAACCACGCACATCACGGCGCAGGCCGACAACGGCATGCTCATGCGTCAGCAGAATACGTCGGGGAATGGCCCAGCCAGCGTGGGCAATACAGGCGGCAACAACAGCAAAGGCTGACCACCAGGGGAGCGGGCTCGCCCATGCGGCGAACCACGCCAGTACCTGGCACACCAGGTAGACCGCCAGCAGCAGGCGCGAGCCTTGCCAGCGGCACTCGAAGCATTCACTTGGGCTGGACACGGTCCAGGATGATGCGGACCATGCGCTGCAGCTCCGGGTCTTCGGACTCGGTGCGCTCCATGAACCAGCCGAACATGTCCTGATCCTCGCAGCTCAACAGACGCACGTAGAGTTCGCGGTCGGTCTCGTTGAGCGTGGGGTAGACTTCCTGGGTGAAAGGCACCAGCAGTACGTCCAGTTCCAGCATGCCGCGGCGGCTGTGCCAGAAAAGCCGGTTGAGTTCAGTTTGTTCGACCATGGGGCCCTCCTCGAATGGCCCGCCAGTATACAGCCAGGCGAGCGAAGCGACACCGGGCGTTGGTCTAGTCACCTACCTATTTTGTTACCAGCGTTCTATGATGGCCGCCAGTCTTTAGCCACCGCGATGACCCATGGCCGATTCCGCTTTCTTCTGCCCCCTGTCCCACGAGGGCATCCTCGCTGTCCGCGGCTCCGATGCAGGCAAGTTCCTGCAAGGCCAGCTGACCTGCAATATCAACTACCTCAGCCTGGAGCACGCCAGCCTCGGCGCCCGCTGCATGGTCAAGGGGCGCATGCAATCGAGTTTCCGCATCCTGCCCGAAGGCAACGGCTACCTGCTGGCCATGGCCAGCGAGCTGCTCGACGCCCAGCTGGCTGACCTCAAGAAGTACGCCGTGTTCTCCAAGGCGACGCTGACCGATGAAAGCGCTGCCTGGGCACGCTTCGGCCTGCAAGGCGGCGACTCGGCGCTGCAGGCCCTGGGCCTTGATGTGCCCGCGGCAGCCGGCAGCACCGTGCGTCACGACGGGTTGATTGCCATCGCCGTGTCCACCGGCCGCGTCGAACTGTGGGTACCTGCGGACAACGCCGACAGCGTTCGCCTGGCGCTGGCCGCCGCGCTGCCAGAAGGCAGCCTCGACGACTGGCTGCTGGGGCAGATTCGCGCCGGGATCGGCCAGGTCATGGGGCCGACCCGCGAGCTGTTCATCCCGCAGATGATCAACCTGCAGGCCGTCGACGGCGTCAGCTTCAAGAAGGGCTGCTACACCGGTCAGGAAATCGTTGCCCGCATGCAGTACCTGGGCAAGCTCAAGCGCCGCCAGTACCGCCTGGCACTGGACCAGCAGGCCATTCCGGCCCCGGGTGCCGAGATTTTCTCGCCCACCCATGCTTCGTCGGTCGGTGAAGTGGTCATTGCTGCCAGCAACGGCACAGGCTGCGAACTGCTGGCCGTGCTCAGCGCCGAAGCGGTGGAAGACGGCAACCTGCACCTGGGCAGCCTCGAAGGCCCGCGCCTGCAGGTGCTGACCCTGCCCTACGAACTGGACCGCGACCGGGAAATCCAGCGCTGACCAGCCTGCCCCGCCCACATGGCGGGGCCGCACCACCACTGCGGTAGACACGCCCATGAACAAGCTGGCCGAGATGGTTCAAGCACAGTTGCTCGATGCCATCGAAAAGGATGACCTGGTCCTGCCGACCCTGCCCGAGGTTGCCTTGAGCATCCGCGAGGCGGCGGAAGACAGTGAGATCAGCGTGGCGGCCCTGAGCAAGGTGATCGGTCGCGATGCGGCCCTTTCAGCGCGCCTGATCAAGGTCGTCAACAGCCCGCTGCTGCGCGCGGCGGTCGAGGTCACCGATTTGCACACCGCCATCACGCGGCTGGGCATCAACTACAGCTGCAACTTGGCCATTGGCCTGGTAATCGAGCAGATTTTCCACGCTCGTGCACCGGCGGTGGAACAGAAATTACGGGATATCTGGGCCAACAGCCTGGATGTGGCGGGCATCAGCTACGAAATCTGCCGGCGCTTTACGCAGCTCAAGCCCGACCAGGCTACCCTCGGTGGGCTGGTCAACCAGATTGGTGCACTACCGGTGCTGATCTATGCCGAAGAGCACAACGAACTGTTGTCCGACCCGGTGTGCCTGCACTATGTGATCGAGCAGATCCAGCCGGTGCTGGGTGACAAGATCCTCAAGGCCTGGGAGTTTCCGGAGCAACTGGTCAACCTGCCGAGCCAGGTGCAGGACCTGGACCGGCAGACAGACAAGATCGACTACATCGACATCGTGCAGATCGCCCGCTGCATCAGCCAGCGCGGGCGCCACCGGCCGCTGGCGGCTTTGCCGGCATACCGCCATCTGGGCCTGCCGTACGGTACCGAGCTTGAAGTGGGTGAACTGATCGAGGCGCGGAGCATGTTGCGCTGACCGGTGTCAGCCTGTGCCGGCCTCTTCGCGGGTAAACCCGCTCCCACAGGTATAGCGTAGCCTTCTGCAGCGGCGCGGTCCCTGTGGGAGCGGGTTCACCCGCGAAAGGGCCGGTACAGGCAACACATCAATCCGCGATAAAACTCACCCTCACCCGCAACCCGCCCTTCGCACCGTCATGCAGACTCACCTGTGCCAGGTGCGCCCGGCAGATCTCGCCGACAATCGCCAAGCCAAGCCCACTGCCCTGCGCACTTCGCCGGTAGAAGCGCTCGAACACCCGCTCACGCTCGGCCTCGGGAATCCCCGGCCCGTCGTCCTCCACCTCAAGCACCGCCGGCGCCAACACTCGCAAGATCACGTTGCCGCCAGCCGGCGTATGCGCCAAGGCATTGTCCACCAGGTTGCTCAACAGCTCGTTGAGCAGCGTCGGCTCGCCCTTCAGCCACACCGGCGCCTCGGCCTCCAGGGCCAGCGCCACCCCGCGCTTGTGCGCCAGCGGTGCCATGGCCATGCCCAGTTCACGAGCCAACTGGCTCAGATCCAGGCGCTGCGCACCGCCTTCGGCAATCGCCCGCGCACCGTTCTCGACCCGCGCCAGCGACAGCAGCTGGTTGGCCAGGTGGGTCAGCCGATCGGTGCCCTGGGCCGCCGACTCCAGCGTCTGCCGCCACTCCTGCGGCTCGGCCGAACGCAGGCCCAGCTCGACCCGCGCCTTCAGCGCTGCCAGTGGCGTGCGCAACTCGTGGGCGGCGTCGGCGATGAACTGCGCCTGGCGCTCGAACTGGCCGCGCAAACGCTCGGTGAAATGGTTCAGAGCCCGCACCAGCGGGCCCAGCTCACGCTGCACCTGGACCACCGGCAAGGCCCGCAGGTCGTCCGGTTGGCGCTCTTCCACCGCCGTGCGCAGGCGCTCCAGCGGCCGCAACGCGGCACTCACGGCAAACCACACCATCACCAGCGCGCCCAGCGCCAGCATCCCCAGGCGCAGCAGGGTATCGGCCATCAAGCCTCGGGCCATGCGCACCCGCGCTTCCTCGGTCTCGGCCACGCGGATTTCCGCCATGCCGTTCATGTTCGGCTCGCTCACTGGCTTCAGCAGGCTGACCACGCGCACGTCCTGGCCCAGGTAGGTGGCGTTGTAGAACCGCGCCAGCGCCGGGTAATCGTCGGTACGCGGCGTGCCCGGCGGCGGCGCTGGCAGGTTCTCGTAGCCGGAAATCAGCCGCTGCTGGATGTCCAGCACCTGGTAGTAGATGCGCCCGGCACTGTCGTAGGCGAAGGTGTCCAGGGCCACGTAGGGCACATCCGCGCTCAACGAACCGTCACGCTGGGACAGGCCTGCGGCAATGGTCCTTGCGGAGGCAAGCAGGGTTCGGTCGTAGGCGGTATCGGCGGCCTCGCGGCCGTTCCAATAAGCGCTCAGGCCACTGGCCAGCATCAACACCACCAGCAGCAAGGCCAGGTTGCCGAGCAAGCGCCCGCGCAGGCTGCCGTTGTCACGCATCGCGGTGCTCAAGCAGGTAGCCCAGGCCACGGAAGGTGACGATGGCCACCGGGTGGCCGTCGAGCTTCTTGCGCAGGCGGTGGATGTAGATTTCGATGGCGTCGGGGCTGGCTTCTTCGTCCAGGCCGAACACCTGGGCGGCCAGTTGCTCCTTGCTCATCACCCGGCCCGGGCGGGCGATCAGCGCTTCCAGTACGCTCTGTTCGCGCGAGGTCAGGGTCAGGTTTTCGCCACCCAGGGTGAAGCGCCGGATGTCCAGGTCGTACACCAGCGGCCCACAGCGTTGCTGACGCTCGCCACCGAGCACGCTGCGCCGCAGCAGGGCCTTGACCCGTGCTTCCAGTTCGGTCAGCTCGAACGGCTTGGCCAGGTAGTCGTCGGCGCCCAGGTTCAGGCCGTGGACCCGGTCCTTGACGTCGCTGCGCGCGGTCAGCATCAGTACCGGCAGGGTCTTGCCACGGCTGCGCAGGCGCGCCAGCACCTCGAAGCCATCCATGCGCGGCAAGCCGACATCCAGCACCGCCACGGCGTATTCCTCGCTGGCCAGGGCCAGGTCGGCGGCCACGCCGTCATGCAGCACATCCACGGTCAGGCCATGGCTTTTCAAGGCCTGGGCCACGCTTTCGGCCAGTTGCAGGTGGTCTTCGACCAACAGCACACGCATCGGATTCTCCCTGCTCGGGTGGGACGGTGGCGCGGAGTGTACCGCTGTCGGCAGGCCTGTGAAGCCCTGTCGACAAACCTTTCACGCTGAAAGGTTAGCGAAAGGTTGGTTACCTAGCATCGCACCACGGTCGCCCTTCGCGCCGAAAAAAGCACCAGCAAGGTGCAACGAATAAGAACAATAAACGGAGCCATCAGTGATGCTGTCATCGCAGCCGCAGGCCTTCGCGCCTACCCGTTCCTTTGCCGCACGCCCCTCCGCCATCGCCAGCGCCCTTGCGCTTGCCGGTGTCGCCCCGATGAGCCAGGCCGCCTTCTTCGAAGACAGCACGGCCACCTTCGAAACCCGCAACATGTACTTCAACCGCGATTTCCGCGACGGCACCAGTGCGCAGCAATCCAAGCGCGACGAGTGGGCCCAGGGCTTCATGCTCAACTTCGAGTCTGGTTACACCGATGGCACCGTGGGCTTCGGCCTGGATGCGCTGGGCATGCTCGGCATCAAGCTCGACTCCAGCCCTGACCGCACCGACACCGGCCTGCTGCCGACCCACGATGACGGCAAGGCCGCCGACGAGTACTCCAAGCTCGGCCTGACCGGCAAGGTGAAGGTGTCGCAGACCGAACTGAAGATCGGCACGCTGATCCCCGAACTGCCGACCCTGCAACCCAACGATGGGCGCATCCTGCCGCAAACCTTCGAAGGTGGCCTGCTCACCTCGAAGGAGGTCAAGGGCCTGACCTTCACCGGCGGCCGACTGGAAAAGGCCAAGGACCGCAACGACACAAACTGGGAAGACCTGGCCCTGAACAACAAGAACGGCCGCTTCGGTGGCTCGTTCAGCGCCGACAACCTGGACCTGGCCGGCCTCGACTACCAGTTCACCGATCGCATCACCGGCAGCTACCACTTTGCCCAGCTCGACGATATCTACCGCCAGCACTTCATCGGCATGGTCGCCACCCAGCCATGGGGCCCGGGCACCTTCGGCGCCGACCTGCGCCTGGTGGTGAGTGACGACGCCGGCGCCGCCAAGGCCGGCAACATCGACAACACCACCGTCAACGGCATGCTCAGCTACGCCCTGGGCGGGCACAAGGTCAGCGCCGCCTGGCAGCAGCTGTCCGGCGACAGTGCCTTCCCGTACGTCGATGGTGCCGACCCGTACCTGGTCAACTTCGTCCAGATCAACGACTTCGCCGGCGCCGACGAGCGCTCCTGGCAGGCGCGCTACGACTACAACTTCGCCGCACTCGGCCTGCCCGGCCTGACCTTCATGACCCGCTACATCAGCGGCGACAACGTCAGCCGCGCGGCCGGTGGCGAGGGCAAGGAGTGGGAACGCAACACCGAACTGAAGTACGTGGTACAAAGCGGCCCGTTGAAGAACGTCGCCGTGCGCCTGCGCAACGCTACCTTCCGCTCCAACTTCGCCCGCGACGCGGACGAAGTGCGGCTGCTGGTTAGCTACAGCGTGGCGCTGTGGTAACCCCATAGCGATAACTTGATAACAACAACGCTCACGGAGATAGACGATGACCTTTTCACTGCGCCGCCTCGTCCTCGCTACCGGCTGCCTGCTGTTGGCCGGCAACGCCCTCGCTGCCGAACCGAAACGCCCCGAATGCATTGCCCCCGCCTCGCCCGGCGGCGGCTTCGACCTGACCTGCAAGCTTGTGCAAAGCGCCCTGGTGCAGGAAAAGATCCTCACCAAGCCGATGCGCGTCACCTACATGCCCGGCGGTGTCGGTGCGGTGGCCTACAACGCCGTGGTCGCCCAGCGCCCGGCCGATGCCGGCACCCTGGTGGCCTGGTCCAGCGGCTCGCTGCTGAACCTGGCCCAGGGCAAGTTCGGCCGCTTCGACGAGAACGCGGTGAAATGGCTGGCAGCCGTCGGCACCAGCTACGGCGCCATCGCAGTGAAAAGCAACTCGCCGTACAAGACCCTCGACGACCTGGTAGCGGCGTTGAAGAAAGACCCGAGCAAGGTAGTGATCGGCTCCGGCGGTACCGTCGGGAGCCAGGACTGGATGCAGACCGCCCTGATCGCCAAGGCCGCCGGCATCAACCCGCGTGACCTGCGCTACGTGGCCCTGGAAGGCGGCGGCGAAATCGCCACTGCGTTGCTGGGCGGGCATATCCAGGTAGGCTCGACCGACATCTCCGACTCGATGCCGCACATTCAGAGCGGCAACATGCGCATCCTCGCGGTGTTCTCGGAAAACCGCCTGGACGAGCCCGAGATGAAAGACATCCCCACCGCCAAGGAACAGGGCTACGACATCGTCTGGCCGGTGGTACGCGGTTTCTACCTGGGGCCAAAGGTGAGCGACGAGGACTACGCCTGGTGGAAACAGTCATTCGACAAGATGCTGGCCTCGGAAGACTTCGCCAAGCTGCGTGACCAGCGCGAACTGTTCCCCTTCGCCATGACCGGTGCAGAGCTGGACGGCTATGTGAAGAAGCAAGTGGCTGACTACAAGGCACTGGCCAGGGAGTTTGGCCTGATCCAGTAAGCCGCCACCGCCCTTTCACCGACCCTGTGGGAGCGGGCGCGCCCGCGAAGAAGACACCGCGGTGCCTGGCACCGGCGTTGCCGGTGTTCGCGGGCATGCCCGCTCCCACAAGGTCCGTGCTCAATGAGGACTCTCTGATGATCCTGCAACGCATCTTCGCCCTGGCCCTGCTGGCGGTGTGCGCCGCCCTGGCCGTGATGGCCTGGCCTTACCAGGCGGCGTTTTCCTATGAACCGGTGGGCCCGCGCGCCTACCCGCTGCTGATGCTCGGCCTGCTGGGCCTGGGCCTGCTGTACCTGGTGTTCCGCCCCACACCCATCGTGCGCAAGGACGACGAGCCGGAACTGGACCGCGAAACCCTGATCAAGATCACCGCCTGCGTCGGCCTGCTGATCGTTTTCGCCAGCACCTTCGAAGCCCTGGGCTTCATCCTCAGCGCCATCCTGGTCGGCGTGCCCATGGCCCGCCTGTATGGTGGCCGCTGGCTGCACAGTGCCATCGTGGTAGTGGGCATGAGCCTGTTCCTCTACTGGCTGTTCGACCGAGTGATGGACGTGCCTCTGCCCCTTGGCCTGCTGAGCGTACTGGAGAACTGACACATGGATACCTTGAGCTACCTGGGCCAGGGCTTCGGCGTCGCCCTGTCCCCCTACAACCTGGTCACCGCCCTCACCGGTACGCTGATCGGTACCGTGGTCGGCCTGCTGCCGGGCCTGGGCCCGATCAACGGCGTGGCATTGCTGATTCCCATCGCCTTCGCCCTCGGCCTGCCGCCGGAGTCGGCGCTGATCCTGCTGGCGGCGGTATACCTGGGCTGCGAGTACGGTGGGCGCATCAGTTCGATCCTGCTGAACATCCCCGGCGAAGCCTCGACCGTGATGACCACCCTCGATGGCTACCCGATGGCCCGCAATGGGCTGGCTGGCGTAGCGCTGTCGCTGTCGGCCTGGAGTTCGTTCATCGGTGCGCTGATCGCCACCTGCGGCATGGTGCTGTTCGCCCCGCTGCTGGCGAAATGGGCAATCGCCTTCGGCCCGGCGGAGTACTTCGTGCTGATGGTGTTCGCCATCGTCGCCCTCGGCGGCATGGCCGGCGACAAGCCGTTGAAAACCTTCATTGCCGCACTGATCGGCCTGTTCCTGTCGGCGGTCGGCATCGATGCCAACAGTGGCGTGTACCGCTTCACCGGCGACAGCGTGCACCTGGCCGACGGCATCCAGTTCGTGGTGCTGGTGCTGGGCCTGTTCTCCATCAGCGAAATCCTCCTGCTGCTGGAAAAGACCCACCATGGCCACCAGGCAGTCAAGGCCACCGGGCGCATGCTGTTCAACTTCAAGGAAGCGGCCTCGGTATTCGTGGTCAACATCCGCTGCGGCCTGCTGGGCTTCATCATGGGTGTGCTGCCTGGCGCCGGTGCAACACTGGCCAGCGCCGTGGCCTACATGACCGAAAAACGCCTGGCAGGTGACAAGGGCAAGTTCGGCAAGGGCGACGCCCGTGGCCTGGCCGCCCCGGAAACCGCTATCGGCGCCTCCTGCTGTGGCGCCCTGGTACCGATGCTGACCCTGGGTGTACCCGGCTCGGGCACCACTGCGGTGATGATCGGCGCACTGACCTTGTACAACATCACCCCGGGTCCAATGCTGTTCGAACAGCAGCCAGACATTGTCTGGGGCCTGATCGCCTCGCTGTTCATCGCCAACATCATGCTGGTAATCCTGAACATCCCGATGATCCGCATCTTCACCCGCATCCTCGCCGTGCCGAACTGGGCGCTGGTGCCGGTGATCGCCATCATCACGGGGATCGGGGTGTACGCCGTGCATGCCACCACCTTCGACCTGTTCCTGATGGTCGGCATCGGCATCATGGGCTATATCCTGCGCAAGCTGGACTTCCCGCTGTCGCCGATCCTGCTCGGCTTCATCCTCGGTGGGCTGATGGAACAGAACCTGCGCAGGGCGCTGTCGATCTCCAACGGCGAACTGGGCATCCTCTGGTCGAGCCCGATCAGCATGTCGGTATGGGTACTGACCATTTGCATGCTGACCCTGCCGCTGCTGCGCATCTGGCGCAAACGCAGCCAGCAGCGCCGGGCGATGGCCGATGCCTGATCGCTCGTTGCCGTTATTTGTCGCGACCGGGCTGGTCGGCCTTGCTGGCGGTTTTGCCGCCAGCAAGGTCGGCTGGCCTTTGCCGTGGATGGTCGGCTCGCTGCTGGCGATCATCCTGGTACGCTGCCTGACACCCTGGCAGTTGCCGGAAATCCCCAATGGCCGTAAATGCGGGCAGTGGATCATCGGCATCGGTATCGGCCTGCACTTCACCCCGGCGGTGATCGAGCAGGTGGCCAGCCATTTCGCACTGATCTTCTTCGGCGCCCTGTTCACCACCCTGTCCAGCGTGATCAGCGTATGGCTGTTGCGACGCAGCGGTGAAGACCGTGCCACGGCGTTCTTCGCCAGCATGCCGGGCGGTTCGGGGGAGATGGTCAACCTTGGCGCGCGCAATGGCGCGGCGCTCAGCCAGGTGGCGGCGGCGCAGAGCCTGCGCGTACTGGCGGTGGTACTGTGCGTGCCGGCGCTGTTCAAGTTCCTGCTCGGTGACGGGGTGCCGCTGAATCACACTGGCACTGTGAGCTGGGGCTGGCTGGCGCTGATTGCGCCGCTGGGCGTTGCCGTCGCCCTGCTCTGGCAGCGCTTGCGCCAGCCCAACCCATGGCTGTTCGGGCCATTGCTGGTGGCAGCCACCGTGAGCCTGGCGGGCAACCTGCAGATAACCCTGCCCAATGGCGCCAGCCAGATCGGCCAGTGGTTGATCGGCAGTGGCCTGGCCTGCCACTTCAACCGCGAGTTCTTTCGCCGTGCACCGTCTTTTCTGGGACTTACCCTGGTGGCCACGGCATTGTGCATGGCGATTGCCGGCAGCGCCGCTTGGGTATTGAGCGTGATGAGCGCGCTGGACCTGCGTTCACTGACGTTGGGGATGATGCCGGGCGGAATTGCCGAGATGAGCCTGACGGCAGAGACACTGCAGTTGTCGGTGCCGCTGGTGACGGCGCTGCAGGTGATGCGCTTGTTGTTCGTGCTGTTTCTGGCAGAGCCGTTGTTCCGGGTGTGGAACACCAACTCGGAATAATCGCGTCGCCTGCTTCGCGGGCTTGCCCGCTCCCACAGGTACTGCATCGCCCTCAAGGCAGGCGCTATCCCTGTGGGAGCGGGCAAGCCCGCGAAGCAGGCGACGCGTTCTTTCAGGTGATCACAGCGGCGGCAATGCCCAGTTGATCGGCGCCAGCCCACGCTGCTCGAGGAAACTGTTGGCCCGGCTGAAATGCCCGCACCCCAGGAACCCACGGTAAGCCGACAACGGCGATGGATGCACCGACTTCAGCACCAGGTGCTTGGTCCCGTCGATCAGCTTCTGCTTGCTCTGCGCATGCGAGCCCCACAGCAGGAACACCACGTTCGGGCACTGCTCGCTGACCACCTGGATGATCCGGTCGGTAAAGAACTCCCAGCCTTTCTTGGCATGCGACGCGGCATTGGCGCGCTCCACGGTCATGGTCGTGTTGAGCAACAGCACGCCCTGCTCGGCCCAACTCTGCAGGTAGCCATGGTTGGCAATCGGGATGTTCAGGTCGCGCTGCAGTTCCTTGTAGATGTTGACCAGCGACGGTGGCGTGGCCACCCCCGGCTGCACCGAGAAGCACAGGCCGTGCGCCTGGCCCGGCCCGTGGTACGGGTCCTGGCCGAGGATGACCACCTTCACCTGGTCCAGCGGTGTCGAGTTCAGCGCATTGAAGATCAACGGCCCTGGCGGGTAGATCTCTTTGCCGGCGGCGTACTCGCTGCGCAGGAACTCGCGCAACTGATGCATGTAGGGCTGGTCGAATTCGGCGCGCAAGGCGGCCTTCCAGCTGGGTTCGAGTTTGATGCGATCGTCGTCAGTCATGGGGCCTTCCATAAACAATGGCGCGACACTAGGTAAGCCCTTCCCGCTTGTCAAACGATCCGACCGACGACCGGCATGTTCGGCCAGGCAAGCCATACTTGTCCGATGACTTGCGCGAGGTAGTCCATGGCCATTCATTGCGAGGTACTCACCGGCGCCGACGGCGCCCGCATCGGCATCGCCACCCTGGATGCGCCCAAGGCGCTCAATGCCCTGAACCTGCCGATGATCGAGATATTGGGCGAACAGTTGCACGCCTGGGCTCGCGACCCGGGGATCGTCTGCGTACTACTGCGCGGCAACGGTGCCAAGGCCTTCTGTGCCGGCGGCGATGTACGTGCGCTGGCGCAGGCCTGCCGCGACCACCCCGGCAGCGTACCTCCGCTGGCCGCCACCTTCTTCGCCGCCGAATACCGCCTGGACTTTGCCCTGCACACCTACCCCAAGCCGCTGCTGTGCTGGGGGCACGGTCATGTGCTGGGCGGCGGCATGGGCCTGCTGCAGGGCGCCAATGTACGTATCGTCACCCCCAGCAGTCGGCTGGCCATGCCGGAAATCAGCATCGGCCTGTACCCGGACGTGGGCGCCAGCTGGTTCCTTGCCCGCCTGCCGGGCAAGCTGGGGTTGTTCCTCGGCCTGACAGGCGCGCCGATCAATGCCCACGACGCCTTGGACCTGGGCCTGGCCGACCGCTTTCTGGGTGAGTACCAGCAAGAGGCGCTGATCGAGGAACTGCTGCAACTGAACTGGCAGGAACAGACCGCCCTGCAACTGAACAGCCTGCTAAAGGCCGAACAGCACCGCGCCTGCGCCGAGTTGCCCGAGGCCCAGTGGCTGCCACGGCGACAGATGATCGATCAGTTGCTCGACGTGGCCGACGCAGCCGCCGCCTGGCGTGCGCTGGAGGGGCTCAAGCACCACGACGACCCACTGCTTGCAGAGGCCGGCCAACGGTTGCATCAAGGTTGCCCGCTTACCGCACACCTGGTGTGGGAACAGATCCGCCGGGCACGGCACCTGTCGTTGGCGCAGGTGTTCCAGATGGAATACAGCATGAGCCTGAACTGCTGCCGCCACCCGGAATTCAGCGAAGGCGTGCGTGCGCGCCTGCTGGACAAGGACAACCAGCCGCACTGGCACTGGCCCGATGTGGCGCAGGTGCCGGCGGCGGTGGTCGAAGCGCATTTTGCCAAGGCGTGGGAGGGGCGGCATCCGCTGGCGGATCTTGGGTAGCTTCGAGAAGCTGGGGCTGCCTTGCAGCCCATCGCGACACAAGGCCGCTCCTACAGCTACAGCGATGATTTCCATTGCTGCGCCGTACCTGTGGAAGCGGCCTTGCGTCGCGAAAGGGGCGCACCGCGCCCCCGATTTTCAATTTACCTACCGCTGCCAGTTCCCTCCTTGCCCATGCCCACGCCGCCCGTCCCCGCGCCGGTCACCATCCCCCCGCCCGTTGGAGTGCCAACGGTCATTCTGCTGGTAGCGCTGGCTGCCACCGCGATAATCATGGCGGTCCCGGTCGCGCCCATAGTCATACCGCTGGCGGTTGCCGTAGTCGTTGCGTGGGTTGCCATACCATTGCTTCACCCCCGGCTGTGGATGAGACCGGTAGTGAGGCGCGGGCGCCGAGCGGTAGTAGTAGCGCGGCGCAGGCTGATAGTAATAACGCGGCTGCGGCGTTACGTAATAGCGGTCATAGCGGTAATAATCCGGTGACACATAACGGTCGGAGTAGTAATGGTCCGATCGGTAATAGCCCCCGCTCTCGTAGTACGGAACGCAGGCGGAAGTCATCAGCCCCAGCAGGGCGATCAACAGGATTCGATAGGACATGGCGGCCTCCTGGACCGCTGGAGTGCCCGAACAGCGGCGCTGGCGAGCATCGATGCGAAATGCGATCATCGACATTGAATAAGACAGTGCCGCCAAGGTGCAGTGCCATTTCTGCAACAATTTGATACAGGTGAGCGGCAGCCATGCCCGACAACCAGCACTGCCCCGCTTGTGGCGCCCTCAACCAGTGCAGCCTGGCCGACCCGCGCCGGGCCACCCAGGCCTGCTGGTGTTACAGCGTGACCATCGACCCTGCCGTGCTCGAGGCACTGCCCGCCGAGCTGCGCGACAAAGCCTGCCTGTGCCCGCGCTGCGCCGCCGTCGAAGAGCAACTTCGCTCCCCCGCTTCCGACTGACCGTTTGCCATGCGCCTCGACCGTTTCCTCGCCAACCTGCCCAGCCACAACCGTCAGCAAGTCCGCCTGATGCTGGCGCAACGCCGCGTTCGGTTGAATGGCCAGGTAGTCAGCGACCCGCTGGCCGAAGTGCGCGAATTCAGCCGCGTGGAGCTGGACGACCAACTGCTGCAGGCTGGCCGCCCGGCGCGCTACCTGATGCTGCACAAGCCCACTGGCTGCGTCAGCGCCACACAGGACCCGCAACACCGCACCGTGCTCGACCTGCTGCCCGCCGCATTGCGTGAGGACCTGCACATCGCGGGGCGCCTGGATTTCAATACCACCGGCCTGATGATCCTGACCAACGATGGCCAATGGTCACGGCGGCTTACCCAGCCCGCGACCAAGCTGCCCAAACACTATCTGGTGGAAACCGAGGACGAGATTGGCGAGCACTATGTGGCCAAGTTTCTCGAAGGCTTCTACTTCGCCTTCGAAAACCTCACCACCCTGCCCGCCCAGCTGGACATCCTCGGGCCGCGCCAGGCGCGGCTGGCGATCGTCGAAGGGCGCTATCACCAGGTGAAGCGCATGTTCGGCCATTTCGATAACAAGGTGGTGGGGTTGCATCGGGAGAGCATGGGGGCGATTCGGCTGGACCCAGGGTTGGCGCCAGGGGCGTTTCGTGAGCTCACGGCGGATGAAATAGCCACGGTCTAGTCAGACTGTTCCGGCCGCACGGGGTGCGTCATACGACCGCTCAGCGACAAAAGTCACATTTCCCCCCGAACGGCACTTGCGGGATCCCCGACGCACTGCTTGAATCCAAATCGTCAGTCTGCATGTGACTATAAAGTCACGCCCGCATTCGAAGACACCTTTTGCCGGCCACCCAGGGCCTTGATGCCTTGGGGCACGGCAAATTGCCCCACCAAAAACAATACCGTCGACGCACGTGCCAAGGATCGACACAGGGCCCCCCGGTTTCTCTTCAGGCAAATGCCTACCTGTCATAAAGAACGTGCACCCTAGGTGACGCGAATACCCTTTTTGCGCCAGGAGTCGATGACATGAGGCCAGAAATCGCTGTACTTGATATCCAAGGTCAGTATCGGGTTTACACGGAGTTCTATCGCGCTGATGCGGCCGAGAATACGATCATCCTGATCAATGGCTCGCTGGCCACCACGGCCTCGTTCGCCCAGACGGTACGTAACCTGCACCCGCAGTTCAACGTGGTACTGTTCGACCAGCCATATGCGGGCAAATCCAAGCCACACAATCGCCAGGAACGCTTTATCAGCAAGGAGACCGAAGCGCATATCCTCCTCGAGCTGATCGAGCACTTCCAGGCAGACCACGTGATGTCGTTCTCGTGGGGTGGCGCAAGTACGCTGCTGGCGCTGGCGCACCAACCGCGTGGCGTGAAGAAGGCTGTGGTGAGTTCTTTCTCGCCGGTGATCAACGAACCGATGCGCGACTATCTGGACCGTGGTTGCCAGTACCTGGCCGCCTGTGACCGCTATCAGGTCGGCAACCTGGTCAACGACACCATCGGCAAGCACCTGCCGTCACTGTTCAAGCGCTTCAACTACCGGCACGTCAGCAGCCTGGACAGCCACGAGTACGCGCAGATGCACTTCCATATCAACGAAGTGCTGCAGCACGACCTGGAACGGGCTTTGAACGGCGCGCGCAATATCGACATTCCAGTGCTGTTCATAAACGGCGAGCGCGACGAGTACACCACGGTCGAAGATGCCCGGCAGTTCAGCAGGCATGTGGGCAAGAGCCAGTTCAGCGTGATCCGTGACGCGGGCCACTTCCTCGACATGGAAAACAAGACCGCCTGCGAGGACACCCGTAGTGTCTTGCTCGGCTTCCTCAAGCCGACCGTGCGCGAGCCTCGTCACCGCTACCAGCACGTACAGCAGGGGCAGCATGCATTGGCAATCTGAGCGCATCGGCGCCCTGTAGCTGATACCCGCAGGCTATGGGGTGCCGACAAGCTTTTTTATAACTTGGGCTTCTAATTCGTTGAGGGTTCTGGTAAAAAGTGCTGCGTAAACGCGGGTATAGTTTAGTGGCAAAACGAAAGCTTCCCAAGCTTTAGTTGAGGGTTCGATTCCCTCTACCCGCTCCACATCGTATACCCGCATGGCGTTTTCACAACGTCATCGCTGTCAAAAGGAGCCCAGGCTCCTTTTTTCGTTTCTCCCCCCCCTTTGACCTGCCCCATGGCCATTTGCCTGCCGATCCGCTTCAATGCGTGGATGGATTCGTGAAGCATTTCGAAAGGACGACGCATGTTTCTCTCCCGCTGGCTACCGGGCCTTGCCAACCTGCTGCATTACCGCCGCGAGTGGTTCCACGCCGACTTGCAGGCCGGCCTCTCGGTGGCGGCGATCCAGATACCCATTGCCATCGCCTATGCGCAGATCGTCGGCCTGCCGCCGCAGTACGGCCTGTACGCCTGTGTGCTGCCGATGATGGTCTACGCCCTGATCGGCAGTTCGCGCCAGCTGATGGTCGGCCCCGACGCCGCCACGTGCGCGATGATCGCCGGCGCCGTGGCGCCGTTGGCCATGGGTGAACCGCACCGGATTGCCGAACTGTCGGTGATCGTCACGTTACTGGTCGGGGTAATGCTGATCGCGGCCGGCGTGGCCCGGGCCGGGTTCATCGCCAGCTTCTTCTCGCGCCCGATCCTGATCGGCTATCTCAACGGCATCGGCCTGAGCCTGATCGCCGGGCAGTTGTCCAAGGTGGTGGGATTCAAGATCGAGGGTGACGGCTTCATCCTCAGCCTGATCAACTTCTTCCAGCGCCTGGGTGAAATCCACTGGGTGACGCTGCTCATCGGCCTCGCCGCACTGGGCCTGCTGATCTGGCTGCCAAGGCGCTACCCCCGCCTGCCTGCGGCGCTGACGGTAGTGGCGCTGTTCATGCTGCTGGTCGGCCTGTTCGGCCTTGACCGCTTCGGCGTTGCCGTTCTCGGCCCGGTACCTGCCGGCATCCCGCAGCTGGCCTGGCCGCACAGCAACCTGACGGAAATGAAAAGCCTGCTGCGCGACGCCTTGGGTATCGCCACCGTCAGCTTCTGCAGCGCCATGCTTACCGCACGCAGCTTTGCCGCCCGGCACGGCTACGCGATCAACGCCAACCACGAATTCGTCGCCCTGGGCGTAAGCAACCTGGCTGCCGGTGTTTCCCAGGGCTTTGCCATCAGCGGCGCAGACTCCCGCACTGCGGTCAACGACATGGTCGGTGGCAAGAGCCAACTGGTGGGCATCATCGCCGCGCTGGTCATCGCCCTGATCCTGCTGTTCTTCACCGCACCCATGGCGTGGATCCCGCAGGCAGCGCTAGGCGCCGTGCTGCTGATGGCCGGCTGGGGGCTGATCGACATCAAGTCGCTGGGGCACATTCGCCGCCTGAGCCGCTTCGAGTTCTGGCTGTGCCTGCTGACCACGGTCGGGGTGCTGAGCCTGGGCGTACTGCCCGGTATCGTGTTTGCCGTGACCCTGGCGATCCTGCGCCTGCTGTACAGCATCTATCAGCCCACCGACGCGGTGCTGGGCTGGCTGCCGGGCACCGAAGGCCAAGTGGACATCCGCAAACACAAGGATGCCCGCACCGTGCCAGGCCTGGTGGTGTACCGCTTCGACGACGCGATCCTGTTCTTCAACGCCGACTACTTCAAGATGCGCCTGCTCGAGGCCGTGCAGAGCCAGGACCAGCCCAAGGCCGTGCTGTTCGATGCCGAAGCGGTAACCAGCATCGACGTCAGCGGTATCGCCGCCCTGCGCGAAGTGCGCGACACCCTGGCGGCTCAGGGCATTTTCTTCGCCATTGCCCGCGCCCGCGGCACCTTCCTGCGCATGCTGGTGCGCTCGGGGATGGCCCGGGAAATGGAAGACAAACTGCTGTTCGGCTCGGTTCGGGCGGGCATTCGCGCCTATCGGGTTTGGCGTAACAGGAGTCGCAGTGGGCAACGAGTTGAACAAGGTTGAAGAATTGCGTCGTAGCTACTGGCCCTATCGCCGGCAAGCCGGCTCCCACAGGTGCTGCGCTGCTCTGAAGACCTGTGGTGAAGCTGTGGGAGCTGGCTTGCCGGCGATAGAGCCAGTACAGGCTCCACAAAGCAGTTGCCTGGACACCAACCCTCGCACATCTTGCATGACATGCTAAAGTCGCCCCCGTTCCCGCTCCACCCAACGGACCCCAGCATGCCCGCACTAGACGCCACCCTCACCCCCTGGCCGGAACTCGCCGCCCGCCACCCTTGCGACGCCCTGTTGCTGGGCAACGGCGCCAGCCGTGTGCTGTGGAAGCCGTTCGGCTACTTCTCGCTGTTCGAGGAAGCGCAACGTGCCGGGCGCAAGAAAGGCCTGGCCGTCAGCGACCAGGCACTGTTCAAGTCGCTGGGGACGGAGCTGTTCGAGCCGGTGCTCAGTGCCCTCAACACCACCGTGCGCACCAACGCCGCGCTGGCCATCAACTCCACCGCGCCACTGAACCGCTACTACTCGATCAAGGAAGCGCTGATCCACGCCGTACGCACGGTGCACCTGCCTTGGCCACTCATGCCGGCCACGACCCTGGCAACCCTCAACCAGGCCCTGCGCGGCTACCGCAGCGTCTACACCAGCAACTACGACCTGCTGCTACCGTGGGCCGTGCAACACGCGCCGCACGGCTTCGCCGAACTGTTCGACGAGCAAGGCTTCTTCGACGTGCGCCGCACCAACGGCGAAGGCACGCGGGTGCTGCACCTGCATGGCGGCCTGCACCTGCTCAAGCTGCCCGACGGCACTACCCGCCAACGCAGCGCCGACAGCGCCGAACTGCTCGATGGTTTTGCCGTGAACATCCCGGGCGAAGTGCCGCTGTTCGTCAACGAAGACCGTAGCGACGAGAAACTGCGCGCCATCCGCAACTCGGATTACCTGGGCTGGTGCCTGGGGCAACTGGCGCTGGAAAACCAGGGGTTATGCCTGTTCGGGCAGCACCTGGACAGCAGTGACCAGCACCTGCTCGAAGCCATCCGGCTGGCCCGGCCGGCGCATCTGTCGATTGCCATCAGGCCGTTGAGCGAGGCATCGGTTATCAACCAGAAGCAGCATTTCGTCGATCGCTTCGTGGATATGCCGGGGACAGTGCTGCATTTCTTTGATGCCAGTACGCATCCGTTGGGGCAAGCAGCGTTGGCTATTGAAGCGCCGCTCACCCACAGGTGAAATGAACCAATTAGGGGCCGCTTTGCGGCCCATCAAGGCGCCGATGCCGTTGTCACCTGCACGGCCGCAATGGCCGGCGAAACCGAGCCCCTGAAAGGTACGAATGCGCCACTTATGGATAACGTGTTACCAAGTGCGGCGCTTCACAAGAGCCGCTGAGGAATCACACGTCAGGCAGCAACCCATCCGCCCGCAACAGCGTCTCCAGGCAATGCTCCTGCACTCCGTAAAAAGCCTTGAGCTGCCCGATCTTCTCCAGCAACGCGCCGTTGTTCCCTGCCTGGCGCCGCTTCACCGCAAGAATCATCTTGTTCTTGTTGGTGTGCTCCAGCGAGATGAACTCGAACACCTTGGTCTCGTACCCGCAGGCTTCCAGGTACAGCGCGCGCAGGCTGTCGGTCAGCATCTCGGCCTGCTGGCCCAGGTGCAGGCCGTACTGCAGCATCGGTTGCAACAACCCCGGGCTGTGCAGTTGCGGGCGGATCTGCTTGTGGCAGCACGGCGAGCACATGATGATTGCAGCGTTGCAGCGGATGCCGGTGTGGATGGCGTAGTCGGTGGCGATGTCGCAGGCATGCAGGGCAATCATCACTTCGATGGCCTCAGGCACCACGCTACGCACGTCACCACACTGGAACTCCAGGCCCGGGTGCTCGAGGCGCAAGGCGGCAGCGTTGCACAGGTCGACCATGTCCTGGCGCAGCTCTACGCCGGTTACCTGAGCTTCGCGGCCCAGGCTGTTGCGCAGGTAGTCGTGCATGGCAAAGGTCAGGTAGCCCTTGCCAGAGCCGAAGTCGGCCACCCGCAGCGCCTGCTCCGGCGGCACCGGGGCGTTGGCGAGGGCGTGGTCGAAAACTTCGATGAACTTGTTGATCTGCTTCCACTTGCGCGACATTGACGGGATCAGCGCGCCTTGTGCGTCAGTCACGCCGAGGTCACGCAGGAACGGCCGTGACAGCTCCAGGTAGCGCTTCTTCTCGCGGTCATGGCCACTGCTGCTGGCAGCTTCGCGCGGGGCCTGTGCGCCGTGGCGCTGGAGCATGGGCTTGCCCTTCTTGCTGAAGGTCAGCTGCACTTCACCGTCTGCGTCGAACAGGTGCGCATTGCGGAAGCTTTCCGGCAGCAATTCGGCGACCAGCGCCTGAGCCTGGTCCAGCGCCAGGTTGCGGGTGATATCGCGGGTCTGGTGGCGGTAGACCAGCGACAGGCACGGCTGGCCCTTGACCTGCAGCGGCTTGGCAATGATCCGTTGCAACGTCTGGTCGGCACCGACATGGCGCGCCAATACCAGTTTGACCAGGGTATTGCCATGCAGGGCGGCTTTCAGCAGGTCGAGAAACTGGGTGCGCGCATCCGGCGCGGATGGGGCAGAAGAACTGGCGGACATGGAAAAACGGTGCCTCGGATAGCGGGGAGCGCTTGGCGCAATGCACGCATTCTACAGGGTGCTCAACTTCCTGTGGGAGATCGCCCAGTCGTTTGGGCTGCGCTGTCGCGTAGGGAACTGAATTCGCAAGCGGTCCGCGTACCCTGTGGGAGATTCTATGGTTGTGGGCAATGCTTTTTGCCCCCTTTGCTCATGTATTCGCCTTGAGTCTTCATCAAGGCGAATGCAATTCTGGCCAGCTTT
>NZ_NEJU01000016.1:0-129084 GCF_002113295.1 Pseudomonas sp. B10(2017)
CACAAGGTGTCAGCCGTTCGAGCAGCCGTTCCCCATCACGCGATATTCGAGAATGTGCTTCTGGCCCTTGGAGTCCTCGTAGGTCATGCGGGCTGGCACGACTTCGCACACATTGGGCACTTCGCTTATGGAAATGACGCGGGCAATGTCCAGGTGCTGCGAGTAACTGTACTGTTCAACCGGAATCTGCTCGGCATCTTTGGCTTCGCCGGCCATCGCCGCGCCGCAAAGACTGCCAAGTACCAATACCAGTAAAGCTTTCATTTTCAATTTACCTGTCTAAGGTCGTGAGGGGGCACGCGGCGCTTATGGCGCCGCGAGTATTGCTAGTTTCAACTATCGGGTTTGGATGGGGATTAACGCTTGCCTTCGTGGGGGCTGTTACCAGTTGTTAATCGCCTTGCCGTTGCTGGCGAAGTGAATTTTATGGCTGCCGCCAAGACCGAAACAGTGGGTCTTTTGATAAAGTGTTTTGACAGAATCTGTAACAATCCTCTGATAAACCGCCCCCGTATTTTCTCGTCTGGGCTGTAAGGTGCGTGCCAGAGCGCTTTGTCGGGACGGGCGTACCAAATTACTACCAACGTCGAATGGCTTTTGTCGCTCTGGTACAGTTACAAACGGTTCCATACAAAAACAACTATTACACCGAGGTAACACAGATGAGTGCGGCTCCACTGTATCCCGTTCGTCCCGAGGTTGCGGCCACCACCCTGACCGACGAGGCCACTTACAAGGCCATGTACCAGCAATCGGTGATCAACCCGGACGGCTTCTGGCGCGAGCAGGCCCAGCGCATCGACTGGATCAAGCCGTTCACCAAGGTCAAGCAGACCTCCTTCGACGACCACCACGTCGATATCAAATGGTTCGCCGACGGCACTCTGAACGTTTCCTCCAATTGCCTGGACCGCCACCTTGAAGAGCGCGGCGACCAGCTGGCCATCATCTGGGAAGGCGACGACCCTTCCGAGCACCGCAACATCACCTACCGCGAACTGCACGAGCAGGTCTGCAAGTTCGCCAACGCCCTGCGTGGCCAGGACGTGCACCGTGGTGACGTGGTCACCATCTATATGCCAATGATCCCCGAGGCCGTGGTCGCCATGCTGGCCTGTGCCCGTATCGGTGCGATCCATTCGGTGGTATTCGGCGGCTTCTCGCCCGAGGCGCTTGCCGGCCGTATCATCGACTGCAAGTCCAAGGTCGTGATTACCGCCGACGAAGGCGTGCGCGGTGGCCGGCGTACCCCGCTCAAGGCCAACGTCGACCTGGCGCTGACCAACCCTGAAACCAACAGCGTGCAGAAGATCATCGTGTGCAAGCGCACCGGCGGCGACATTGCCTGGCACCAGCACCGCGATATCTGGTACGAAGACCTGATGAAGGTCGCCTCCAGCCACTGTGCACCGAAAGAGATGGGTGCCGAGGAAGCGCTGTTCATCCTTTATACCTCCGGCTCCACCGGCAAGCCGAAGGGCGTGCTGCACACCACTGGCGGCTACCTGGTATACGCCGCGCTGACCCATGAGCGCGTGTTCGACTATCGCCCGGGCGAGGTGTACTGGTGCACCGCCGACGTGGGTTGGGTCACCGGCCACAGCTACATCGTCTACGGCCCGCTGGCCAACGGTGCCACCACCCTGCTGTTCGAAGGCGTGCCGAACTATCCCGACATCACCCGTGTGTCGAAGATCGTCGACAAGCACAAGGTCAACATCCTGTACACCGCGCCAACCGCCATCCGCGCGATGATGGCCGAAGGGCAGGCTGCTGTTGAAGGTGCCGATGGCTCCAGCTTGCGCCTGCTGGGCTCGGTGGGTGAGCCGATCAACCCCGAAGCCTGGAACTGGTACTACAAGACCGTGGGCAAGGAGCGTTGCCCGATCGTCGACACCTGGTGGCAGACCGAGACCGGCGGCATCCTGATCAGCCCGCTGCCGGGCGCTACCGGCCTCAAGCCGGGCTCGGCAACCCGCCCGTTCTTCGGCGTTGTGCCGGCGCTGGTGGACAACCTGGGCAACCTGATCGAGGGCGCTGCCGAAGGCAACCTGGTGATCCTCGATTCCTGGCCGGGCCAGTCGCGTTCGCTGTACGGCGACCACGACCGTTTCGTCGATACCTACTTCAAGACCTTCCGTGGCATGTACTTCACTGGTGATGGTGCGCGCCGCGACGAGGATGGCTACTACTGGATCACCGGCCGCGTGGATGACGTGCTGAACGTGTCCGGTCACCGCATGGGTACTGCCGAGATCGAAAGTGCCATGGTGGCGCATGCGAAAGTTGCCGAGGCCGCGGTGGTGGGTGTACCGCACGACATCAAGGGGCAGGGCATCTATGTGTATGTCACCCTCAACGCCGGTATCGAGGCCAGCGAGCAGCTGCGCCTGGAGCTGAAGAACTGGGTGCGCAAGGAAATCGGCCCGATCGCCTCGCCGGATGTGATCCAGTGGGCGCCGGGTCTGCCGAAGACACGGTCGGGCAAGATCATGCGCCGCATCCTGCGCAAGATTGCCACGGGTGAGTACGATGCCCTGGGTGATATCTCGACCCTGGCCGACCCGGGCGTGGTGCAGCACCTGATCGATACGCACAAGGCCATGAGCCTGGCTTCGGCCTGATAGAGGGCTGGTGCACGCTGAAGGCTTTGTGCGATCCCTGTGGGAGCGGCTTTAGCCGCGGAGAACCCAGCGCGGTGGATGGCACCGGCGTTGCCGGTGTTCGCGGATGAAGCCGCTCCCACAGGGGAAGGCGTGTGCTGTACCAACAAAACCCCGCCCGGGAAACCGGCGGGGTTTTTGCTTTACTGTTACCCGACATTCATCGGTAACTATTCTGTCACCGGCGCCGCACAAGATCGGGGCGCCAGGAAACAATTCCGGCCTGTTTCGGTGCGTTTTCACAGCCTTTTTTTGCAACGCAGCACGCTGCACTTGCCGTAATACAAGGCTTTGCCAATAATAGGCCCGGGAATTGCTAGTACTATAGGTTCTATTTCTTGCGCTCTTGCATATTTTGCAATGGCTGTCAACATCGCCCGCTTCGGTTTCAAGCGCTTCTGTAAGTAGTTGTCGCTTTGAAGAAATATCGACTACCGGGCTGTCGTTAAAATGCCACTCACTCGCTCGTGGTCTGCGACCTTGGTCGAACCCTGCGCGGCTCGCGTTGTACCCATTCGCATATCGGGCAGCCGTTACCTGCCTTGTATTGCCCAGTACCGATGGAGTTACCTGATGAAGAAGCTCGCACTGCTTGGCGCCCTGGCGCTGTCCGTGTTTTCCCTGGTGTCGCAGGCCGATGAAAAACCGCTGAAAATCGGCATCGAAGCCGCCTATCCACCCTTCGCCTTCAAGCAGCCAGACGGCAGCATTGCCGGTTTTGACTACGACATCGGCAACGCCCTGTGCGAAGAGATGAAGGCCAAGTGCACCTGGGTCGAGCAGGAGTTCGACGGCCTGATCCCGGCGCTGAAAGTGCGCAAGATCGACGCCATCCTGTCGTCCATGTCGATCACCGACGACCGCAAGAAATCAGTCGACTTCACCAAGCGCTACTACCTGACCCCGGCGCGCCTGGTGATGAAGGAAGGTACCGCCGTCAGCGACAGCCTGGATGAGCTCAAGGGCAAGAAGATTGGTGTGCAGCGCGGCTCGATCCACGACCGCTTCGCCAAGGAAGTGCTGGGCGCCAAAGGTGCCACCGTGGTCCCTTACGGCACCCAGAACGAAATCTACCTGGACGTGGCGGCTGGCCGCCTCGATGGCACCGTGGCTGACGCCACCCTGCTGGAAGACGGCTTCCTCAAGACCGACGCCGGCAAGGGCTTCGCCTTCGTAGGCCCGTCCTTCACCGACGCCAAGTACTTCGGTGACGGCATCGGTATCGCCGTGCGCAAGGGTGACAAGGCCAACGTCGACCGCATCAACGCGGCGATCGATGCCATCCGTGCCAACGGCAAGTACAAAGAAATCGAGAAGAAGTACTTCAACTTCGACATCTACGGTCCAGACTCGAACTAAGGCGTCGGGTTTCACCTGTGCAATGGTGCAAACAGCAGAAGCTCTGAGGTTTGCACCATTTTTCATTCTCTAGGTCGAGGACCTCATCATGTTGAAAGGCTACGGGGCAGTCATCCTCGACGGGGCGTGGCTGACGCTTCAGCTCGCCCTGTCGTCGATGGCCCTGGCCATCGTGCTCGGCCTGATCGGTGTGGCGCTGCGCTTGTCGCCGGTGCGCTGGCTGGCCTGGCTGGGCGATCTGTATTCCACGGTGATTCGTGGTATTCCGGACCTGGTCCTGATCCTGCTGATCTTCTACGGCGGGCAGGACATCATCAACCGGGTTGCGCCGCTGCTCGGTTATGAAGACTACATCGACCTGAATCCGCTGATCGCGGGTATCGGTACCCTGGGCTTCATCTTTGGTGCTTATCTTTCGGAAACCTTCCGCGGTGCATTCCTCGGTATCCCGAAAGGCCAGGCCGAAGCGGGCGTGGCGTATGGCATGAGCAACCGCCAGGTGTTCTTCCGCATCCAGGTGCCGCAAATGATTCGCCTGGCGATCCCGGGCTTCACCAACAACTGGCTGGTGCTGACCAAGGCCACCGCGCTGATTTCGGTAGTGGGCCTGCAGGACATGATGTTCAAGGCCAAGCAGGCGGCCGACGCCACCCGCGAGCCTTTCACCTTCTTCCTGGCGGTGGCGGCCCTGTACCTGGTGCTGACCAGCATCTCGCTGCTGGCCCTGAAGTATCTCGAGCGCCGCTACTCGGTGGGCGTCAAGGTGGCTGAACTATGATCTTCGACTACAACGTCGTCTGGGAGGCACTGCCGATGTACTTCGGCGGCCTGCTGACCACCCTCAAGCTGCTGGCGATTTCGCTGTTCTTCGGGCTGCTGGCGGCCATTCCGCTGGGCCTGATGCGGGTGTCCAGGCTGCCAGCGGTCAACCTCGTGGCGTGGCTGTACACCTACGTGATCCGCGGCACGCCGATGCTGGTGCAGCTGTTTCTGATCTACTACGGCCTGGCGCAGTTCGAGGCGGTGCGCGAAAGCTTCCTGTGGCCGCTGCTGTCCAGCGCTACCTTCTGTGCCTGCCTGGCGTTCGGTATCAACACCAGTGCCTATACCGCCGAAATCATCGCCGGCAGCCTCAAGGCCACGCCCCATGGCGAAATCGAGGCGGCAAAGGCCATGGGCATGTCGCGCATGAAGATGTACCGGCGCATTCTGCTGCCGTCGGCCCTGCGCCGGGCGCTGCCGCAATACAGCAACGAAGTGATCATGATGCTGCAGACCACCAGCCTGGCGTCGATCGTCACCCTGATCGACATCACTGGCGCTGCGCGCACGGTCAATGCGCAGTACTACCTGCCTTTCGAGGCCTATATCACGGCGGGCGTGTTCTACCTGTGCCTGACCTTCATCCTGGTGCGCCTGTTCAAGATGGCCGAACGCCGCTGGCTCGGCTACCTGGCGCCGCGCAAGCACTGACCGCTTTGTGAGAATCGACAGCATGTACAAACTCGAAGTCCAAGACCTGCACAAGCGCTACGGCAGCCATGAAGTGCTCAAGGGCGTGTCCCTGTCGGCCAAGGCAGGCGATGTCATCAGCATCATCGGCTCCAGCGGTTCGGGCAAGTCGACCTTCCTGCGCTGCATCAACCTGCTGGAGCAGCCGCACGCCGGCAAGATCCTGCTCAATAACGAAGAGTTGAAGCTGGTACCGGGCAAGGACGGCGCGCTCAAGGCCGCCGACCCGCGTCAGCTGCAGCGCATGCGCTCGCGCCTGTCGATGGTTTTCCAGCACTTCAACCTGTGGTCGCACATGACAGCGCTGGAAAACATCATCGAAGCGCCGGTGCACGTGCTGGGCGTGAACCGCAAGGAAGCCCTGGAAAAGGCCGAGCACTACCTGGCCAAGGTAGGTGTCGCTCATCGCAAGGACGCCTTCCCGGGGCACATGTCCGGCGGCGAGCAGCAGCGTGTGGCAATTGCCCGGGCGCTGGCCATGGAGCCGGAGGTCATGCTGTTCGACGAGCCGACCTCGGCGCTGGATCCGGAATTGGTGGGCGATGTGCTCAAGGTGATGCAGGCGCTGGCCCAGGAAGGCCGCACCATGGTGGTGGTTACCCACGAGATGGGCTTTGCCCGTGAAGTGTCCAACCAACTGGTGTTCCTGCACAAGGGCCTGGTGGAGGAAACCGGCTGCCCGCGCGAAGTGCTTGCCAACCCGCAGTCGGAGCGCCTGAAGCAGTTCCTCTCCGGCAGCCTGAAGTAAAAACTGCAAATTTGCACCAGAATAGGGCATGCTGCGCGGCGAGCGCAGCCTGACCCGGCGCACAGACTCGAACGACCTCAGGTTTCGGACCGCACCCTATGACCACCCAGCGAATCGGTTTTCTCATCTGGCCCAGCACCAGGCCCTTGACCCTGGCGCTGGCCGAGGAAGTGTTGCAGGTGGCGCAGCGGGTGCACCCGGAGGTGGCCTACGAGCTGGTCTTCCTGCAGGCGGAGCCGGCGCAAGAGGGTAGCTGGCGCTTGCCGGGCGACCCTTGGAACGGTCGCCTTGAGGGGTGCCACAAGCTGTTTCTTTTGGCTGACGAGCAGCCGTCGGCGGTGGGGGCGGCGTTGTCGGCGGCGCTCAAGCAGTTGGCGCGCAGTGGCTGCATGATCGGTGGCCTGTCGGCCGGGGTCTACCCCCTGGCGATGCTGGGCCTGCTCGACGGTTACCGGGCTGCGGTGCACTGGCGCTGGCAGGATGATTTTGCCGAGCGCTTCCCCAAGGTGATCGCCACCAGCCACCTGTTCGACTGGGACCGTGATCGCCTGACCGCTTGTGGCGGCATGGCCGTGACCGACCTGCTGCTGGCGGTGCTGGCTCGTGACCATGGAGCGGAGCTGGCCGGAGCGGTGTCGGAGGAGCTGGTGGTCGAGCGCATCCGCGAGGGTGGCGAGCGCCAGCGCATTCCGTTGCAGAACCGCCTGGGCTCCAGCCATCCCAAGCTGACCCAGGCGGTGCTGCTGATGGAGGCCAACATTGAAGAGCCACTGACCACCGACGAAATTGCCCAGCACGTGTGCGTTTCGCGCCGGCAACTGGAGCGTATCTTCAAACAATACCTCAACCGCGTGCCGAGCCAGTACTACCTGGAGCTGCGCCTGAACAAGGCGCGGCAGATGCTGATGCAGACCAGCAAGTCGATCATCCAGATCGGGCTGTCCTGCGGCTTTTCCTCGGGGCCGCATTTTTCCAGTGCCTACCGCAACTTCTTTGGCGCAACGCCGCGGGAGGATCGCAACCAGCGGCGTAGCAGCAGCCCGTTCGAACTGAGCTCGGCGCCTGCCGAAAAAGGCTGAAATTTCGAGGGGGTTCGGGGCGTAGGCCTTGGGTTTGATGGTGCGGCGGAAATCGAACGCCGCCCGCGCGGCGCTTCGCAGCACAAGGCTGCTCCTACATCTGTTTCCGGCCAGTCACGCCTGCACCATCGCACGCGACCGCCTTGTTTGTCCGACGCAATATCGAGATGAACAGCAAGGGGCCGCGCCCTCACCTCAGGAATAACTGGCCTTAAGCAGATGTAGGAGCAGCCTTGTGCTGCGAAGCGCCGCGCGGGCGGCGCTCGATCTCACAGGCGCCACACGAACCTCGCCGAACATCCCGCACGATTCACCAGGCATCCCGCCCCTCACAAACCTTCGTGTACACCCGTTCACCCAGCCCCCTCTCTCCCGTACACTGCGCGATTGCGACAGTGTTTGTCGCATTGCCGAAAGCCTTGCCAAAACTGGGTTTTGCGCTGTAACAAGTTGTCGCTTGGCCGCAAGGACAGGCGCGGATCAGTCCTTACAATCCCCCCATCGCTCGCCACTTCCAGGCCAGCGTTCCTCTTCAGGAGACTCAGATGTCCGTTGAGCAAGCCCCGGTGCAACGTGCCGATTTCGACCAGGTCATGGTCCCCAACTATTCTCCGGCGGCCTTCATTCCTGTGCGAGGCGAGGGTTCCCGCGTCTGGGACCAGTCGGGTCGCGAATTGATCGACTTTGCCGGTGGTATCGCGGTCAACGCCCTGGGCCACTGCCACCCGGCACTGGTCAAGGCCCTGACCGAGCAGGCCAACACCCTCTGGCATGTATCCAACGTGTTCACCAACGAGCCGGCCCTGCGCCTGGCCCACAAGCTGGTGGACGCAACCTTTGCCGACCGAGCGTTCTTCTGCAACTCCGGCGCCGAGTCCAACGAGGCCGCCTTCAAGCTGGCCCGTCGCGTTGCCCATGACCGCTTCGGCCCGGAAAAGCACGAAATCATCGCCACCGTGAACAGCTTCCACGGCCGTACCCTGTTTACCGTCAGCGTCGGTGGCCAGCCGAAGTACTCCGATGGCTTCGGCCCGAAGATCACCGGCATCAGCCATGTGCCGTACAACGACCTGGAAGCGCTGAAGGCACAGATTTCCGACAAGACCTGCGCCGTGGTGATCGAGCCTATCCAGGGCGAGAGCGGCGTGGTGCCGGCCGACAAGGCCTACCTGGAGGGCGCGCGCAAACTGTGTGACGAACACAACGCCCTGCTGATCTTCGACGAAGTGCAGACCGGCGTTGGCCGTACCGGTTCGCTGTATGCCTACCAGCACTACGGCGTTACCCCGGACATCCTCACCAGCGCCAAGAGCCTGGGCGGCGGTTTCCCTATCGGTGCCATGCTGACCACCACCGAGCTGGCCAAGCACCTGGCCGTCGGCACCCACGGCACTACCTACGGCGGCAACCCGCTGGGTTGCGCTGTCGCCTGCGCGGTGCTGGACGTGGTCAACACCCCGCAAACCCTGGCCGGCATCAAGGCCAAGCATGAGCGCTTCAAGGTCCGCCTGGAGCAGATCGGCCAGAAGTACAACCTGTTCAGCCAGGTGCGTGGCGTTGGCCTGCTGCTGGGCTGCGTGCTGACCGAGGCCTGGAAAGGCAAGGCCAAGGACGTGCTCAACGCCGCCGAGAAAGAAGGCGTGATGGTGCTGCAGGCCGGCCCGGACGTGGTCCGCTTCGCGCCAAGCCTGGTGGTTGAAGACGCCGACATCGACGAAGGCCTGGACCGCTTCGAGCGCGCCGTGGCCACCCTGACCAAGGGCTGATCCGCCTGCAGTCCCTTCACCGGCCCTGGCCCAGGCTCAACCCGAGTCTGCACCGGGCCGGTGATACCCGATTCCAGTGCAGGTGCCGGTGCACCTGCCGTTTTCCCGTGCTGCCGTGAGCGGCCCGTATTCCAAAGGAGTGACACCATGCTGGTGATGCGCCCCGCGCAAATGGCTGATCTGAACGAAGTGCAGCGCATGGCTGCAGACAGCCCCATTGGTGTCACCTCGCTGCCGGACGACACCGCTCGCCTGGGCGACAAGATCGCCGCATCCGAGACTTCCTTCGCCGCCGAGGTCAGCTTCAACGGTGAAGAAAGCTACTTCTTCGTGCTCGAGGACAGCGAAACCGGCAAGCTGGCCGGTTGCTCGGCCATCGTAGCTTCGGCCGGCTACTCCGAGCCGTTCTACAGCTTTCGTAACGAGACCTTCGTGCACGCCTCGCGCGAGCTGAAGATCCATAACAAGATCCACGTGTTGTCGCTGTGCCATGACCTGACCGGCAACAGCCTGCTGACCAGCTTCTATGTGCTGCCGGAACTGGTGAACAGTGGCTGGGCCGAGCTCAATTCACGTGGCCGCCTGCTGTTCATGGCCGCTCACCCGGAGCGTTTCGCCGACTCGGTGGTGACCGAGATCGTCGGCTACAGCGACGAGCAGGGTGAGTCGCCGTTCTGGGATGCCATCGGGCGCAACTTCTTCGACCTCAATTACGCCGACGCCGAGCGCCTGTGCGGCCTTAAAAGCCGCACCTTCCTCGCCGAACTGATGCCGCACTACCCGATATACGTGCCGCTGCTGCCTGACCTGGCTCAGGAAGCCATGGGCCAGGTACATCCGAGGGCGCAGATTACCTTCGACATCCTCATGCGCGAAGGCTTCGAGACCGAGCACTACATCGACATCTTCGATGGTGGCCCGACCTTGCATGCGCGTACCTCGGGCATCCGCTCGATCGCCCAGAGCCGGGTGGTGCCGGTGAAGCTCGAGGACACCCCGGTCAAGGGCGGGCGCCCGTACCTGGTGTGCAACGGCCAGTTGCAGGACTACCGCGCTGTACTGCTGGACCTGGACTGGGTGCCGGGCAAACCCGTCAGCCTGAGCCCTGCAGCCGCCGAGGCGCTGGGGGTGGGCGAGGGGGCCAGCGTGCGTCTGGTTGCGGTCTGAGGTCTGGCGACAGACGTTTCGGGATTGATGCGTTAGAAGAGTTTCGCGCCGGCCGCCGCCGCCGCAAAAGGAGATAGCATGATCGTTCGTCCTGTACGCAGCAGCGATTTGCCTGCGTTGATCGAATTGGCACGCAGCACCGGTACCACCGGGCTGACCACGCTGCCGGCCAACGAAGAGCGCCTGGGGCATCGTGTTGGCTGGGCGGAAAAGAGCTTCCGTGGCGAAGCCGAGCGTGGCGACACCGACTACCTGTTCGTGCTGGAAAACGACGAAGGCATGGTGGTGGGCATCAGTGCCATCGCCGGTGCCGTCGGCCTGCGCGAACCTTGGTACAACTACCGGGTCGGCCTGACCGTCAGCGCCTCGCAGGAGCTGAAGATCTACCGCGAAATCCCCACCCTGTTCCTGGCCAACGACCTGACCGGCAACTCCGAGCTGTGCTCGCTGTTCCTGCGCAGCGACTATCGCTCCGGCCTCAACGGCCGCCTGCTGTCGCGGGCGCGCATGCTGTTCATCGCCGAGTTCCCCGAGCTGTTCGGCAAGAAGATCATCGCCGAAATGCGCGGCATGTCCGACGAGCAGGGCCGCTCGCCGTTCTGGGAAAGCCTGGGCCGGCACTTCTTCAAGATGGAGTTCAGCCAGGCCGACTACCTCACCGGCGTGGGCAACAAGTCGTTCATTGCCGAACTGATGCCGAAGTTCCCGTTGTACACCTGCTTCCTCTCCGAAGCGGCGCGCAACGTGATCGGCCGCGTGCACAAAGACACCGAGCCGGCGCTGGCCATGCTCAAGCAGGAAGGCTTCAACTATCAGGGCTACGTCGACATCTTCGATGCCGGCCCCGCCATCGAGTGCGACACCTCCAGGATACGCGCCGTGCGCGAAAGCCAGACCCTGGTGCTGGCGGTGGGCACGCCGGGCGATGACGCGACGCCTTACATCATCCACAACCGCAAACGCGACGACTGCCGCATAACGGCCGCACCTGCGCGGCTGGCTGCCGGTACCCTGGTGGTCGACCCCCTGACCGCCAAGCGCCTGCGCATGGGTGCCGGTGACAACGTGCGCGCCGTGCCGCTGTCGGCAAGCCGGGAGGCCCAGTAAATGACCACGCATTACATCGCAGGCAATTGGCAGGTTGGCCAGGGTGAAACCCTGCAGTCGCTCAACCCGGTGACGCAAGCCGTCGTCTGGGAGGGGCAGGGCGCTGACGCCGGCCAGGTGGATGCCGCCGTGCAGGCTGCGCGACAGGCCTTCCCGGCCTGGGCGCAATTGAGCCTGGAAGCGCGTATCGATGTGCTGGAGAAGTTTGCCACGCAACTGAAAGCGCATGCCGAAGCCATGGCCCAGTGCATCGGCGAGGAAACCGGCAAGCCTCTGTGGGAGTCGGCGACCGAAGTCACCAGCATGATCAACAAGGTAGCGATCTCGGTGCAGAGCTACCGCGAGCGCACCGGCGAGAAGAGTGGCCCGCTGGCCGATGCCACGGCCGTGCTGCGGCACAAGCCCCACGGTGTGGTGGCGGTGTTCGGCCCGTACAACTTCCCCGGCCACCTGCCCAACGGCCATATCGTGCCGGCGCTGCTGGCGGGCAACTGCGTGGTGTTCAAACCCAGCGAGCTGACGCCCAAGGTCGCTGAGCTGACCGTCAATTGCTGGATTGCCGCCGGGCTGCCGGCGGGGGTGCTCAACCTGGTGCAGGGCGCGCGCGAAACCGGTGTGGCGCTGGCCGCCAACCCGGGGATCGACGGCCTGTTCTTCACCGGTTCCAGCCGCACCGGCAACCTGCTGCACCAGCAGTTCGCTGGCCGCCCGGACAAGATCCTGGCCCTGGAAATGGGCGGCAACAACCCGCTGGTGGTGGATGAGGTCAAGGACCTGGATGCGGCGGTGTATACCATTATCCAGTCGGCGTTCATTTCCGCCGGCCAGCGCTGCACCTGCGCCCGTCGTCTGCTGGTGCCGCAAGGCGCCTGGGGCGATGCGCTGATCGCGCGGCTGGTCGAGGTGAGCCGATCCATCACGGTCGGCGCGTTCGATCAGCAGCCGGCGCCGTTCATGGGCTCGGTGATTTCACTGCAGGCAGCGCGAGCGTTGATTGCAGCCCAGGCCGAACTGGTCGCCAAGGGTGCCGTTAAGCTGCTGGAAATGACCCAGCCACAGGCCGATGCCGCACTGCTGACCCCGGGCATTGTCGATGTCACCGCTGTGGCCGAGCGCCCGGACGAAGAGTTCTTCGGCCCGCTGTTGCAGGTGATCCGCTATGCCGACTTCGATGCCGCCATCGATGAGGCCAACAACACCCAGTACGGCCTGGCCGCCGGCTTGCTGTCCGACTCCCGCGCCCGTTACCAGTACTTCTGGCTGCGCAGCCGCGCCGGCATCGTCAACTGGAACAAGCAATTGACCGGTGCCGCCAGCAGTGCACCGTTCGGCGGCGTGGGCGCCAGTGGCAACCACCGCGCCAGCGCCTATTACGCGGCGGACTACTGCGCTTACCCCGTGGCTTCGCTGGAGACCGCCAGCCTTGCCTTGCCGGCGACCCTGACGCCGGGCATCACCCTATAACAACAGGTCACGGAGCCTAGCCGATGAAATCCTACGAAGTGAATTTTGATGGCCTGGTGGGGCCTACCCACAACTATGGCGGCCTGTCCTACGGCAACGTGGCTTCGCAGAGCAACAGCCAGCAGGGGTCCAACCCGCGCGAAGCCGCGCGCCAGGGCCTGGCGAAGATGAAAGCGCTGGCCGACATGGGCTTCAAGCAGGGCGTGCTGGCGCCGCAGGAGCGCCCGGACGTGGCCGCACTGCGCCGCCTGGGCTTCGGCGGCAGCGACGCCGAAGTGATCCAGCGCGCCGCCAGGGAGGCCATGCCATTGCTGGTGGCCAGCTGCTCGGCCTCGAGCATGTGGGTGGCCAACGCCGCCACAGTCAGCCCCAGTGCCGACACCGCCGATGGCCGCGTGCACTTCACCGCTGCCAACCTCAACTGCAAGTACCACCGCAGCATCGAGCACCCAACCACCAGCCGCGTGCTGGGTGCCATGTTCAGCGATGACAAGCACTTTGCCCACCACGAGGCACTGCCTGCCGTGGCGCAGTTCGGTGACGAGGGTGCGGCCAACCACACGCGCTTCTGCCGTGCGTATGGCGAGGCCGGCGTGGAGTTCTTCGTCTACGGCCGCAGCGCCTTCGACAGCCGCTACCCGGCGCCGCAGAAGTACCCGGCCCGGCAAACCCTGGAAGCCTCCCAGGCCGTGGCCCGGCTGCATGGCCTGCGCGATGACGGCGTGGTCTACGCTCAACAGAACCCGGCCGTGATCGACCAGGGCGTGTTCCACAACGATGTGATTGCGGTGGGCAACGGCGAGGTGCTGTTCTATCACGAGGACGCTTTCCTCGACACCGACGCGGTACTTGGCCAGCTGCGAGCTAAACTGGCCAGCAAGGGTGGCAACTTCCAGGCCATCTGCGTGCCACGGGCAGCGGTGACGGTGGAGGACGCGGTGCGTTCCTATCTGTTCAACAGCCAGCTGCTCAGCCGCGACGACGGCTCCATGCTGTTGGTGGTGCCGGAAGAGTGCCGCAACAACGAGCGGGTCTGGGCCTACCTGGGCCAGTTGACCAGCCAGGGCGGCGCGGTGAAAGAGGTCAAGGTATTCGACCTCAAGCAGAGCATGCAGAACGGCGGTGGGCCGGCTTGCCTGCGTTTGCGCGTGGCGTTGAAGGAAACGGAACTGGCAGCGGTCAACCAAGGCGTTATCATGACCGCCTCGCTGTACGACACCCTGCTGCTGTGGGTCGACAAGCATTACCGCGATCGCCTTGGCGAGGCGGACCTGGCCGACCCGCAGTTGCTGGTGGAATGCCGTACGGCACTGGACGAATTGACCCAGATCCTGAAGTTGGGCTCGGTGTATCCGTTCCAACGCCAACCTTGAAGAGAGACTTTGCAATGACCGACGCCCTGCGCCTTATCCTGGAAGATGAAGACGGCACCCAGCTGGAAACTTCCTGCACCCGCTTTGCCGTGGTCTGGCAAGGCAAGGAAGTGTGGATTCAGCAGGATGGTCGTGGCCAGCTGTTGATCGGCGTGGATGTCGAGGAAGACGACACCGAGTACGCCAACCTGCTGCTGCGCCCGATGGCCACCAACCTGGTCAGCCTGCAGCTGGAAATGGAACCGGCGGAGGTCGGCGAAGACGACGATCACGTCCATGGCCCCGACTGCGGCCACCACCACTAAGGAAGTACCTATGCTCGCCCTTGGCAAATTGCTTGAGCTGACCCTCACCGATCACGAACCGGCCGAGAAGACCCAAGTGACAACCAAGGGCGCGCGTTTGCGCTGGCTGGGGGAGGGCGCGCTCGAAGTGCGCCCGGCCGAAAACGAGGATTGCGGGCTGGATTTGCTGTTGTCCGCCGGCATCCACGGCAACGAAACGGCACCGATCGAGTTGCTCGAGCGGCTGCTGCATGGCGTGGCCAACGGCAAGATCATACCCAAGGCCCGGGTGCTGTTCCTGTTCGGCAACCCGGCAGCTATCCGCAAGGGCGAGCGCTTCATCGAGCAGGACATCAACCGCCTGTTCAACGGGCGCCACGAGCTGTCCAGTGGCTTCGAGGCATTGCGTGCCGCCGAGCTTGAACAGTTCGCCCGGGTGTTCTTCAGCAAGCCGGGGCGCAGCCGCCTGCACTACGACCTGCATACCGCCATCCGTGGCTCGAAGATCGAGCAATTTGCCTTGTACCCTTATAAAGAGGGGCGCAAGCATTCCCGTCGCGAGCTGGTACGGCTGGCGGCGGCGGGCATGGAGGCAGTGTTGCTGCAGAGCAAGTCTTCAATCACGTTCAGCGCCTTCACCTACGAGCAGCTGGAGGCCGAGGCCTTTACCCTGGAACTGGGCAAGGCCCGACCGTTCGGGCAGAACGAGCTGGTCAACCTCGACAAGCTGGAAGCGAGGCTGATCCGCATCATCGAAGACACCGAGCCGCAGGGCGAAAGCTCGCTGGATGGCCTGCAGCTGTTCAGCGTGTCCCGCGAGATCATCAAGCACAGCGACAGCTTCCACCTGCATCTGCCGGCGGACATCGAGAATTTCTCCGAGCTGAGCAAGGGCTACCTGCTGGCCGAGGACCTGGCCGAGACGCGCTGGGTGGTCGAGGAGGAGGGCGCGCGCATCATTTTCCCCAACCCCAAGGTCAAGAATGGCCTCAGGGCGGGGATTCTGATCGTTCCTGACTCCGGCCAGCGACTGGGCTGAGCTGGCCCCGGTACCCTGGGCTCACGGCTGTGTGCGCAGTTCCAGTTGCAGCGCCTGGCGCAGCCCGTTTTCAGTGAAGGCGGGTGGGTTGGTGTTCAGGACGGTGCTGCCGCCAAATGTGAACTTGCAATCGGTGGGCAAGCCGATGCTCTGCAGCAGCAGGTTGTCCACCGGATAAGTGCCGTTTTTCCCTGGAACCTCGGTCTGGCCCGGAAAGACGGTGCCAGTCATCGAGTTCCAGCCTTGGCACAGACAGCGGTACAGGTCGAGTAGCGGCAGTTGCGCAGCGGTCGACCAGCCAGGGTTGTAGGCCAGGGTGCCGCCGCTGTAGCCCCAGCTACTCTGGTTTTCGTCGATGATGAAGTGGCCTTCGTCTTCATCTTCTTCGTGGTCGCTGGGTGTATAGGTCGTGAATTGGTGTCTGGATGCTTCGATCAGGCTGATCGGTGTCCCGGACTGCCCGGCCTTTTTATCCAGGGCCGCCAGCAGCGCCTGGCCGCAGGGTAGTTTGCGCAGTAGCTCCAGCGCATCCTGTGCTGCTTGCCTGAACGGGTCGCTACCCGTCACTCGCACACCGATATTGCCCAGGGCCTGATGTTCGACCGTCACGGGCCGGGCCAGTCGTGCATCGTTTTCGGTATCACGGTAGAGCTCGACCCTGGAGGACTCGCGGCCAAGCAGGCGGTGCCCCGTGACGTTGACAACCGCGTCGCCCTTGTCGATGAGTACCGGGCCGCTACCGACCACAATCTGGTGCGTGCCGGTATGGGCGTCGATGTGGACGATACCTGCGCCGGTGTCGATCCTGTTGCCGCTCCCTATCATGTCGATCAGCACCGTCTTCTTCACCTCCGGGGCGATGACGACGTGGTGATTGCCATCGGTGAGGCGAATGGCGATGGCTTGGGCGGTATGCGCGACGACCATGAATACCGCATCGTTGATGGTCACTTCCAGCAGGCATTCGCGAGGGGCAATACGTACGCGCTTTTGCTGCCCATCCGCGCGCAGCGCACGCGGGGCCACGTTGAAGACCAGCAGTTCGCTGTTCTGGGTGTTGCGGCGATAGCGTCGCCCCAGCGGGTAAGTGTGTTCCAGGGTGATTCGCACGTTGGAGTCAGCCTGGATGTACTTGACCTCGGTCTGCTGCTGGGGGTTGTCTTCATTGGGAAAGGCGGTCTGGGCGTAACCAGGTTCGCGAGCATCTATGTAGTAGATCGGGTTCGGATTGGCCAGGGTAGCCTCGTGAGGCAGTGGGTGTGGATCCGAGTGGAGTTTGGACAGGTTCAGCTCAGGCATGGAGGGCTCCGGCAGCGAAGGTGGGCCAGCAGGATCCCGTTCCGCTGCGCGGGTCAGGTGTTGCTTATGTACCGCATGGGCAGGCCTGCAGGTCCGCTTTGCCGCCTTGGGCGTGCTCATGAACGGCTTTTCATCCGCCGATTGCTGTTCTGGTGTACAAACACACTGTATCTCCCGTTCAGGCTGGCTATAATGGCGCCCTTTGCCGTCGTTTCGTCGATTCGACGTATTAGCCCAAACGGCCGCCGTTTCCGTGGAAGAACCTATGAAAAGCGCAGAAATCCGTGAAGCCTTCCTTCGCTTCTTCGAAGAGCAGGGACATACCCGAGTCGCCTCCAGTTCGCTGATCCCGAACAACGACCCGACCCTGTTGTTCACCAATGCCGGCATGAACCAGTTCAAGGACTGCTTCCTCGGTGCGGAGAAGCGTGCCTACACGCGTGCCGTCAGCAGCCAGAAGTGCGTGCGCGCCGGCGGCAAGCACAACGACCTGGAAAACGTCGGTTACACCGCGCGCCACCATACCTTCTTCGAAATGCTGGGCAACTTCAGCTTCGGTGACTATTTCAAGCGCGATGCCATTACCTTCGCCTGGACCTTCCTGACCTCGGAAAAATGGCTGAACCTGCCAAAGGAAAAGCTCTGGGTCACCGTCTACGCCACTGACGACGAAGCCTACGATATCTGGACCAAGGAAGTCGGCGTGCCGGCCGAGCGCATGGTGCGCATCGGCGACAACAAGGGCGCCCCGTACGCCTCCGACAACTTCTGGACCATGGGCGACACCGGCCCGTGCGGCCCGTGCACCGAGATCTTCTACGACCACGGCCCGGACATCTGGGGCGGCCCACCCGGTTCGCCGGAAGAAGACGGCGATCGCTACATCGAGATCTGGAACAACGTCTTCATGCAGTTCAACCGCACCGCCGATGGCGTGCTGCACCCGCTGCCTGCGCCGTCGGTGGATACTGGCATGGGCCTGGAGCGCGTCAGCGCCGTGCTGCAGCACGTGCACTCGAACTACGAGATCGACCTGTTCCAGAACCTGCTTTCCGCCGCGGCCAAGGCCATCGGTTGCAGCAATGAGGGGCAGGCCTCGCTGAAAGTGGTCGCCGACCACATCCGTTCGTGCGGCTTCCTGATCGCCGACGGCGTGCTGCCGTCCAACGAAGGCCGTGGCTACGTGCTGCGCCGCATTATTCGTCGCGCCTGCCGCCACGGTAACAAGCTGGGTGCCAAAGGCAGCTTCTTCTACCAGATCGTTGCCGCGCTGGTCGCCGAAATGGGTGAGGCCTTCCCGGAACTGAACAGCCAGCAGGCGCACATCGAGCGCGTGCTCAAGGCTGAAGAAGAACAGTTCGCCAAGACCCTGGAGCAGGGCCTGCGCATCCTCGAGCAGGACCTGGCCCAGCTGAAGGGCGACGTGGTGCCGGGCGACGTGGTGTTCAAGCTGTACGACACCTACGGCTTCCCGATGGACCTGACCGCCGACATTGCCCGCGAGCGCGAGCTGACCATCGACGAAGCCGGTTTCGAGCGCGAGATGGACGCCCAGCGTGAGCGTGCCCGTTCCGCCAGCGCCTTCGGCATGGATTACAACAGCCTGGTCAAGGTCGACAGTGCCACCGAGTTCCTCGGCTACGAGGCCACCGAAGGCCAGGGCAAGATCATCGCCCTGTACAAGGACGGCCAGGCCGTCGACCAGCTGGGTGAAGGCGAGCAGGGCGTGGTCGTGCTCGATCGCACGCCGTTCTACGCCGAATCCGGTGGCCAGGTGGGCGACACCGGCTACCTGCAGGCTGGCGCTGCGCGCTTCGATGTGCGCGACACTACCAAGACCGGTGGTGCCTTCCTGCACCATGGCGTGGTTGCCAGCGGCGCGCTGGTGATCGGTTCGCCGGTCGAGGCCAAGGTCGATGCCGAGGTGCAGCACGCCACCTCGCTGAACCACTCTGCCACCCACCTGCTGCACGAAGCGCTGCGCCAGGTACTGGGCGAGCACGTGCAGCAGAAAGGCTCGCTGGTCGACAGCCAGCGCCTGCGTTTCGACTTCAGCCACTTCGAAGCGGTGAAACCGGAGCAGATCAAGGCCCTGGAAGACATCGTCAACCGCGAAGTGCGCAAGAACACTGCGGTGGAAACCGAACTGACCGACATCGAAACCGCCAAGGCCAAGGGTGCCATGGCGCTGTTCGGCGAGAAGTACGGCGACACCGTGCGTGTGCTGAGCATGGGCGGCGATTTCTCGGTGGAGCTGTGCGGCGGTATCCACGCCAAGCGCACCGGTGACATCAGCCTGTTCAAGATCATCAGCGAAGGCGGCGTGGCCTCTGGCGTGCGCCGCATCGAAGCGGTCACCGGCGCTGCTGCGCTGGCCTACCTGAACGCTGCCGAAGAGCAGGTCAAGGAAGCCGCCCAGCTGGTGAAGGGTAACCGCGACAACCTGATCGACAAGCTGTCGGCTGTGCTCGAGCGCAACCGCCAGCTGGAGAAGCAGCTGGAACAGCTGCAGGCCAAGGCCGCCAGCGCCGCCGGGGATGATCTCTCCAACGCGGCCGTTGAGGTCAAGGGCGCCAAGGTGCTCGCCGCCCGCCTGGATGGGCAGGACGGCAAGGCCCTGCTGGCGCTGGTCGATCAGCTGAAGAACAAGCTCGGCCACGCAGTGATCCTGCTGGGCAGCGAGCATGAGGGCAAAGTCGTGCTGGTGGCCGGCGTGACCAAGGACCTCTCCAGCCAACTCAAGGCTGGCGATCTGATGAAACAAGCCGCTGCGGCGGTGGGTGGCAAGGGCGGTGGCCGTCCGGACATGGCCCAGGGTGGCGGCGTCGACGTCGCTGCACTGGACCAGGCCCTGGCGCTGGCCGTGCCATTCGCAGAGCAGGGACTTTGAGATGAAGGGGCCGGCGGTCTAGTCGCGGCCTCTTCATGTTGGATTGTTTTTTGGGGCCCTGTATGGGCTGAGGCACCATTGAAATGGCGTTGATCGTACAGAAATTTGGCGGCACCTCTGTCGGTTCCATCGAGCGGATCGAGCAGGTAGCCGATAAGGTCAAGAAACACCGTGAGGCGGGCGACGACCTGGTGGTTGTGTTGTCGGCAATGAGCGGTGAAACCAATCGCCTGATCGACCTGGCCAAGCAGATCACCGATCAGCCGGTTCCGCGTGAACTGGATGTGATCGTGTCGACCGGTGAGCAGGTCACCATTGCCCTGCTGACCATGGCCTTGATCAAGCGTGGTGTGCCAGCGGTGTCCTACACCGGCAACCAGGTGCGCATTCTCACTGACAGCGCGCACAACAAGGCGCGCATCCTGCAGATCGACGACCAGAAGATTCGTGCCGACCTCAAGGAAGGCCGCGTGGTCGTGGTAGCGGGCTTCCAGGGCGTCGACGAGCACGGCAGCATCACCACCCTGGGCCGTGGCGGCTCCGACACCACGGGTGTGGCCCTGGCGGCTGCGCTGAAGGCTGATGAGTGCCAGATCTACACCGACGTCGATGGCGTCTACACCACCGACCCGCGCGTTGTGCCACAGGCCCAGCGCCTGGAGAAGATCACCTTCGAAGAGATGCTGGAAATGGCCAGCCTCGGTTCCAAGGTGCTGCAGATCCGTTCGGTGGAGTTCGCCGGCAAGTACAACGTTCCGCTGCGCGTGCTGCACAGCTTCAAGGAGGGTCCGGGTACCCTCATTACCATTGATGAAGAGGAATCCATGGAACAGCCGATCATTTCCGGTATCGCCTTCAACCGTGATGAAGCCAAGCTGACCATTCGCGGCGTGCCGGACACTCCGGGCGTGGCCTTCAAGATCCTCGGCCCGATCAGCGCCTCGAACATCGAGGTCGACATGATCGTGCAGAACGTTGCCCACGATAACACCACCGACTTCACCTTCACCGTGCACCGCAACGAGTACGAGAAGGCGCAGAGCGTGCTGGAAAACACTGCCCGCGAAATCGGTGCCCGTGAAGTGATCGGTGACACCAAGATCGCCAAGGTCTCGATCGTTGGCGTCGGCATGCGTTCGCACGCCGGTGTTGCCAGCCGCATGTTCGAAGCCCTGGCCAAGGAGAGCATCAACATCCAGATGATCTCCACCTCCGAGATCAAGGTTTCGGTCGTGATCGAAGAGAAGTACCTGGAGCTGGCCGTGCGCGCGCTGCACACCGCGTTCGAACTCGACGCTCCGGCACGACAGAGCGAGTAATACGCTGCCTGGAAGGGCGCGGCTTGCCGCGCCCTTCGCGTTTCTGCTCGCCACGCAGGCCTGTCCTGCCCTGGGTGACGAGCAACCGGGCCCTGGTCGTCGTCCACGACCAGGCCGCGACACCCAAGACTGTTACCCCTGAATGTTTTGCGTAAGGAGAAAGCTATGTTGATTCTGACTCGTCGGTGCGCCGAGAGCCTGATCATTGGAGACGGCGAGATCACCGTGACGGTGCTCGGCGTCAAAGGCAACCAGGTGCGTATTGGCGTCAGCGCCCCGAAGGAAGTGGCTGTGCACCGCGAGGAAATCTACCTGCGGATCAAGAAAGAGAAGGACGAGGAGCCAAGCCTTTAATTTTTTTGAAGTTTTTTTCAAAAAAAGGGTTGCAAACGAGGAAGAGCCTGTTTAATATTCGCCTCGTGTTGCGGTGAGGTGGCCGAGTGGCCGAAGGCGCTCCCCTGCTAAGGGAGTATACCTCATAAGGGTATCGGGGGTTCGAATCCCCCCTTCACCGCCATTATTCGCTTAGGGCGCTGTAAACGGTAAGAACGCTAAGTAGTTGATTTTAAACGAAAAAGTTCTTGCAAAAATGTTTCAGCGACCTATAATGCGCGGCAAGACACGGACTCATAGCTCAGCTGGATAGAGTACTCGGCTACGAACCGAGCGGTCGGAGGTTCGAATCCTCCTGAGTCCGCCACTTTTGAAGTGGCTTTGTTTGCAAGGCTACTTCAATCAACCAGTGGTAATCTGGTCTAAAAATACCATCGCGGACTCATAGCTCAGCTGGATAGAGTACTCGGCTACGAACCGAGCGGTCGCAGGTTCGAATCCTGCTGAGTCCGCCACTTTTTGAAGTGGCTCTGCTTGCAAAGGCACTTCAGTCAACCAGTGGTAACCTGGTCTAAAAAGTACCACCACGGACTCATAGCTCAGCTGGATAGAGTACTCGGCTACGAACCGAGCGGTCGGAGGTTCGAATCCTCCTGAGTCCGCCACACAAAATCAAGAAGCCCGCTCAATAGAGCGGGCTTTTTGTTTTTCTGCGCCAATGAATTGTTGCTGATGTCCATCTACGCTCTTCTGTAATGATTGTGGTGTAGCTCGGGGCCGCCATGCGGCCCATCGCCGGCGAGCCAGCTCCCACAGGACTCGCGCTGCTCTCTGGACTGTGTCGTCCCTGTGGGGGCTGGCTTGCCGGCGAAAGGGCTGCAAAGCAGCCCCGAATTCGATCAGGTATCGCATACACATCCAGGCACACAACAAATGTGCTTTAACCGCCAGACCCACCGTCGCACTGATAGCTTCGAGCCTTGTCCCAGCTTTATCACGCAAACGATTGTTCTGGCCAAAATTTTAAGCGATCTGACAGCTTTAGCAGTGTATGATTGCGCCCGTCAGCCCCGCCGGGGCTTGTGGAAAACCACCATGGACTTACCCAGTAGTTACTCGCTAACAAGATTCATACAGAAAGATCTGACCGATTGATTCTCCCGGCGTGCTCCGCTGCTGGGAGTGGAGTTCGCCTATGACTGAAGTAGAAGTAAAAAAAGCGCAGGAAAGCCTGCAGGACCGCCTGGCCCAGGTGGTCGAACTGCTGCAACGCCAGCGCGTGGTCGAAGACCTGACCCACCGTCAGGAAGGCGCCCACAACGACCTGGTGGAAAACCTGGTCCACCGCCAGAACCTCGTCGAGCTGCAGCGCAAGCTCGATGACCTGCACCCCGCCGACATCGCCTACATCCTTGAAGCCTTGCCACTGGAAGACCGCCTGACGGTCTGGCAGCTGGTGCGCTCGGATCGCGATGGCGACATCCTGCTGGAAGTGTCCGACGCCGTGCGGCAATCGCTGATCGCCGACATGGACGATCACGAACTGCTCGCCGCCGCCAAGGAAATGGACGCCGACGAACTGGCCGACCTGGCTCCTGAGCTGCCGCGTGACGTTGTTCACGAGCTGATGGAAACCCTCGATGCGCAGCAACGCGAGCGCGTGCGTTCGGCGCTGAGCTACGACGAGGAGCAGGTTGGTGCGTTGATGGACTTCGAGATGGTCACCATCCGCGAAGACGTCAGCCTCGAAGTGGTGTTGCGCTACCTGCGCCGTTTGAAAGAACTGCCGAACCACACCGACAAACTGTTCGTGGTGGACTATGACGGTATTCTGAAGGGCGTATTGCCGATCAAGCGCTTGCTGGTCAACGACCCGGAGAAGAAGGTGGCGGAGGTCATGGCGACCGACCCGGTTTCCTTCCACCCCGACGAAGATGCCTATGACGCGGCGCAGGCCTTCGAGCGTTATGACCTGGTATCTGCGCCGGTCGTGGACAAGAACGAACGCCTGATCGGCCGCTTGACCATCGACGAAATGGTCGACCTGATTCGTGAAGAAAGTGAAAGCGAAGTGCTGAACATGGCCGGTTTGCGCGAGGAAGAAGACATCTTCGCCTCGGTCTGGCGTTCGCTGCGCAACCGCTGGGCCTGGTTGGCCATCAACCTGATTACCGCTTTCGTTGCGTCGCGTGTGATCGGCCTGTTCGAAGGTTCGATCGAGAAGCTGGTCGCCCTGGCTGCGCTGATGCCGATCGTGGCGGGTATTGGTGGCAACTCCGGTAACCAGACCATCACCATGATCGTGCGCGCCATGGCGCTGGACCAGGTGTCGCCGGGCAATACCAGCCGCCTGATGCGCAAGGAGCTGGCGGTATCGCTGCTCAACGGCCTGATCTGGGGCGGGGTGATCGGTGCGGTGGCGTTCTGGTTGTATGGCAGCTGGTCGTTGGGCTTGGTGATGACTGCGGCGATGACCTTGAACCTGCTGTTGGCGGCCTTGATGGGGGTGTTGATCCCGATGACCCTGACACGCCTGGGGCGCGACCCGGCGATGGGCTCCAGCGTGATGATTACCGCGGTTACCGATAGTGGCGGGTTCTTCATCTTCCTCGGCCTGGCCACACTGTTCCTGCTGTAACCGATTAGGTCTCTGTGGGAGCGGCCTTGTGTCGCGAAAGGGCTGCGAAGCAGCCCCGGAAATTTGTGCGGCGCTGCAGACATCGTGGGGCCGCTCTGCGGCCCTTTGGCGACACAGGGCCGCTCCCACGGAAATAGTGATCCCACAGCCGTGGTGAGCCCACAAAAAAGCCAGCTTTCGCTGGCTTTTTTGTGTTCGGCTGCAAACCTCAGGAGGCGTCGGTAGCCATTTCCACATCGTGAGCGATGAGGGCGACCAGCGCGTTCTGCTGGCGGTGCGACAGTTGACGGAAGCGTTGCAGCAACTCGCGTTCATGCAGGGACAGTTCGGGGCTGTCCAGGCGCATGCTCAACTCGTCACCCAACGCACCTTCCTGGATAAGGCTCTGTTCCAGGCGCGCGATGATTTCGGAGTTCATGCTGCGGTGATGGTTGCGCGCTACCTCGGCAATGCGCTCACGCATCCCGTCTGGCAGGCGGACGACGAACTTGTCAGCGGTGCGGCTCGAATAAATAGCCTGTTTCATTGGGCGCATATAAATTGACCGGATTTTGGTTCAGGGGAAGCGGTTCTCAAATTGGCCGCACGGGGTGGTAGTACGACCGTAGCGACGATGAAATGTTCAACCGTCTGTGAAAAATGGATGCTCATCTTGCCTCATGGTCGCCGTTTCCTTGGCGTCAATTCTGTGACAAATAGTGAGCCGGATAAAGGCTTTGTGCCAGTACCAATTATCAGAAATGAGTACTGGTTTGAAAAGTTTTACATGCTCAGGCTTACTCGATCGTCAGACTTTTGCCGTCAAAAACTGGTAAAACGCAGCAAAAGGCCGGTAAACGCCCTAGAATGTGCCGATTTCCCTCCATAGAGCATAGTGGCTATGCAACATGACGCAAGCGACCGCCAATCAGGGACGGGCCGGTTGATATATCTGGTAGGACCGTCGGGTTCCGGGAAAGATTCCCTGATCGACGCTTCTCGTGAGCGGTTGGCAGCCGCGGGGGTGGAAATCGCCCGTCGCGTCATTACCCGGTCGGCCGAAGCAAAGGGCGAAGCCGCCCATGGAGTTACGTCCGAACAGTTCGAAGCACTGCGCGAGCAAGGGGCGTTTGCCATGCATTGGCGGGCCAATGGTCTGGATTACGGTATCCCACTACAGGTGGACCGGTGGCTGGCGGAGGGCAGGGCGGTGCTGGTGAATGGTTCGCGGGCATATCTGGCCGAGGCACGCCGGCGCTACCCGAACCTGTTGGCAGTGCTGATCGAGGTCAGGCACGAGGTATTGCGCGAGCGCCTGGTGGCCCGCGGCCGGGAAAGCGCAGAGGAAGTCGAGCAGCGCCTGGCACGAAATGCACGCTTGCAGGCGCTGGCCGATCCGTCGCTGCATGTGCTGGACAACTCCACCACCCTGGAAACCGCGGTCGAGGGACTGTTCGTGCTGCTGCGTGATGAAGGCGTGCTGCCACAGGTGTAGCATTGGCAGAAAAGGATTACGCGAAAAAGCCCGCTTGAGGCATGACAAACGCCAGCGTGCTGGTTAACATGCTGGCCGTCCTGCTGTGCAGCGTCCGCTGTCGGCACTTGCGTCTCAGTAGCTCAATTGGATAGAGCATCCCCCTCCTAAGGGGAAGGTTGCAGGTTCAATTCCTGCCTGGGACGCCATTTCCTTTCGTTCCCTTACCGCGTCCACCCAGTGTTGATGACGCGAAATCGGGAAGCCTTGAACCTGCGTATTTCTACATCCCCAGATGCTTCAAGGCCCACAGCACTCCCATGCCCACAATCAGCGTCAGCATTGTGCTGCGCGTGCGCCACGCCACCAGCGCGGCCAATATTGCTGCCGGTATCTGCGGGTTCATCCAGTCGAACCCCGCCTGCCGATCGGGCAACACCACTGCCGGCAGTACCAAGGCGGCCAGCACGCTGGCCGGCACATACGCCAGGGCGCGGCGAAACAGTGGGGGGATGCGCAATACCGTATGCAACTCGATGAACGACAAGCGGATGGCGAAGGTGCCCAGGCCGATCAGAATGAAGGTTATCCACTGGGTCGTTTCGCTCATGATGCTTCCTGTTCGGTATTGGCTGCTGCCGCAGATTGCTGCTTTTGCCAGTTCTCGATGGCCAGCCCGGCGATGATGCCGCCCAGCGCGCCAGTCAGCAGGCCGAGGTTGTAGGGCAGGTTGGCGGCCAGCACGGCGAGCACGCCGCCGGTCAACGCTGCGCCAAGCGTGGCCGCATTGCGAATGCCAGGTACCAAAAGCGCCAGGAATGACAATGGAATTGCAAAGCCCAGCGACCAGTCCTCAGGGATGCTCGCGCCCAGGTACATGCCCGCCAGCACCGAGAGGTTCCAGCCGAAGAACATGGTGATTGCCGTACCGGCATAGTAGGGGTAGGCAGACTGCCCGAGCCCGCCCGAGCCCATCTTCAGCGTGCACAGGGCGAAGGACTGGTCTGACAGCATGTACGCCATCGGCCACTTGTGGCGACGCGGCAGCTGGCCCAGGTGTGGCGCCAGGCTGGCGCTGTACATCAGGAAGCGCAAATTGATCACCAGCGCGGTGACTACCATGGTCACCGGCAGGGCAGCGCTTTGCATCAGCTGCATCACTACCATTTGCGCGGACCCGGAGTAGAACAGCAAGGTCATGCCGATGGCATCGGTTGGCGACAGGCCTATGCCGATCGCCGTCACCCCGGTGATCAGGCCGAAGGGCACGATGCCGGAGGTCAATGGCAGGGCGCTGTGGGCACCTTGCCTGAACGCTTGGGTCCCGCTTGGATACGGCATTTGAAATCCTTGAAAGTGTGCAGACGGTGCAAGGGCGGCACGTCCACGTTAATGCGCGCGACAGTTGGCCTCAACGTCAGATTTCTGGAATAGTAGGCCTAAAAAAAATAGGCCTGAAAGCGTGTACCTCGATACTCCTACCCGGCACTCGCTGCAGCTCAATGCCCTGCGTGCCTTCGAAGCTTCAGCCCGCCTGGGCGGTTTTGCCCGTGCCGCACTCGAACTGAAGGTGACCCCGGGGGCCATCGCCGCCCTGGTCAAGACCCTGGAAAGCGAATACGGCGCGGCCTTGTTCGAGCGCCACGCAAAAGGCGTGCGCCTGACGCCCTTGGGCGAAAGCGTGAAAGGCCAGTTCACCGAGGCGTTCGACGCCGTGGAGGCCGCTGCGCGCACGCTGCGCCGTCTGGCCGCACCACAGCGGGTGCATATCGTCACATCGCCTGCCCTGGCGCAGTTGTGGATCGGGCCACGCCTGCCGGAACTGACCCGACTGCTGGCACCCATCGAGATCTCGGTGACGGCGGTGGATGAACCGCCCAACCTGAAGCGCAGCCCGTTCGACCTGTGCCTGTTCTACACCGAAAAACCCGAGCGCTGGCAACGCAGGATAGCCACGGAAGAAATCCTGCCCGTGTGTGTGCCGGCCTTGGCCGCCAGCATCGCCAAGCCCGAGGACCTTGCCGACGCCCGTTGCATTGCCGACGTGGGCTGGAACGACTGGGCAGTGTGGACGGGAGCGGTGATGCCCGGGCACAAGTTCGTTGCCCGCGGGCCGGGGTTTTCCCTGTACTCGATCGCCTTGCAGCAAGCGCTGCTGGCCGCCGGGGTGCTGATAGGGCGCAGAAGCCTGGTGCAGCGCTACCTCGACAGCGGCGAACTGGTCGCCCCCATCGACCTCGCGGTGCCACTGGGTGTGACCATCGCCGCATGGCGGCTGCCAGGTGCCAAGGGCAACCAGGTGGTTGCTGCAGTGGAGGAGGCGCTGTTGCATCTGGCTTGAACGTCCTCAATCCATGCCCGTCCTCAGCACCGCCAAAACAGGGCGTCGGGGCTATTCTGTTCGGGTGCGCCAGGAGCCAGGGGGAGCGTCCATGAGTCAGGAAACCCGGCCGGTACCCACCGGCTTCAGTGAACACCAGTTGCATACGTTGTTCGATCTGATCAGCGAAGGCATCTGGGACTGGAATGCCCTAACAAGCGCCTGGTGGCGCAACTGGAGCAGAGGAACCAGTCCCTGGAAAGCCAGGTGGCCGAACGCACCCGCGAGCTGTCCTGGGTGAACCAGCAACTGCAGCGGCAGCAGGACCTGCTGGCGCGCTGGGGTGGGGACGAGTTCGTCGTCGTATTGCCGCAGGCCTCGCTGGGCGAGGCGCTGGAGGTGGCAGCACGCTTGCGTCAGGCGATGGTGCAGGTGGAGCCGGTGGGCGATTGCCGGCTGACCATGAGCTACGGCGTGGTGCAATGGCAGGAAGGAGAGGACCAGCATGCACTGCTGGCGCGTGCCGACACGGCGCTGTACCGCGCCAAGGGGAACGGCAAGAACGCGATAGCCCAATAGATCGCGATCATTGTGGGAGCGGCCGCGGTGGTTTCAGGTTTTGTGTTGGACCGCCGTAAGGCCTGAACGAAAAAAGACCCGCAACGCCTTGGGGCGCTGCGGGCCAAATCGGCCTCGGCCGCTTCAGTGTCAGATATGCAGGGCGTGGCCCAAGGCGCGCAGTGCCGCTTCCTGTACCGCCTCACCCAGTGTCGGGTGGGCATGGATGGTGCCGGCCACATCCTCCAGGCACGCGCCCATCTCCAGCGACTGGGCAAACGCCGTCGACAACTCGGAAACCGCCACGCCAACCGCCTGCCAACCCAGGATCAGGTGGTTGTCACGGCGCGCCACCACTCGCACGAAACCGCTTTTCGATTCCAGGCTCATGGCCCGGCCATTGGCGGCAAACGGGAACTGCGCGACGATGCAGTCCAGCCCTTGCTGGCTGGCTTGCTCCGGGGTCTTGCCGACTACCACCACTTCCGGGTCGGTGAAACACACCGCGGCGATCGCGCTGGGTTCGAAACGGCGTGCCTTGCCGGCGATGATCTCGGCGACCATCTCGCCCTGGGCCATGGCCCGGTGCGCCAGCATCGGTTCGCCGGCCACGTCGCCGATGGCCCAGACGTTGCGCATGCTGGTCTGGCAGCGCTCGTCGATGGCGACGGCGGCGCCGTTCATCTTAAGGTCCAGGCACTCCAGGTTGAAGCCTTGTGTGCGCGGCCTACGGCCCACGGCCACCAGCACCTGGTCGGCTTCCAGGCGCAGTTGGCCACCCTGGCCATCACGGGCCAGCAGGCAGCCACCTTCGTAACCTTCGACGCTATGGCCCAGGTACAGGGTGATGCCCAGCTTCTTCAGCGATTCGGCCACGGGGGCGGTCAGCTCGCTGTCGTAGGTCGGCAGGATGCGCTCGCGCGCCTCCACCACGCTGACCCGAGCGCCCAGCTTGCGGTAGGCGATGCCCAGCTCCAGGCCGATGTAGCCGCCGCCCACCACTACCAGGTGCTGCGGCAGGGTTTTCGGCGCCAGGGCTTCGGTCGAGGAAATGATCGGCCCGCCCAGTGGCAGCATCGGCAGTTCGACACTGCTGGAGCCAGTGGCCAGCAACAGGTGCTCGCACTGGATACGCTGGCCATCGACCTCGACCTGCTTGCCGTCGAGCACTTTCGCCCAGCCATGGATCACCTTGACCCCGTGCTTTTTCAGCAGGGCTGCGACGCCGGTGGTCAGGCGGTCGACGATGCCGTCCTTCCAGGCCACGCTCTGGCCAATCTCCAGGCGCGGCGAGGCGACGCTGATGCCCAGCTCCGACGGGCCGGCAAAGCGCGAAGTCTGGTGGAACTGCTCGGCCACGTGGATCAGCGCCTTGGACGGGATGCAGCCGATATTCAGGCAGGTACCGCCCAGTGCCTGGCCTTCCACCAGCACGGTGGGGATGCCCAGTTGCCCGGCGCGGATGGCAGCCACGTAGCCGCCAGGGCCGCCGCCGATGATCAACAGGGTAGTCTGGATAGTCTCTTGCATGCTCACTCCACGAACAGGCAGGCGGGTTGTTCGAGCAGGCCGCGCACGGCCTGGATGAACAGCGCGGCGTCCATGCCATCGACCACGCGGTGGTCGAACGAGCTGGACAGGTTCATCATCTTGCGCACGACGATCTGGCCATCGATCACCACAGGTCGCTCGACCATGCGGTTGACGCCGACGATCGCCACTTCCGGGGTGTTGACCACCGGCGTGCTGACGATGCCGCCCAGGGCGCCCAGGCTGGTCAGGGTGATGGTCGAACCGGACAGCTCGTCGCGGCTGGCCTTGTTGTTGCGGGCAGCGTTGGCCAGTCGCGAGATCTCGCCTGCGTTGCTCCACAGGCTGCCAGCTTCGGCATGGCGCAGCACCGGTACCATCAGGCCGTTGTCGCCCTGGGTGGCGATACCCACATGTACCGCGCCATGGCGGGTGATGACCTGGGCTTCGTCGTCATAGGTGGCGTTGATCTGCGGGAAATCGCGCAGTGCCACGACAAGGGCACGCACCAGGAACGGCAGCAGGGTCAGCTTGCCGCGGCTGTCGCCATGCTTGCTGTTGAGTTGCTGGCGCAGGGCTTCCAGGGCGGTGACATCGATTTCTTCCACATAGCTGAAGTGCGCGACCCGGCGCTTGGCGTCCTGCATGCGCTGAGCGATCTTGCGGCGCAGGCCGATCACCGGCACCTGCTCGCTGTCGGTGCGCTTGGCATAGCCGCTCGGGGCTTGTCCGCCGGCGCTGTGCGGCTTGCTCATGAAGGCGTCGAGGTCTTCGTGCAGGATGCGCCCGGCCGGGCCGCTGCCATGCACGTAACGCAGTTCGATACCTGCATCCAGAGCACGCTTGCGCACCGCCGGCGAGGCCAGCGGCTTGTCGCCTGGCTGGCGTGGCACGATCGGGGCTGCCTCGTGGTTGACGGGCGTCTGGTACGCGGCCGGTCTTGCTTCCTTCTGCGGCTCTGGCTTGGCGGCTACCGGGGCATCGGGGGCCTCGACCTGTTCGCGCTTGGGCACATCCTTGGTAGGCACATCCACATGGTTGCCGCTGCCTTCCACTTCGATGCGGATCAGCTCGCTGCCGACCGCCATCACTTCACCTGGTTGCCCACCCAGTGCCAGCACCTTGCCGCTGACCGGCGAAGGGATTTCCACGGTGGCCTTGTCGGTCATGACGTCGGCGACTACCTGGTCTTCGGCGATCATGTCACCGACCTTGACGAACCACTCGACCAACTCGACCTGCGCGATGCCTTCGCCAATGTCCGGCATCTTGATGACGTGCGTGCCCATTCAGACCTCCATGACCTTTTTCAATGCCGCACCTACCCGCGAAGGCCCTGGGAAGTAAGCCCATTCCTGTGCGTGTGGGTAGGGGGTGTCCCAGCCGGTGACGCGCTCGATCGGCGCCTCCAGGTGGTGGAAGCAGTGTTCCTGCACCAGCGACACCAGTTCGGCGCCGAAACCGCAGGTGCGGGTAGCCTCGTGTACCACCACGCAGCGGCCAGTCTTTTTCACCGACTCGACGATGGTGTCCAGGTCCAGCGGCCACAGGCTGCGCAGGTCGATCACCTCGGCGTCGACGCCGGTTTCTTCGGCGGCCACCTGGGCCACGTACACCGTGGTGCCGTAGGTCAGCACGGTCACGTCATTGCCGGGGCGGGTAATGGCCGCCTTGTCCAGCGGCACGCTGTAGTAGCCATCGGGCACGGCGCTTTGCGGGTGCTTCGACCACGGCGTGACAGGGCGGTCGTGGTGGCCGTCGAACGGGCCGTTGTACAGGCGCTTGGGTTCCAGGAAAATCACCGGGTCATCGCATTCGATCGAGGCGATCAGCAGGCCCTTGGCGTCATAGGGGTTGGACGGCATGACAGTGCGCAGGCCGCACACCTGGGTGAACATCGCTTCCGGGCTCTGGCTGTGTGTCTGGCCGCCATAGATCCCGCCACCGCAGGGCATGCGCAGGGTGAGCGGGGCGATGAATTCGCCGGCCGAACGGTAACGCAGGCGCGCCATCTCGGAAACGATCTGGTCGGAGGCCGGGTAGAAATAGTCGGCGAACTGGATTTCCACCACCGGGCGCAGGCCGTAGGCACCCATGCCCACGGCGGTGCCGACGATACCGCTCTCGGAGATCGGCGCGTCGAACACACGGGACTTGCCGTACTTGTTCTGCAGGCCTTCGGTGCAGCGGAACACGCCGCCGAAGTAGCCGACGTCCTGGCCGTAGATAACCACATTGTCGTCGCGCTCGAGCATGACATCCATGGCCGAGCGCAGGGCCTGGATCATGGTCATGGTAGTGGTGGCCATGGCGGTTTCCGGGTTGATGCTGTTGTTGTGGTCGTTCATCTCAAACCCCCAGTTCCTGGCGTTGACGGCGCAGGTGGTCGGGCATTTCCTTGTACACGTCCTCGAACATCGAGGCGGCACTCGGGATGTGACCATTGGCCAGGGTGCCGTACTGCTCGGCTTCTTTCTGCGCGGCGATCACCGCGGCTTCCAGCTCGGCAGTGGTGGCCTGGTGCTCTTCCTCGGACCAGTGGCCGATCTTGATCAGGTGCTGCTTCAGGCGGGCGATCGGGTCGCCGAGCGGGAAGTGGCTCCAGTCATCGGCCGGGCGGTACTTGGACGGGTCGTCCGAAGTGGAATGCGGGCCGGCACGGTAGGTGACCCATTCGATCAGGCTCGGGCCCAGGCCGCGACGGGCGCGTTCTGCGGCCCAGCGCGAAGCGGCGTACACGGCGACGAAGTCGTTGCCGTCAACCCGTAGCGAGGCAATGCCGCAACCCACGCCACGGCCGGCGAAGGTGGTCGACTCGCCACCGGCGATGGCCTGGAAGGTGGAGATCGCCCACTGGTTGTTGACCACGTTGAGGATCACCGGGGCACGGTACACGTGGGCGAAGGTGAGGGCGGTGTGGAAGTCCGACTCGGCGGTTGCGCCGTCGCCGATCCACGCCGAGGCGATCTTGGTGTCGCCCTTGATCGCCGAAGCCATGGCCCAGCCGACCGCCTGCACGAACTGGGTCGCCAGGTTGCCGCTGATGGTGAAGAAGCCGGCCTCGCGTACCGAATACATGATCGGCAGCTGGCGGCCCTTGAGCGGGTCGCGCTCGTTGGACAGCAGCTGGCAGATCATCTCGACCAGCGACACGTCGCGGGCCATCAGGATGCTTTGCTGGCGGTAGGTGGGGAAGCACATGTCGGTGCGGTTCAGGGCCAGGGCCTGGCCGCTGCCGATGGCCTCTTCACCCAGGCTCTGCATGTAGAAGGACATCTTCTTCTGGCGCTGGGCGACCACCATGCGGCTGTCGAAAATCCGCGTCTTGAGCATGGCGCGCATGCCCTGGCGGAGAACTTGCGGGTCGATGTCTTCGGCCCACGGGCCTTGCGCGTCGCCTTGCTCGTCGAGCACGCGGATCAGGCTGTAGGACAGGTCCGCAGTGTCGGCAGCGTCGACATCGACTGGCGGTTTACGGGCTTGACCTGCATCGTTCAGGCGCAGGTAGGAGAAATCGGTCTGGCAGCCTGGCCGGCCGGTAGGCTCGGGCACATGCAAACGCAGGGGGGCGTACTCGTTCATGCTTTTTACGCTCGCTCGGGTATTTGTTTTTGTGAGCTCTGAAGCGGCCGCCGCTGAGTACCGGCTTGTGACTGGTAGGTCAGCGTCCCCTACATCTTAGTGGGCCAGCAGGAGAATTTTTCTCTCAAGTTGATTGCCTTTGCCGAGCAGGGCAGATAAACATTCCGCATAAACACAAAAAACCGGTGATTTTGTCTCATGCGCAAACTCGATCGTACCGATATCGGCATTCTCAACAGCCTGCAAGAAAATGCCCGCATCACCAACGCCGAGCTGGCCCGCTCGGTGAACCTGTCCCCCACACCCTGCTTCAACCGAGTGCGGGCAATGGAGGAACTGGGGGTGATCCGCCAGCAGGTGACCTTGCTGTCGCCCGAAGCGCTGGGGCTGGATGTGAACGTGTTCATTCATGTGAGCCTGGAGAAGCAGGTGGAGCAGTCGTTGCACCGCTTCGAGGAAGAGATCGCCGAGCGCCCCGAAGTGATGGAGTGCTACCTGATGACGGGCGATCCGGACTATCTGTTGCGGGTGCTGCTGCCCAGCATCCAGGCGCTGGAACGGTTTCTCGATTACCTGACGCGGCTGCCAGGGGTGGCCAACATCCGTTCCAGCTTCGCCTTGAAGCAGGTGCGCTACAAGACGGCCCTGCCGTTGCCGGCCAATGGCATGACCTTGCGGGAATAGAGGCAGCTTGATCTTCTTCCTGACGGAGAAGAGGCAGGCTGCCCCTTTGTCTGGTGAACAATGAATGTAAACGCTGGGAGCGCAGTCCGGTCTCATGCAAGTGCACGATCACGACATGACCGACACTGGACGCGCCCTTGATTCACGATTTGTCTGGCAGGGGACTGCGCCGCAGCAGTTTTGCTTTTATGCTTGGCTGCAACCCATCGCCACCTGACCCGGGAGCCGCAAGGGACTTATGCGAAATATATGGAAGCCGTTTCAGTCGTTGTATTTCGCCGCGCTGATGATGTTGATCGGCTCGGGCCTGCTCAGTACCTACCTGGCCCTGCGCCTGGCAGCCGATCATGTCGACAGCCTGTGGGTGGGTGCCTTGATGGCGGCCAACTACTTCGGCCTGGCTGTAGGCGGCAAGGTCGGCCATCGGTTGATTGGCCGGGTAGGGCACATTCGCGCCTATGCCACTTGCGCCGGCATCGTCGGCGCGGCGGTGCTCGGCCATGGCCTGACCAGCTGGTTGCCAGCCTGGGTCGGGCTGCGGATGATCGTCGGCCTGGGGATGATGTGTCAGTACATGGTCATCGAGAGCTGGCTGAACGAGCAGGCTGATGTGAAGCATCGCGGCGCGGTATTCAGCGGCTACATGATCGCCTCGTACCTGGGCCTGGTGCTCGGCCAGCTGATCCTGGTGGTGCACCCACAGCTTGGCCTGGAGTTGCTGATGCTGGTGGCCATGTGTTTCACCCTGTGCCTGGTACCGGTCGCGATGACCCGGCGCATTCACCCGGCGCCGTTGCGCCCGGCACCCATGGAGCCGAAGTTCTTCATCAAGCGCGTGCCGCAGTCGCTCAGCACGGTGCTGGGTTCGGGGTTGATCGTCGGCTCGTTCTATGGCCTGGCGCCTTTGTATGCCTCCAGCCAGGGCATGACTACCGAGCAGGTTGGTCTGTTCATGGGTAGCTGCATTTTTGCCGGCCTGTTGGTGCAGTGGCCGCTGGGCTGGTTGTCTGACCGCTATGATCGGGCCGTGCTGATCCGCAGCGTGGCGGTGGGGTTGGCGCTGGCCTCGGCGCCGCTGGCAATGTTGCCCAGCGTGCCGCTGGAGTTGCTGTTTGGCATAGGCTTCGTGATTTCGTTGCTGCAATTCTGCCTGTACCCGCTGGCTGTGGCGTTTTCCAACGACCATGTGGAAAGCGAACGGCGGGTGTCGCTGACCGCGATGCTGCTGGTGACCTACGGCGTGGGCGCGTGTATCGGGCCGCTGGCCGCAGGTGTGCTGATGAAGGTGCTGGGCCCGCAGATGCTGTATGCCTTCTTCGTGTTCTTTGCCCTGGTGCTGGTGTGGCGCATCCGGCCGAAGGCGGTTACCGGGCTGCATCAGGTGCAGGATGCACCTTTGGGCCACGTTGCCATGCCGGCTGCAGGTTCACCGTTGTCGGCGGCGCTGGACCCACGGGTGGATGAGCAGACGGTGCAGGAGGTAATGCAGGCGCCGGTGGCGGCGGAGGATACCGAGGCGGAAGAGAAGGGGGCTGACAAGCAGCCTGAGCCGGAAGGTGAGGTCAGCAAGTCGGTGTAGATCTATGCCGGCCTCTTCGCGGGTGAACCCGCTCCCACAGGAAGCCGCGCCGGGCTCAAGGCATGCGCTGTACCTGTGGGAGCGGGCGAGCCCGCGAAGAGGCCGGCAGAGGAGAAGCACCAATGACAACGCCACCTTGATAGGTGGCGTTTTTGTACTCGATCGACAATCAATAGTCGTCTTTGTCGAACCGCCGCGCTTCACGCTGCAACTGGTACACGAAGCTCTCGACCTTGCGCTGCGCCTGCCCGTTGAGGTTGTGGAAGCGCACCCCGGCAAAGGTGGTGTTGATCCGCTCTTCATAGTGCAGGTGACGCAGCTCGACCATGGTGTCGACCAGGCCCAGCGGGTTACCCGCCTTGAATCGCTCGTACACCTGGCCCAGTTGCAGGCGATCTTCGACATTGCCTTCGAAGCGCAGCTTGCAGCCGGTGGCGGAGATGTCCAGCAGCTTGCCACGCAGGGCGCCGTTGCCCTTGAGGTGGGTACCATCAAGGATGATATCGACCAGCTGCGACAGCTTCAGCGCGGCACGGAAGGCGTTGCGGCGCTGGTGGTAGGTCATTTCCTGGGGCATGGCGCCGCGGTAGCAACGGTGGCCGTCGACTTCGCTGATCTTCAGCTCGTGGTTACAGTCCCAGGCGATACGCACGCCATCGTGGAAGCCTTCGACGCGAAAGTGTTCGCCGTTCTCGATGAACTTCTCACCGTCGCGCGGGATCATCTCGTCCAGCGCCAAGGTGTTGCTTTCACGGTCCACGTGCACCACGTAGCTCTGGAAGCGCTGGCTGCGGTCGTGGAAGGTGATGATCAGAGGGTCATGGCTTTCCTGCAGCTGCCGCAAGTTGGCCGCAATCTCCAAAGGGGTGTTCAGCACCTTTGGCGGCTGCGGGGCATCGGATTCATTGAACACGGCTTATCGTTCTCCAGGCAAAAGCGACACACGCAATTAACGGCATTTTGCCAGTATGTTCCGTGCCTTGATAGAAAAAATCACACTTGGCTGAGCGCCCGTGGCTTGGCCAGTGGCGAGGTGCTGCCGCGGCTGTCGTAGAGCGAAGGGGCTTCGCCGCCCATGAGGATCCGGATCTGGTTGTTGGTGACGTGTTGCTGCACCTGGATGATCCGGCCATTGGTCTCGTTGAGCTGCTGGCAGGCTTGCATCAGCTGGCTGATCACATCGAGTTGTTGCAGTAGCAGCTCACCGTTCGGCGATTGTGCCGCCACGGCTTCCACTCCGGCGCGATCAGGGCTCAGGCCAAGGCTGGCAAGCAGGTTGTTGCGCCGCAGGCCTTGCTGCTCCAGCAGCACGATCAAAGACTGCTTGCGGGCCAGGATGTTCTCCAGTGGCGCCATGTCGCGGCCATGCAGGGCGATCGCTTCTTTTTGCAGAAGCTCCAGCAGTTCCTGCATGGGGGCAATGTCATCTTCGATCAGTTGCAGCAAGGTGGTGTCGTGCATGGCTAACTCTTGGCTTTTCTAGCGTCCATGAAGTCAGCGCGCCGAACGGTCAGCGCTGGGCTTCGAAATCGAGCAGTTTGCTGGCGACCCGGCCGGCATCGACCTGGTAGCTGCCGTCGGCGATCGCCTGTTTCAACTGGGCCACACGGGCACTGTTGACCACCGGCTCGTCGCGCAGCTTGTCGCTGATCTTCTGCAACTGCTGGGCCTCTTGGCTGAGGTGTACCGCTTCTCCGCTGGCGCTGGTGGCGGTTGCCGCTTCCTGGCTGGCTGCCGGTTTTTCGGCGCTGCCGCTCGCGGTGTTGCCGCGCACGCCGCCCGTTACGGACGGAGAGTTATTCAAACGACTGAAGTCGATGACCATGATCAGAAACCTCTGGGTATTTGGACGCTTGCCTTGTTTTCGGCCAACCCGAAAGAAACTTTAGGCACAAATGCATAGCCGCCTGTCAGCAAGCTCGCGAACCCGTTTTCTGACACAGTTTAGGAAAAGCGGTTCCTCACCGCCAGCGCAAATCAATGGGCTGGCTACATACTTACCTCGACCTGGCCGGGGCCGGTCACCCTGGCTTTGATTACCCGTTTGGAATTGAGATTGCGCACCCGGATCTGTTCGCTCAGGCCGCCCTTGCTCAGGGCTTCTCCGGGCATGCGCACACTCAGGCTGCCACTGCGGGCGATGATCACCACGTGGTCGCCCTTGCGCACCACCTCGGCCTGTTCCAGATGTTGCGGGGTGAGTACCTGGTCGATCACCGTGGGGCGCAGCATCTTCATGCCCACCGCCTGTTCCAGTTCGGTCAAAAAGCCTTGGCCCAGGGTGCCGACATCGCGCTCGCGCAGGGCCACGTCGCCTTCGCCCACCACGTTGTCGCGCTTGAGCGGCCGGGTCACCACCACCACATCGCGGAACAGCCGCACGGTGGCCGGCACGAATACGGTCCATGGCGCAGTGCCTTCGCAGCGTACCTTTACCGTGACGCGGCCCAGCGGCTGGGCCGGGCTTTCCAGCGAGGCGTCCAGCTGCTGGCTGCACAGCGGCATGCGCAGGCGCGGGTCCAGTGGGTTGACCTGGATCTCGTAACGGCCGGCGGTCTGGGTGGTGGCCAGATAATCTTCGACGCTGAATTCAAGAAACCCTTGAGTGACACCGATAAGCTGTTCAGGCAAGGTAAACGCGTCCGCTACCGTGCGAGCGCCGGGCACCATCAGGCACAGCATGGCCAGCGAGCCAGTCAGCAGGCGTGTCAATCGTCGGAAAAATGTCGTTTTCGTGTACATGGCGCTCAAAAAAGCAAAGCCCGTGCCGACTCGCTACCTGAGTTGCAACGAAAGGCTGAAACATAAAGGAGTCTGGCATGGCAGGTGTTATGGATTCGGTCAACCAGCGCACGCAGCTGGTGGGGCAGAATCGCCTGGAATTGCTGCTGTTCCGCCTCAATGGCGAGCAGCTTTACGGCATCAACGTATTCAAGGTCAGGGAGGTGCTGCAATGCCCTGCGCTGACCCTGCTGCCCAAGGCGCACCCGGTGGTGCGCGGTGTTGCCAATATTCGCGGGGCGACCATCCCGATCCTCGACCTGTCGATGGCCACCGGGTTGCGGCCGCTGCAGGAAGACACGCGCAACAGTTTCGTGATCATCACCGAGTACAACACCAAGACCCAGGGCTTCCTGGTGCACTCGGTGGAGCGCATCGTCAACATGAACTGGGAAGAAATCCATCCGCCACCCAAGGGCACCGGCCGTGACCACTACCTGACGGCGGTCACCCGGGTGGACAACCGCATGGTCGAGATCATCGATGTGGAGAAGGTGCTGGCCGAAGTGGCGCCGTCGTCCGAATCGGTGTCGGCCGGGGTGATCGATGCCGAGGTGCAGGACAAGGCCGTGCTGTTGCGGGTGCTCACCGTCGACGATTCGTCGGTGGCGCGCAAGCAGGTCAGCCGCTGCCTGCAGACCGTGGGGGTCGAGGTGGTAGCGCTCAACGACGGCCGTCAGGCCCTGAACTACCTGCGCCAGCTGGTGGATGAGGGCAAGAAGCCGGAAGAAGAGTTCCTGATGATGATCTCGGACATTGAAATGCCGGAAATGGACGGTTATACGCTGACGGCGGAGATCCGCAGCGATCCGCGCATGCAAAAATTGCACATCTGCCTGCATACTTCGCTTTCCGGGGTGTTCAACCAGGCGATGGTCAAGAAGGTCGGTGCCGATGACTTCCTGGCCAAGTTCAAGCCGGACGACCTGGCCCAGCGGGTAGTCGACCGGATCAAGGCAGCGCATTGAAGCAGCCGGGGGCAGGCCCCCGGCACCAGTGATTTAAAAGAGGCGGCAGTAGTGTCTACGGGTAATTTGGATTTCGAACAGTTCCGGGTCTTCCTGGAGAAAGCCTGTGGCATCCTGCTGGGCGAGAATAAGCAGTACCTGGTCTCCAGCCGTCTCAACAAGCTGATGGAGCAACAGGGCATCAAGAGTCTGGGCGAGCTGGTTCAGCGGATCCAGGCCCAGCCGCGCGGCGGCTTGCGTGAGCAGGTGGTCGATGCCATGACCACCAACGAGACCCTGTGGTTTCGCGATACCTATCCGTTCGAGGTGCTGAAGAACAAGGTCATACCCGAGTTCATCCGCAACAACCCCGGCCAGCGCCTGCGCATGTGGTCGGCGGCCTGTTCGTCGGGGCAGGAGCCGTATTCCATCTCGATGGCCATCGACGAATTCGAGCGCAGCAACCTCGGCCAGTTGAAGATGGGCGCGCAGATCGTTGCCACCGACCTGTCCGGCACGATGTTGACCAACTGCAAGACCGGCGAGTACGACAGCCTGGCGATTGCCCGTGGCTTGTCCCAGGAGCGCCTGCAGCGCTACTTCGACACCAAGGGGGCGGGGCGCTGGGCAGTCAAGCCTGCGATTCGCAGCCGCGTCGAGTTCCGCTCGTTCAACCTGCTCGACAGCTATGCCAGCCTGGGCAAGTTCGATGTGGTGTTCTGCCGTAACGTGCTGATCTACTTCTCGGCGCAGGTGAAGAAGGACATCCTGTTGCGTATCCACAGTACCTTGAAGCCGGGCGGGTATCTGTTCCTCGGGGCTTCCGAGGCGCTGAACGGGCTGCCGGACCATTACCAGATGGTGCAGTGCAGCCCGGGAATCATCTACCAGGCGAAGTAAGCACAAAGGCCGGCAGCGAAAGTTGCCGGCCTTTTTGTTTGCCTGTGCCGGCCTCTTCGCGGGCATGCCCGCTCCCACAGGTACCGCGCCGACCTTGAAAGCTGTGCAGAACCTTGTGGGAGCGGGTTTACCCGCGAAGAGGCCGGCACAGGAGAAATGCTGACGTCAATTTTTTGTTTTGCCGCTTTTGCCGCCCGGCAATTGCCGCTTTCGCCGCCCAAGGCGGAAGGCCTTTGCCGCTTTTCTGGCATCACTCTGACAGCATCTCGTCCTGCAAGCCCGTATTTCCGGGGTTTCTGTTGGTTGGCACAGCACTTGCTATACCTTGCCCAACGATATTCCGGTCAACCTCCGAAGGTTTCCCCGACATGAGCATCAGTTTCGACAAGGCGCTTGGTATTCACGAAAAGGCCCTGGGCTTCCGCGCTCAGCGTGCCGAAGTGCTGGCCAACAACATCGCCAACGCCGACACGCCCAACTACAAGGCGCGCGACATGGACTTCGCCTCGGTGCTCGCTGCCGAAAGCGACAAGCAGCAAAGCGGCGGCCGTTTCAGCCTGGATCGTACCAACAGCCGCCATATCGAGGCCGAGGGCCTGGCCATGGCTGACGATACCCTCAAGTACCGCACGCCAACGCAGCCGTCGATCGACCAGAACACCGTGGACGCGCAGATCGAGCAATCGAACTACACCGAAAACGCCGTCGGCTTCCAGGCCAGCTTCACCTTGCTCAACAGTAAATTCAAAGGGCTGGTTTCGGCCCTGCGGGGAGAATGACCATGTCCCTTTCCAGTGTCTTCAATATTGCCGGTAGCGGCATGAGTGCGCAGAACACGCGCCTGAACACCGTTGCGTCCAACATCGCCAACGCCGAGACCGTTTCCTCGAGCATCGATCAGACCTACCGCGCCCGCCACCCGGTGTTCGCCACCACCTTCCAGGACGCGCAGGCCGGCGGCAGCCAGTCGCTGTTCGAAGACCAAGGCGAGGCAGGGCAGGGCGTGCAGGTAAAAGGCATCGTCGAGGACCAGAGCAACCTGGAGGCCCGTTACGAGCCCAACCACCCGGCGGCGAACAAGGATGGCTACGTCTACTACCCGAACGTCAACGTGGTTGAGGAGATGGCTGACATGATCTCCGCCAGCCGCGCGTTCCAGACCAATGCCGAGCTGATGAACACGGCCAAGGCCATGATGCAGAAGGTCCTGACCCTCGGTCAGTGATAAGGAAACCAGACCATGGCAATCGATACCAACGGTGTGAACCTCAACGACGTGCTGGCGGCGTCGGGTGTAGGTACCAGCACGAAGAAGACCACGGACACCGCATCCAAGACCGGCAATGACTCGCTCGGCAAGGACGCGTTCCTGCAATTGCTGGTCACCCAGATGCAGCACCAGAACCCGCTGGACCCACAGGACAACGGTGAATTCGTTGCCCAGTTGGCGCAGTTCAGCAGCCTGGAAGGTATTACCTCACTGAATGAATCGGTCAACTCCATCACCAGCGCCATGGCCTCGTCCCAGGCCCTGCAGGCATCGTCGCTGGTCGGGCGTTCGGTGGTGGTGCAGAACGACAAGGCCGTGGTCGACACCGCAGAAAGCTTCAATGCGCAGTTCGTCGTACCACAAGCCATCGGTGAAGCGAAGATCACCATCAAGGACAAGGACGGCAATACCGTCAAGACCATCGAGCTGGGTGAACAGAAAGCCGGTTACGCCGACTTCATCTGGGACGGTACCAACAACAGTGGCGAAAAAGTCGACCCTGGTACCTACACCTTCACTGCCACCACCACGGTGGATGGCAAGTCGGTGCAGATGAACACGCTGTTGCCAGCCAAGGTGACCAGCGTCAGTTTCAGCGCCGCCGGCGAAATGGTGCTCAACCTCGCCGGTGTCGGCAAAGTGTCCCTCTCCGACGTGCAAACCATCGGTATCTAAGGCCCGCTAGAGCGGCAAAAGGAGCGAATTCATGTCTTTCAATATCGGCCTTAGCGGTCTGTACGCAGCAAACAAGCAACTGGATGTCACTGGCAACAACATCGCCAACGTCAACACCAACGGCTTCAAGTCGTCGCGTGCCGAGTTCGCCGATGTCTATGCAGGTTCCAACCGCCTGGGCGTGGGCAAGAACCAGGTAGGTAACGGCGTGCGCCTGGCAGCTGTTTCCCAGCAGTTCACCCAGGGTGACGTCAATACCACCGGCAACGTGCTGGACATGGGGATTCAGGGGCAGGGCTTCTTCGTGCTGTCTGATAACGGCTCGCGCGTGTACACCCGTGCCGGTGCTTTCCAGGCCAGCAAGGACAACTTCGTGGTTACCTCGGATGGCCTGCGCCTGCAGGGCTATGCCGCCGACTCGACTGGCAAGATCCAGAAGGGTGTGCTGACCGATCTTCAGATCGATACGTCGTCGCTGCAGCCAAAGGCAACGTCCCTGATCGACCAGGGCATCAACCTGAACTCTTCGGCCGCCGACATTCCGTTGGAAGTGGATGATGGTACTGGCGCGATGGTGCCGAACCTGCCGTTCGATCCTTCCGATCAGACGACTTACACCAAGTCTTTCCCGACCAAGGTGTACGACAGCCAGGGTAACGAGCACACCATGGAGCAGTTCTATCGCAAGACTGGCACCAATGAGTGGACCATGTACACCCTGGTCGATGGGCGCAACCCGTTTTCGCCATCCTCCACCGCGCCGCTGACTGGCACCATCAGCTTCAACAGCGATGGTTCGGTCAAGAGCATGACTGCGGACAATACCGGCCACCCGGCGGGCTCGTCGTTCACCGTGACCAACAACACCTTCACCATGACTGGCTGGGTGCCGGCGGTTGAAGATTCTGCGGGTAACTGGATCTCCAACGGCGCGGTGGGCAATGCCGATGGCATGCGCCTGGCGATGAACAGCACCACCTCCTACAACACCGAGACCGCGCGCATGTCGCAGTCCCAGGACGGCTACGCGACCGGTATCCTGTCGAGCCTGAGCATCGACTCGACGGGTGTGCTGTTCGCCAGCTTCAGCAACCAGCAATCCCGCGCCATTGGCCAGGTGGCCCTGGCCAGCTTCGCCAACGAGCAGGGCCTGCAGCAGATTGGTGGTACCCGCTGGACCGAAACCTACACGTCCGGCATCCCGGGCATCGATGCGCCGAAGACAGGTACCCTGGGCAGCGTCGAGTCCAACGCGCTGGAAGGCTCGAACGTGAACCTGACGCAGGAGCTGGTAGAGCTGATCAAGGCGCAGAGCAACTACCAGGCGAACGCCAAGACTATCTCCACTGAAAGCACCATCATGCAGACCGTCATCCAGATGGCCTGATGGTCGCTGGCTGAGTGCATGTGGGCGAACCCCTTTGTCATGAAGGGGTTCGTCGTCTTTGCCGGAGGGGTCATGAAAAGGCTGGTTGTCACATTGGTCGCTGCTTTTTGCCTGTACCAGGCCCAGGCCGGTACCGCGCCCTGGTGGCGCTGGGAAAGCCAGGTGGATGGGCGCCTGGTCTGCTCGCAATGGCCGCCGGGGGAGGGCTGGAAGAAATTCGCCGGGCCTTACAGCAATGGTGGTTGCCGCGAGCCTTGAATAAACCTGTACCGGCCTCTTCGCGGGTGAACCCGCTCCCACAGGTGCCGCGCTGTACCGGTGGGAGCGGGTCCACCCGCGAAGAGGCCGGTACAGGTTTGCCGCCATCGGCAACCAAGCGCCGGATAACCGGCGTCCAACACACCGACTGCCCCCTCGAAAGCCCGTATCCACGGGCTTTTTCATGATTTCGCAAAGTTGGTTCGGAACTTGCTTTCTAGCTCGCATAGCAACGGCGAGCGGCAAACGACCGCCAGTGCAATGGAGGATGACTGTGGACAAGATGCTTTACGTGGCCATGACCGGTGCCAGCCAGAATGCGCTGGCGCAGAAGGCGCACGCCAACAACCTGGCGAACATTTCCACCAACGGTTTCCAGCGAGACCTGGAGCAGGCTCGCTCGATGCCGGTGTTCGGCGACAGCTTTCCGTCGCGCGCCTTTGCCATGACCGAGCGCCCGGCCACCGACTTCAGCGAAGGTCCGATGGTGGAAACCGGCCGCGATCTGGATGTGACGGTGACCGGCAAGGGCTTCATCGCCGTGCAGGCGCCCGATGGCAGTGAAGCCTACGTACGCACCGGCAGCCTGAACATCGATGCCCTCGGTGTGCTGCGTGCCGGCAACGGCATGCCGGTAATCGGCAACGGCGGCCCGATTGCGATTCCGCCAGAGCAGAAGGTCGAAGTCGGCGCCGATGGCACCATCAGCATCCGCTCCATGGGGGAAGACCCGCGAGTGATGGCCGAAGTCGACCGCATCAAGCTGGTCAACCCCGATACCAAAGGCCTGACCAAGAGCCTGGATGGCCTGATCCATACCCGCGACGGCCAACCGGCCGACGCCGACGTCAATGTACGGGTGGTATCGGGCTTCCTGGAAGGCAGCAATGTCAACGCCGTGGAAGAAATGACTTCGGTACTGGCGCTGTCCCGTCAATTCGAACTGCACGTCAAGATGATGAACGCGGCCAAGGAAGGCGACGAAGCCATGGCGCGTGTTTTGCAAATCGGCTAATCACTTTTGAACGGGTGCCGTAAAACAGGCGCACGAGGAGAACTTACATGCTTCCGGCTCTTTGGGTCGCTAAAACCGGCCTGTCCGCCCAGGACACCAACCTGACGGTCATCTCCAACAACCTGGCCAACGTCTCGACCACCGGCTTCAAACGGGATCGCGCCGAGTTCCAGGACCTGCTGTACCAGATCAAACGCCAGCCAGGCGCGCAGTCCACCCAGGACAGCGAGCTGCCTTCCGGCCTGCAGGTCGGTACTGGTGTGCGCATTGTCGGCACCCAGAAGAACTTCCAGACCGGTAGCCTGCAGACCACGGAAAACCCGCTGGACATGGCGGTCAACGGTCGTGGCTTCTTCCAGGTATTGCAGCCGGACGGCACCGTTTCGTACACCCGTGACGGTACCTTCCACCTGAACTCCGACGGCCAGATCGTCACCGCCAACGGCTTTGCGCTGGAGCCTGCCATCGTCGTGCCGAACGACGCGCAGACCTTCACCGTCGGCCAGGACGGCACCGTGTCGATCACCACCGCCGGCAACCCGGCTGCGCAGGTGATCGGCAACATCCAGACCGCCGACTTCATCAACCCGGCCGGCCTGCAGGCGATTGGCGACAACCTGTTCCTCGAGACCGCCGCCAGTGGCGCGCCGCAAGTCGGCACCCCGGGCCTGAACGGTTTCGGCACCACCCTGCAGCAGACCCTGGAAAACTCCAACGTCAGCACCGTGGAAGAGCTGGTGAACATGATCACCACCCAGCGTGCCTACGAGATGAACTCCAAGGTCATTTCCACCGCTGACCAGATGCTGTCGTTCGTTACTCAACAGCTCTGAAGCAGGCAGCTCTAACCCCGTCACTCCGTTGCACCCGTGAGGTAAGCGTCATGAATCGTCTGTTGTCCGTTTTCGCCCTGGGGGGGGCGGTGTTGCTGGCAGGTTGCGTCGCGCCGACGCCCAAGCCCAACGACCCGTACTACGCGCCGGTACTGCCGCGCACCCCGTTGCCGGCAGCGGCCAACAACGGTTCGATCTACCAGGCCGGCTTCGAGCAGAACCTGTACAGCGACCGCAAGGCTTTCCGGGTGGGTGACATCATCACCATCACCCTTAACGAGCGCACATCGGCCAGCAAGAACGCCGGCTCGCAGATCCAGAAAAACAGCAACGCCAACATCGGCCTGACATCGTTGTTCGGCACCACGCCGAACACCAACAACCCGTTCGGCAGTGGTGACCTGTCGCTGGAGGCCGGCTACAGCGGCGAGCGCGCCACCAAGGGTGACAGCAAGGCCACTCAGGGCAACACCCTGACCGGTTCGATCACCGTGACCGTGGCCGAAGTGCTGCCCAACGGCATCATCGCCGTGCGCGGCGAGAAGTGGCTGACCCTGAACACCGGCGAAGAGCTGGTGCGCATTGCCGGCATGATCCGCGCCGATGACATCGCCACCGACAACACCGTGCCGTCCACCCGTGTGGCCGACGCGCGCATTACCTATTCCGGTACCGGCTCGTTCGCCGATGCCAGCCAGCCCGGGTGGCTGGACCGCTTCTTCATCAGCCCGCTTTGGCCTTTCTGAGTACGGATGACCATGTTCAACGTGAGGCAGCTGATTGCCGCAACCCTGCTCCTGTCCTGTGCCTTTGGCGCCCAGGCCGAGCGCCTGAAGGACATCGCCAGCATTTCTGGCGTGCGCTCCAACCAGCTGATCGGCTACGGCCTGGTGGTGGGGCTCAACGGTACGGGTGACCAGACCACCCAGACGCCGTTCACCCTGCAGACCTTCAACAACATGCTGTCGCAGTTCGGCATCAAGGTGCCGGCCGGCTCCGGCAACGTGCAGCTGAAGAACGTTGCTGCAGTGTCGGTGCATGCCGACCTGCCGGCGTTCGCCAAGCCAGGCCAGGTGGTGGACATTACCGTGTCCTCGATCGGTAACTCCAAGAGCCTGCGCGGCGGTAGCCTGCTGATGACCCCGCTCAAGGGTATCGATGGCAACGTCTATGCCGTGGCCCAGGGCAACCTGGTGGTGGGTGGCTTCGATGCCGAGGGCCGTGACGGTTCGAAGATCACCGTCAACGTTCCGTCGGCCGGTCGTATCCCTGGCGGTGCTACCGTCGAGCGTGCAGTGCCGAGCGGCTTCAACCAGGGCAACAGCCTGACCCTTAACCTCAATCGCCCCGACTTCACCACTGCCAAGCGCATTGTCGACAAGGTCAACGACCTGCTCGGCCCGGGCGTGGCCCAGGCCGTGGACGGCGGTTCGGTGCGTGTCACTGCGCCGATGGACCCGAGCCAGCGCGTGGACTACCTGTCGATCCTCGAGAACCTCGAGATCGACCCTGGCCAGGCAGTCGCCAAGGTCATCATCAACTCGCGCACCGGCACCATCGTCATTGGGCAGAACGTCAAGGTGTCGCCGGCCGCAGTGACCCACGGCAGCCTGACCGTGACCATTACCGAAGACCCGATCGTCAGCCAGCCGGGGCCGTTCTCCAATGGCCAGACCGCCGTTGTGCCGCGCTCGCGGGTCAACGCCGAGCAGGAAGCCAAGCCGATGTTCAAGTTCGGCCCGGGCACCACGCTGGATGAAATCGTCCGCGCGGTGAACCAGGTGGGCGCAGCGCCCAGCGACCTGATGGCCATCCTCGAAGCCCTGAAACAGGCCGGCGCCCTGCAGGCCGACCTGATCGTGATCTGAGGACGGCGCGCATGAACAGCAAAAGCCTGGTTTCTGGCAGTGCCGACAGCGGCGCCTACACCGACCTCAATCGCCTGAGCTCGCTCAAGCATGGCGACCGCGACAGCGATGCCAACGTGCGCAAGGTGGCCCAGGAGTTCGAGTCGCTGTTCATCAGCGAAATGCTCAAGGCCTCGCGCAAGGCCAGCGACGTGCTGGCCGACGACAACCCGATGAACACCGAAACGGTGAAGCAGTACCGCGACATGTACGACCAGCAGTTGGCCGTGAGCATGTCCCGCGAAGGTGGCGGCATCGGGCTGCAGGACGTACTGGTGCGCCAGCTGTCGAAGAACAAGGGCACGCCGGCCAACACCAGCCCGTTTCCGCGTATCGAGGGCAATGCACCGACGTTGTGGGGCAACAAGGTGGCCGAGCCCGTGCATGCCGTGCAGTCGACTGCCACCCGCAACGACGTCGCCGCGCTCAATTCACGACGCCTGGCGCTGCCGAGCAAGCTCACCGACCGCCTGATGGCCGGCATCGTGCCGTCGGCGGCCAGCACCAATACCGCAGCCGTGCCGGCCCGTGACGGCCAGCAAGTGGCCAAGGCCTTCGCCGTGCCGGATAACGGCTTGCGCATCCTCGGGCGCGCCGTGGCCCAGCCACCGCTGGCACCGAAAAAGGCCTTTGCCGACAGCGACGAATTCGTCGCCACCATGCTGCCGATGGCCGAGCAGGCAGCCAAGCGCATCGGTATCGACCCACGCTACCTGGTTGCGCAGGCCGCCCTGGAAACCGGCTGGGGCAAGTCGGTCATGCGCAACACCGATGGCAGCAGCAGCCACAACCTGTTCGGCATCAAGGCAACCGGCAACTGGGAGGGTGGCGAGGCGCGTGCGATCACCAGCGAGTTCCGCGATGGCCAGTTCGTCAAGGAGACAGCGGCGTTCCGCTCCTACGATTCCTACCAGGACAGCTTCCACGACCTGGTCAGCCTGCTGCAGAACAATTCGCGCTATCAAGATGCGGTGAAGGCCGCCGATAAACCAGAGCAGTTCGTGCAAGAGTTGCAAAAGGCCGGGTACGCCACCGACCCGAATTACGCCAGCAAGATCTCGCAGATCGCAAGACAGATGAAGTCGTACGAGCACTACGCAATGCTCGGTACCGCAACGAAACTTTAAGGGCATGGAACCATGGCGAGTCTGATCAACATTGGTATGTCGGGGCTTGGCGCCGCGCAATCGGGGATGTACACCCTCGGTAACAACATCGCCAACGCCGATGTCGAAAGCTACTCGCGCCAGCAGAACGTGCAGAAGACCAAGGGCGGCCAGCAAGTCGGCCAGGTGTTCATTGGCAGCGGTACTACCTTGGCGGATGTGCGCAGGGTCTATAACGCGTTCCTCGAGAACCAGCTGCGCAGCACCACCTCGCTGAGCAGCGATGCCACATCGTACCTGAACCAGATCACGCCGCTGGATACCGCCCTGTCGAGCAGCGACACCGGTATCACCGCTGCATTGAAAAGCTTCTTCAGCGCCATGCAGGATGCTGCGGCCAAGCCGACCGAGGACGCCTCGCGCCAACTGCTGCTGACCAGCGCGCAGTCCCTGGCCAAGCGCTTCAACACCCTGTCGGCGCAGCTCAACCAGCAGAACAGCGACATCAATGCCAACATGGCGTCGATCGCTGACAAGGTCAACGCGCTGACCAAGTCGATTGCCGACCTCAACGGCCAGATCTCCAAGATGACGGCCGTCAATGGCCAGCCCAACGACCTGCTCGACCAGCGCGACGGCGCGGTGCGCGAGTTGTCGGCGCTGATCGGTGCCGATGTTGTAGAGCAGAAGAACGGCAACTACGACATCTACCTGAAGAACGGCCAGGCCCTGGTGCTGGGTAACACCACCCAGACCATCGGCGTGCAGCCGAGCGCCACCGACCCGACTCGCATGAGCCTGATCCTCAATCGCGGCTCGACCAAGATGGACATCACCAGCAGCACTACCGGTGGTGAGCTCGGCGGCCTGATCCGCTACCGCAAGGATACCCTCGACCCGGCGCTCAACGAGCTCGGTCGCGTGGCCCTGGTAGTAGCCGATGCGATCAACAGCCAGCTGGCCCAGGGCATCGACAAGAACGGTGACTTCGGTGCCACCCTGTTCGGCGATATCAACAGCGCCGCGGCCATCAGCCAGCGTAGTGTCGCCAAGACCGGCAACAGCGCAGGTTCCGGCAACCTCGATGTGACCATCAAGGACACTGGCAAGCTCAGCACCAGCGATTACCAGGTGACCTTCACCAGCGCCACTGGCTACAGCGTGCGCAAGCTGCCAGAAGGCACCGACATGGGCAGCTTCGACCTCACCGACACCCCGCCCCCGGTGATCGACGGGTTCACCCTGTCGCTCAATGGTGGCGGCCTGAGTGCTGGCGACAGCTTCAAGATCACCCCGACCCGCAATGCGGCCGCAGGCATCGACACTGTCCTGACCGACCCAAAGCGCCTGGCCTTGGCTTCGCCGCTGACCGCCACCAGCGGATCGGGCAACAAAGGTACCGGCGTCATCACCCAGCCGACGCTGACCTCGGAGATGGACATCTACGATGCCGCCCAACGTTCGCAATTGCAGACTGGCCTGAAGTATTCGACCCCGGTCAAGCTGGTGTTCGGCGATGACACCAGTTCGCCTCAGGCCTACAAGATGTACGACGCCAAGGGTACCGAGATCGGCAGCGGCACCATCGTGCCTGGCCAGGAGAACAAGTTGCAGCTGTCGGTGCCGATGGTCGATGGCAGCGGCAATTCGCTGGGCGGCAATTTCACCTTCGAGATGAGCGTTTCCGGCGCACCGAAGAACGGCGACAGCTATACCGTGGCGCTGACCGGCGCAGGTTCGGCAGACAACCGCAACGCCTTGTCGGTGATCGACCTGCAGACCAAGTCCACGGTCGAGGTTGGCGCCAACGGCAAGGGCATCAGCTTCACCGATGCCTACGCCAAGCTGGTCTCCAACGTTGGCGGCAAGGCCGGCCAGGCGCAGATGGACAGCGATGCAACCACAGCCTTGCATACCTCTGCTGTGGAAAGCCGCAACGGCCTGTCGGGTGTGTCGATCGATGAAGAGACCGGCAACCTGATCAAGTTCCAGCAGTACTATACCGCGTCGTCGCAGATCATCAAGGCGGCCCAGGAAACCTTCGCCACCCTGATCAACAGTCTTTAAGGAGCCGTAGATCGTGAGCGTACGCATCTCTACTTCGCAGTTCTACAACACCAACCAGGCCAACTACCAGAGCAACTTTGCCAAGACGGTGAAGAGCCAGCAGGAGGCAAGCGATGGCATTCGCGTGCGTTCGGCCAAGGATGACCCGGTGGGGGCGGCGCGTCTGCTGCAACTGGAGCAGCAGCAGAACATGCTGAAGCAGTACAGCAGCAACATCGTCAACGTGCGCAATGCCTTGGGCACTGCCGAAAGCACCCTCAACTCCATCGGCACCATCCTGCAGCGGGTCAACGAGCTGGCGGTGAGTTCTGGCAACGGTACATTCACCGATGCCGACCGCAAGGCCAACGCCGACGAACTGGCGTCGCTGGAGGACCAGCTGTTCTCCTTGATGAACAGCAAGGACGAGAACGGCAAGTACATCTTCTCTGGCTCCAAGGGCGATACCCCGCCTTACGCGCGCAATGCCGATGGCACCTACAGCTACCAGGGCGACCAGGGCAAGCTCAACCTGCAGGTGGGTGACATGCTCAGCCTGGCGGCCAATGAAACCGGCTACGATGCCTTCGAGCAGGCGCTGAACACCAGCCGCAGCCAGACCAGCCTGACCGCGCCGGCGACCGACGATGGCCGCGTCAGCCTGTCCAACGGCCAGGTCTCCGGCAACAGCCTGTACAACGATCGCTTCCGCAGTGGCGAGCCGTACACCATCGAATTCCTCAGCAGCACCGAATACAAGATCACCGACGTCGACGGCAATGACGTCACGCTCGAGGCCAGCCAGGGCGGCAAGTTCGACCCCAATGGCGACAACACCAGCATCAGCTTCCGCGGTGTCGATCTGCGCCTGGACATCACCTTCAAGGATGGCGACAAGGGTAATGAAGATGCCGCTATCGCAGGGCATACGTTCAGCCTGAGTTCCAAGGCCGATGAGGTTTCCGGCACCCGTAGCCCCGGCAATACCTCTTCCGAGCAAGTGACGGGCGCGACCATCACCGATGAGGCTGCCTACAAGGCCGCTTTCCCTGGCGGTGGCGCGGTACTCAAGTTCACCGGCAGCAGCACCTTCGAGCTATACGCCGCACCGGTCACTGCTGACAGCCGCCCGGTGGCATCGGGTGCACTGGGCGGGCCGAACGGCACCACCGCCACCGCGGCAGGGGTCAGCTTCGAGCTGTCCGGTGCGCCGAATGCCGGGGACTCGTTCGCGGTCAAGGTCGATACCCACCAGACCCAGAACATCCTCGACACCATCGGCAAGCTGCGTACCGCACTGACCAGCCCGGTGGACAACGACCCGGTGGCGCGGCAGAACTTCCTCGCCGCGCTGGATTCGGCGGTTGGCAACATCGCCAGTGCGACCAACCAGGTGTCGTCGTCGGTCAGTGCGATCGGCGGCCGTGGCCAGGCGCTGGATGTGCAGGCCGAAACCAACGAGGCGCTGAGCACCGAGAACACCAAGACCCAGAGCTCGATCCGCGAAAGCGACCCGGCTGAAGTGATGCTGCGCCTGCAGATGCAGACCAACATGCTGCAAGCGTCGCTGCAGGCCTATGCCAAGGTCGCCAGCCTGTCGTTGGTCAACTACATCTGATTTCACCTCTCTCGCGTCATCCGGCGTGTGCCAGCCCATTCGGTGCTGGTCACGCCACCTCTTCAAGGTCTTCGCCGTGAATCAACAGACCCTCGTCAGCATCGCCATCCCAGCCTTCAACCCCGAGTTTTTCCGCGCCACCTTGCTCAGCGCGCTCAACCAGGATTACTCGACGCTGGAGGTGCTGGTCTGCGATGACAGCCGTGGCCTGGAGATCCAGCGTATCGTCGACGAGGTTGTGAGCCAGACCGGCAAGCCGGTACGCTACGTGCGCAACCCACAGACCCTTGGGTTCGCCCGCAACCTGCTGGCGTGCCTGGAGCATGCTGAAGGGCCGCTGATCAAGTTTCTCTGTGACGACGACCGACTGTTCCCTGAATGTGTCGGCCTGCAGGCCGCGGTCATGGAACAGCATGCCGATGTCAGCATGACCATCTGCCAGCGCATGCTGTGCGCAGCCGACGATGCCTTGCTACCGCCGCGCATGCTCAATGCAGTGATGTGCCCGGAGGATGCGGTAGTCAAGGGCAGCGACTTGCTCGAAGCGTTGGAGACGAACGCACCCAACCTGTTCGGCGGCCTCAGCCATGCACTGATGCGCCGTGACCTGGTGGCCGAGTTCCTGCCGGCGCTGGTGCAGGAGGGCAGCGGGTTTGCCGCGCGCCTGGACATGGCGCTGTACATTTGCCTCATGCGCCGAGGCAATCTGGGGCATCTGTCACGCTTTCTCAGCATGGAGCGTCTGCACCCTGCACGTTTGAGTCACCAGGCAGGCATGACCCTGGCCTTCCCCATCGAGACCGACTGGATAAAGGCAATGCTGGCTGCGCGGGCAAGCGAGGCCGCACCAGCCAGTGGCTGGGTGCGCTATCTGTCACTGGAGCGGTACCAGGGCGAGCAGGGCGCGCAGTGGGACGAATACGAACTCAACCGCCTTTACGGGGCTCAGCAGGCCCGCCAGGCGCAGCAGGTTGGCACTGACTGCCTGTCGTTTGAAGAGGTGTATGCCCAGTGGCTGGAGTGCCGTGACCTGTCGGCTGCACAGCTCAAGGCCCTGCCCAAGCGCTTCGAGCAGTGGGCCCGGCAGCCGCGTATCGTCCCGGTGATCTGGGCCGAGGCGGGTGATGAACTGGCCCTGCGCGCGACCCTCGACAGCCTTGCCGCGCAGTCCTATTCCGCAGCTGGCTGTTGGCTGCTGGCGCCTGCGACGCTGGAATTGGCAGGCCACCCGGTCGGGGTTGAGCGCATGCTGGTGCAGGGTAATGGCCTGGCCCAGTTGCAGGCGCGCCTGACACGCGCCGGCGATGCCGACTGGGTATTGCTGTTGCGCGCTGGCGACCGCCTGGTGCCCCATGCCCTGGCGATCATGGGCGAGCGCATGGCACTTCGCGAGCGGGCCTGTATCTATGTCGACGAAGGTAGCCATGACGGGCTGCGCCCGACAACCCCCATCTTCAAGCCGGACTTCAACCTCGACCTGATGCGCAGCCTGCCGTATGTAGGACGCGTACTGGCATTCAACTGTGCGGCGCTGCGCGAGGTCGGCGGCTTCGACACGGACTTCGATGCCCTGGCACCCCACGACCTGCTCTGGCGTCTGGCGGAAAGCCAGGGCCTGCAAGTCATCGAGCACATCGACGAACTCCTGGTGCATTGCCAGCATGACTTTGGCCAGTGGCTGCGCGACCCGCGTTGCGTGCAGCAGGCGCCACGCGTGGTGCGAGCCCATCTGCGGCGTCTGGGTGTCGATGCCGAGGTTGTCGGTGCCGAAGGCATGTCGTTGTGCCGGGTGGCGTACCGGCACCCGGAGCAAGCCCTGGTCTCGATCCTGGTGACGCTCGGTGACGACCTGAGCGCGGCAATGCGTTGTGTCGAGTCCCTGTTCGAACACACCCAGTATGGCCGATTCGAGGTACTGCTGATCGCCTCGCCGGATACGCCTGCCGACCTGCGTCAATGGCTGCAGGCCATGCAGGGGCTGGGCAGCAGCCAATTGCGGGTGATCGAGGTGGTCAGCGGCAGCCAGCTGGCGCAGTTGAACCAGGCCAGCGAGGCTGCCCGTGGCGACTACCTGCTGATGCTCGACAGCGCCTGCGCCGCCTTCGACCGGCCCTGGCTGGAGCAGTTGATGGTTCAGGCCCAGCGCCCGGAGGTCGGCGTGGTGGCGCCCAAGCTATGTACCCAAAGCGGCGAGATCTTTGGCGCCGGGCTGGTCCTGGGGCTGCATGGTGGTGTCAGCAGCCCGTTCGTTGGCATGCCGGCTGACAGCGGCGGCTACATGCTCCGGCTCAATGCCGTGCAGAACTGGAGCGCGCTTAGCCTGGACTGCCTGCTGGTGCGCCGCGAGCTGTTCGCCACGCTGGGCGGTTTCGATGTGCAGGGACTCAAGGGCGGCCTGCAGGACGCCGACCTCTGTCTGCGCATCCGCGAGCAAGGTTATCTGGCGGTATGGACACCCCATGCGGTGCTCGTGCGCTTCGCCTCGACCCGCGACGTGCGGACCGACAGCCAGCGCAAGGTGCTGGACAAGGACATCTTCCATGAACGCTGGTTGGCCAAGGTTGCCCGCGACCCTGCCTACAACCGCAACCTGAGCCTGAAGATGGCCAGCTTCAACCTTGATGCCGGACAGCGTCGTGGCTGGGACCCGTTCATCAGCCGTGTGCTGCCGTCGGTGTTGGCGCTGCCGATCAACACCTCGGCGGTCGGTCACTACCGGGTGGCACAGCCGTTCACCGAGCTGGAGCGTGCGGGCTGGATCCAGGGGCGGCTTGATTACAGTACCCCGGAGATGATCGATATCGAACGCGAGAAGCCCGATGTGATGATCTTGCAGTGTCGCTACACGGTCAATTCGATCGATGAAATGACGCGCTTCAAGCGCCTGTCGAACGCCCGGCGCATCTACGAGATCGACGACTACATCATCGAGGTGCCGGAAAAGAACGCCCATGCCCGGAACATACCGGCCAACATGCGCGAGCTGGTCAGCCAAGGCATTGCCTTGTGCGACCGGGTGGTGGTGTCGACCCAGCCGCTGGCTGATGCACTGTCGAGCATGCACCACGATATCCGGGTAGTCCCCAACATGCTCGCCGCCCCGCTGTGGGCCGGGCTGGCCAGCGAGCGCCAGACTAGCGCGCGGCCACGCGTTGGCTGGGCGGGGGGCACCAGTCACCGGGGCGATCTGGAGCTGTTGCTGGACGTCATCAAGGCCCTGGCCGACGAGGTCGACTGGGTATTCTTCGGCATGTGCCCGGATATCCTGCGGCCTTATGTGAAGGAATTCCACAAAGGCGTGCCCTTGGCGTCGTACCCGCAGAAGCTGGCCAGTCTCAACCTTGACCTGGCGCTGGCACCGCTCGAACAGAACCTGTTCAACGACTGCAAGAGCAACTTGCGCCTGCTTGAGTATGGTGCGTGCGGTTTCCCGGTGATTTGCACCGACACCAAGGCCTATGACGGCTACCTGCCTTGCACACGGGTGCGCAACAACACCTCGGAACAGTGGCTGGATGCGATCCGCATGCACCTGGCCGACCCTCAGGCCAGCTACCGCCAGGGTGATGCCCTGCGCGAAACGGTGCTGCGGGACTATGTGCTGATGCCGCAGCATTTGCAGCAATGGTCGAATGCCTGGCTGGCGGATTGATTCTTTTCGCGTTCGTTGCGAGCGGGCGCCCAACTCTCCCTTCGAAGGTGCTTTATGGTCGATATCGCAAACGGACCGCGCAGTGATGTAACGGTGGTGCTGCTGGGTCATGATCAGGCCGCTCATCGTGAGCGAGCGTTGCATTACTACCGCCAGGCGGGCATTGCCTGCCTGGCACTGGAAGCCCTTGAAACCCATAGTCCGGGCGCTGTGTGCAGCGCGCGTCTGAGTCAGGCGCTGCAGCAGGTTGCCACGCCGCTGGTCAATCTGGCCCTGGATGCCGACTTCGTGCAAGCTCCGGCACTGGACAGTGCTGCCGACTGCCTGAGTGCCAACCCACTGGCGCTAGGGGCTCAGGGTTACGCCTTGGGATATGTTCCGGGCAATGGTCAAGTGGCTTATTACAAGCTGGGACACGCATTTCCCGCGCAGGAAGGGGAGGGGGCCTCGGCGCGTATTCGGGCGCATGCGTTGGCGAACCAGCCAGCCTGGCGCGCCGTGGTCAGGGTCGAGAGGCTGCGTTCGGTGCTGAAGGATTTGCCGGAGGATCTGGATTTCGCCAGCTGGCGGGTTGCGCTGTCGTTGGCGTTGCTGGCCGACGGGGCCATCATTCAGCTTGATCAGACCGACGTCATCTGTGAATTGGCGCCGCGCACTTTGTCGCCGGTAGCCCGGGAAGAGCAGTTGGTGCGGACTGTGCGTCTGTTGCGTGCGTGGGACGCCGAACGTGATGGTACATGTACCGGCGATGCGGGCTTTGTCGTGCTCAACCGGTTGGTGCGTGGCAGCTACGATGCAGGCGAGCCGCCGTTGCTGTTCACCTCGCGCTGGACCAGTGTGATCGCCGACCCGGACCGCCAGTTCGAACCCCGGCAGTACATTGAGATGCCGTACTACCAGAGGGGCCTGTTCCAGCGCCTGGCGCAGCTCGAGTTCCTCTGCCATGGCTGGCCAACCGGGCAAGAGCACCGTCATGCACTTGAAGGCACCTGGGTGCGTCAGCGTGAACTGCTCGAGGTGCATCCCAATGACACCAAAGAAAGTCTGCAGCAGCGTTACTGGCAGGCCCTGGCATTGGGCTTGTTCAGCCGCGACGTCTGCCAGCGTCTGCTGGCGACCCTGGAGGACGAAGTGCAAGCGGAAAAAGTCCGCGAATTGAGTGCCTGGCTTGAGCGCCTTGACAGCCTTCCCTGTCAGGACGTGCCTGGGTGGCTGGCAACTACTGCCTCGGGACGGCTGTTGCAGGTGTTGGCGGACGCAACGCCAGCGTCCGCGGTGCGTCAACGCGTGCTTGCACAATTGGCCAAGCGGCCCGGCCCGCAAATTGGTTTCGTGGTCGCGGACCTGCAGGACGATGACCTGGCCCTGCAGGCGACCTTCGACAGCCTGCTGGCGGCCGGGCTGCGCAATTTCAAGCTGGTGGTGCTAAAAGCCGGGAAACCGCCGGCCATCACCACCGCGCGGGACACCTTGCATTTCGTCCAGGTGGAACCAGGTAACTGGGTTTCACACCTGAATCACGCGCTGCGCCAGTTGCCGAGTGAATGGGTGATGTTGCTGCAGGCGGGTGACATCCTTGCCGGCGGCGGCCTGCTGCGGCTGCAGTTGGAACTGGGAGAGTCTCCGGCCTGCGATGCCATTTGTGCCGATGAGATACAACGCGATGAAGAGGGGCGTTTGCTGGGTATCATGCGCCCTGGTAGCGACCTCGACCTGCTGCGTAGCCAGCCGGCCCTGATGTCGCGTCACTGGTTGCTTCGCCGCCAGGCTGTACTTGATCTGGGTTGCTTCGATAGCCGTTTCGGCCACGCGCTTGAATACGATCTGTTGCTGCGTCTTGTCGAAGAGCGCGGGCTCGGCGGCATGGCGCACATGGACGAATATCTGGTGATCGGCGGACAGGCGTCGGAGCCGATGCGTTCCGAGACGGTGGACATTCTCGACCGTCACCTGAAACGACTGGGCTATCAGGCACAGGTCAGCGATCAGGGCGCTGCCGGGTTGGCCATCGATTTCCGGCACAACTCGACCCCGCTTGTCAGCATCCTGATGGTTCATGAGGGCGACCGGTCTGCGCTTGAGCGCAGCCTGACCAGTCTGTTCCAGCGTACTCGCTACCCTCGCTACGAGATCGTGCTGATCTGTACCCAGGAGCAACATGGCCTGCTGTCAGACGCACTTCGATCGTTCGCCGGCCGTCTGCGTCTGGTCGCCGCCGAAGTTGGAGAGAACCTGTTCAACCAGGCTGCCCGACACGCGCGCGGTGAATACCTGCTGCTGCTTAGCGAGCGTTGCCAGGTGATCTCCCCGGCCTGGATCGAGGCAATGCTCAACCAGGCACAACGACCGGAGGTTGGGGTGGTTGGCGCGCGCCTGGTCGGCATGGATGGCAGCCTTGCGCATGCCGGTTACGATCTGCTCGCAGGGCCGCGTGTGCATGCACCCTGGGCCAGCTCGCCGGAAGAGCCCGGCAGCCGGGATCACTGGTCTGGCGTCGTGCGTGGTTGCCCGGCGGTGTCGGGGAATTGCCTGATGGTGCGTGCCGGTGTGTTCGAGCAATGCGACGGGTTGCAGGGGAATGTGGCGGCCGATGTCGACCTGTGCCTTGCCGTCACCGCTGCCGGCAGCCTGGTGGTATGGACTCCTCAGGCGCAGCTGATGATTGATGGTGCAGTTTCCCCGGCACCCGAGGAGGCGGCCCAGGCGTTGCTGGCGAAGTGGCCGGGCGCATTTGCCCGTGACGTGGCGATCGATGGTCGGCGGGCCAGTGCCCAAGCAAGCTGGCTGGCGCCGTTCAAGTAGCTGGCGCGGGAATTGCAAAAGCCGGGCAGGAGCCCGGCTTTTTTGTGCCTGGCGGCAAATAATTGACAGGCGTGGCGCCTGGTTTCACGTGGTGTGGACGAGGTTGTGAATGCAAAAGAAAGTGGCTGTGCTGCAGTCCAACTACATTCCCTGGAAAGGGTACTTCGACCTGATCGGCAGCGTCGATGCGTTCATCCTCTTCGATGATGTCCAGTACACGCGCCGCGACTGGCGTAACCGCAACAAGATCAAGACTGCCCACGGAGAGCACTGGCTGAGCATCCCGGTGAAGAACAAGGGGCGCTACGAGCAGTTGATCAACGAAGTTGAGGTCAGTGAGCCTGGCTGGGCGGCTGCGCACTGGAAGACCATCGAAATGAGCTACCGCCGCGCGGCCTGCTTCCAGCAGATGGAAGGGCCTGTCAGGGCGCTTTACGAGCAGGCCGCCGAGCTCACTCATCTTTCGCAAATCAATCACCTGTTCATTGCCGGCCTGTGCCCTCTGCTGGGTATCCGCACACCGCTGTACCGTTCCGAAAATCTGGGCCATGCAACTGGCAAGAACGAGCGCCTCATCCAGTTGTGCCAGGCGGTAGGTGGTACGCACTACCTGTCGGGACCGGCAGCCAGCTGTTACCTGGACGAGACCGCGTTCGCCACTGCCGGTCTTGGCCTGTCGTATATGGGTTATGACGGCTATCTCGAGTACCCGCAGCTGTACGGCGAGTTTCAGCATGCGGTGAGTGTCATCGACCTGTTGTTCAATACCGGCGCCGACGCGCCTGCCTTCCTGGAGCGGCGCCCATGAGCACGACCATTTTGCGAGAAGTCGAACAGTACTATTCCTCGCGCATTCGTGAGCATGGCGCCACTCCGGAAGGAGTTGACTGGAACGGAAGCGCTTCGCAGCACCTGCGCTTCGAACAGTTGCTCAAGCTGGTGTCGCAGGAAGAATGGCAGCGAGGCTTCAGTCTGGTCGACGTGGGTTGTGGCTACGGGGCATTGCTCGACTGGCTGCGCGAGCGCGGCGGCGTAGTGGACTATCACGGCTATGACCTGTCGCCCGAGATGATCGCGTCGGCTCGCGCCAAACACGGTGCGGATCAGTTCACCTGCTTCGAGGTCGCCGACCGGCCCACCCGGACTGCCGATTACGCGGTAGCCAGCGGTATTTTCAATGTGTCACAGCAAACCCCGCGGGAAGCTTGGGAACAATATATTGCCGAGGTGCTTCGCAACATGGATGCCTGCTCGACCAAAGGCTTTGCCTTCAACTGCCTCACCAGCTACTCCGACGCGCCATTCATGCGCGACTACCTGTATTACGGTGACCCGTGCTTCTACTTTGATCTGTGCAAAAGAACCTACTCCAGGCAGGTGGCACTCTTGCATGACTATGGCTTGTACGAATTCACCCTCCTCGTGCGCAAGGCCCCGTGACCTGCCGTTCGACTTCCCTGTTTCCTGGAGATATCCATGCTCAAGAAAGGCTCTACTTCCGTAACCCAGTCCAGCGACAGCCAGCTCGAGGCGCGGGAGCGACTCTGGCAGTCATTTGCCAATGCGCCGCTCGATGACGCCGAAAAAGAGCGCAACCTCGGCCTGTTCATCCGCTCGGCCTCCCTTGCGCGGATGCTGGCGATTTCCGACCTGTACCGCGAGATCGTCTCGCTGCCCGGCTCGGTGCTGGACTTTGGCACATGGCGTGGCCAGAACGCCGTGCTCTGCGAGAATCTGAGGGCCATTTTCGAACCGTTCAACAAACAGCGCCGCATCGCGGCATTTGATACCTTCGCCGGCTACAAATCGCACGCCAGCGACAGCAAGGTGACCAACGAGCACTTCCAGGACGGTTGCTACGATACCGGTAGCGGGTATGCCGATTACCTGCGCCACTTGCTGGCATTGCACGAGAGCATCAATGCCCTGCCACAGGTTTCCAGCGGACATCAGGTGGTCGAGGGTGATATCAAGGATACCTTGCCACGTTTCATCGAGGAGAATCGCAACCTGCTGGTGGCGTTGGCCTTTTTCGACATGAACCTGGAGGGGCCGACCCGCTTTGCCCTGGAACAGATCCTGCCGCGCTGCGTCCCCGGTTCGCAGTTGGTGTTCTTCCAGTTGCAGCGTGATTTTCTGCCAGGCGAGGGTTACGCCTACGTAGCTGAAGTGTTGGGCAAGGTGCGTCACGAGATCAAGCGATCGCAGACCTACCCGTCCCTGTGCATCGTCAAAGTGCTGTAAGAGGGCATGCCATGTTCCTGATCATTGGTAACGGCATGGTTGGCCTGGCGATCGCTGCCGGCCTTTCCCGTTCGGTTCCTGCCGAGCGCATTACAGTGGTAGGCCCGATGTCGCGGCCTTACAGCGCCTCCATGGCTGCTGCAGCCATGCTCAACTCGTTCGCGGAGCTGGAGCCGGGTGCGTTGGACAAACCGCGCGACCGCCTTAAGTTCGAATTGAGCCAGGCTTCCGCGCGGTTGTGGGGGGCGTTTGTCGAAGAGTTCGAGATTCCCGCAGAGCACTACCGGCTGGGTACCGTGCTGGTCAACAACAATGCCTCCAACAGGTTCGAGGACCAGGCGTTTGACGCCATCGCCGATTATCTCGAGGAGTTTGCCGAGCCGTACGAGCGGATCGAGCCGACATTGGAGCCGGCCTATTCGCCGGCTTCGGCCTACCGAAGCCGCAACGCCCTTTTCCTGCCCCGCGAAGGCGTGGTCAATCCCGATGGTGTCATCCAGGCCCTGCAACAGACGTTGGCAAGGCGCGGTGTGCGCTTCGTCGAGGGCGTGGTGGAGTCTCTCGACAAGATCGGAGGCCGAACCTGTGGTGCTCGCCTGACCGATGGCCGAGTGCTGGCTGCGGAACGTCTGGTGCTGGCCAACGGCAGCAAGGCGACCCGGCTGTGGGCCGAAGACGACTGCATTCGGGTCATCAACGGCGTCGGTGCTACTGTCGTTTTGAAGAACCCGGGGATCCAGGGACGTTACGTGCTTCGTACGCCAAATCGAGGTGGCGCCTGTGGTATCTACCATGCGCCGTACCAGGACGATCTGTTCGTGGTTGGAGCGACCAACCTGATCACCACGGTCGACGAACAGGTGCCACGCGCCGAGTCCGTGGCTGCCCTGATAAATGGAGCGATCAACCAGGTCAACCAGATGCACCGTGCCAGCGGTTTCGTGCGGTACAACTTCGGCTATCGACCGGTCAGCCTTGATGGCTATCCGGTAATCGGCCAACTCAATGACAACACCTTCATTGCGACCGGCACGCGGCGGGATGGTTATCACTTTGCGCCTTGGCTGGCCGATAACCTGTCGGCGCTGTTACAGGGACTGCAACTCTCGCCCCAGGCTCGCGCGTATTTCGAATACACCCGGCCACTTCGGCGCGCAATGCTTGATGATTCAGTCGAAGCGTGCTGCCGCAAATACGCGGCAGTCAAATGTTCGGCGCTTTCCCAGCATGGCTATGACGCAGGGCATACCGATGCCGACCAGGCGCTTGAGGGCCACTACTACCAGCGTGCGAGGGATTTCTTTGCCCGTAACGGCCTGGAGAAGGCAGTACAGGTCGAGTTTCTCGATACGCTCATCGGCGGCTACCTGCCGCTGAGCGATTTCATCTGACGCACGCGCTGGAGAATACGAACGTGAGCAATCAGGTCATACCTTTCAACAAGCCTTTCGTCGTTGGCAAGGAATTGTTCTATATCGCCCAGGCAGTGATGAATGGCGGCATCGCTGGCGATGGACAGTTCACTCAATCGTGCCAGCAATGGCTGGAAGACAACCTGGGTTGCCCGAAGGCGCTGCTGGCCCATTCCTGTACCGCTGCATTGGAGATGGCGGCGATCCTGGCCGATGTCGGTCCGGGGGATGAGGTCATCATGCCGTCTTTCACGTTTGTATCTACCGCCAATGCGTTCGTGCTGCGTGGTGCGGTTCCGGTATTCGTGGATATACGCCCGGACAGCCTCAACCTTGACGAGCGCCTGGTCGAAGCCGCGATCACCGAGAAAACCAAGGCGGTCGTGGCAGTTCATTATGCTGGGCAGCCTTGTGACATGGAGGCGCTGCTGCGCATCTGCAACAACCACGGCCTGATGCTTATCGAAGACGCTGCGCAGGCGATTCTCGCCAGGGAAAAGACCCGTGCGCTTGGTACCATCGGGCACCTCGGTTGCCTGAGTTTCCATGAAACCAAGAACGTCATCAGCGGTGAGGGAGGGGCGTTGCTGATCAACGACCCGAAACTGATCGAGCGCGCAGAAATCATCTGGCAGAAGGGTACCAACCGCAAGGCGTTCGCCCGGGGCGAAGTCAGCAAATACACTTGGGTCGATGTCGGCTCTTCGTTCCTTCCCAGTGAATTGACGGCTGCCTTCCTCTATGCACAGCTGGAGCAGGGGGAAAGCATCAACGCCCATCGGCGTGCTTTGTACGAAGCTTATTACAATCAGTTGCAGGCGCTGGAAGCCGATGGCTGCTTCCAGCTTCCCCGTACGCCGGGCGGACGGCCAGCCAATGCGCACATTTTCTACCTGTTGATGCGCAACAACCATGAGCGCAGCGAACTGATCCAGTTCTTGCGCGAGCGGGATATCCATGCGGTGTTCCACTATGTACCGCTGCACGATTCACCTGCCGGCCTGCGGTATTCCCGCAGCGTCGGAGAACTGCCGGTAACCTGCGATGTTGCCCAGCGTCTGGTGCGCTTGCCACTCTACTCGGACATGACTGCTCGCCAGGTTGCCCGTGTGTGTACAGCAATCGCCCAGTTCTTTGCCGAGCCACGTGCTGTCTGAGGCCGGCTGCCTGTATTTTCCTGATTCTGGAGTTTCCAAGCGATGCCCAATTCTGCCCGGGTTGACGCCCATTCGCTCGACCAGGCACTGACGCGCCTGAGGTTGATGTACGCCAAACCGGAGCATCCGTATTACATCCTGGCACCAGACTACCGGGAAACCTCCTCGGGCGTCGCGTCGCTGCACTATCTTTGCCACGTGCTCAACCTCAACGGGCGCGAGGCTTATATCTGTGGTGGTCAGGTGGTCAATCCGGACCTGAAAACGCCGTTGCTGGACCCGCTGACCCAGAAGCGGCATCAGGCCGAAGGCAAGGTACCGATCGCTGTCTATCCGGAAGTGGTGGTGGGCAACCCGCTTGGCTGCGATGTGGTAGCGCGCTTCCTGTTGAACTTCGAGGGTTTTCTTACCGGTCAGAGCATGCAGGCCGCAGGCAGAGACCTGTTGTTCTATTCCGGTGCCCTGATCGCCGCGCGGCATGGTTATCCCGATGGCGATTTGCTGTGCCTGCCGACGATCGATGTCGAACTGTTCAGTGCTCCGGCACCGGGCACGCTGCGTGAAGGCAAGTACCTTTACCAGAATCGCCACCCGCTGGAGCAGATCGACTATTCGCAGTTGCCTGGCGATATCCAACTGCTGAGCATGGCCAATGCCCTGACATTACCCGAGCTGGCAGTGCTGCTGCGCAAGGCCGAGGTGCTTTATACCCACGAATGGTCGATGACCTGTGTGATCGCGGTCCTTTGTGGCTGCCCGGTGATCTTCATTCCTGGGCACGGCATCGACGAGCAGTTTCTTGAAGCCAGCTTCATCGGCAGCCACGGCTTCGCCATGCTCGATCGGCCCGACGCGTTCGAGCGTGCCAGTGCAGGGCTGGAAGGTGCACTGCAGCGTTATGTGGAGCGAACGGCACCCTTCTGGCAGCAACTCGAGGTGTTCATCGCCAAGACCCAGTTTGCAGCCCGTCGCGAGACGGCCGGCAATAACGGCGGGATGCTGACATGGCTGCGCCAGCGTTACCCGCTGCCGCAGCAGTTGCAGTTGATGCAGGACCGGCTGGCGGCACCCGATGCGCCTTCGATTGCCGTGCTGGTGCTGGATCATGGCGATCCGGGAGCCTTGGCGCGTACCCTCGGGAGCCTGGACGACGTGCTGTATCAACGCATCCAGGTCTGTGTGCTGGGAGCGATGGAGCCGCGTCGTCCGAACGTGCAGTGGGTGCCTGCTGATGCTCGAGCGCCGCTGGCCGCTATCAATGGCCTGCTGGAAAGCAGCCCTTGTGATTGGTGCATGGTGGTTGACGCAGGAGTGGAATTCACTGCCAGTGGCCTGCTGGTGGCGGCCCTCGACCTGTCACAGGCCCAGGTGGCATTTGGTGCGGTGTTTGCCGACGAGGCTGTGCGTGGAGCCGATGACAGCGTTGAAGCTCGCCTGCGACCCGACCTCAACCTGGACATGTTGCTGGCACATCCGGCCGCATTGTCGCGGCATTGGTTGTACCACAGGTGCACGCTCGTGCAGCAGGGTGGGTTCGACCCGGCTGCAGGTGGCGCCTACGAACTGGCTTACCAGTTACGCTTGATTGTCGAGCATGGGTTGGGGGTGGTGGGTCATATCAGCGAGCCGCTGTTGATCGCCAATCGGCCAGACGTCACGGTATGCGACGATGAGCGAACGGTCATCCAGAAGCACCTGCTGGAGCGCGGTTATCCTGAGGCGCAGGTTGATTCGATCGAGCAGGCGGCGAATTGCTACCAGATCGACTATGGGCATTCGCGGCCGGCCTCGGTGAGTTTGATCATCTACATCGAAGGCGACTTGTCACGGTTGCAGCGCTGCCTTGAGCAGTTGTTGCAGAACACGGCAGCTGTCACGCATGAAGTGCTGCTGGTAGAGCCAGGCAATGACGATCCTGTGTTGCTTCAGTGGCTGGACATGCTGAGCCAGGTTGAACCAGGACGTGTCCAGGTACTGCGTTTCATGCCGGGGCAGTCTCGTGCGGCCATGTGCAACGCAGCGGCTCAGGAGGCGCAGGGCGAGTTTCTGCTATGGCTGGATGCTGCCGCCATGGTCAATGATGGTGATTGGCTACTTGCCTTGCTCAACCATGCGCAGCGCCCTGAGGTCGGTGCTGTGGGGTGCATGCTGGCGAGCCCCGATGGGGTGATTCAACAGGCAGGCCAGGTACTCGGAATGGGCGGCAGCGTCGGTCCTGCATTTGCCGGGCAGGTCCTGGGCGATAAGGGCGACCTGGCGGCGCTGGTGACCGAACGCAACGGTGTGGTCGTGGGTGATCGTTGTCTGATGGTGCGGCGTGAAACCTTCCTTGAATCGGGTGGTTTCTCCGTCGACCCGTTATTGGAACCCTGGGCTGAAGCCGACCTGTGCCTGCGTTTGCAGCAGGCCGGCTACCTGAATGTCTGGACTCCACGTGCCAGGCTGCTGCTGGAAGCAGCCCCCGCTGATGCAATCGGTGCTGAACAGGAAGATGCGCTTTACGCTCGCTGGTTGCCGCAACTGGTCAGTGATCCCTCCTACAACGCCAACCAGTCATTGCTTGTAGGTCACAGCCATGCGCGGCAGGATAACGGGCTGTGCTGGCGACCATTGCAAGGCATCGCTCCGACAGTGCTGGCTTTCGCTGCTGACCAGCAGGCGGCTGGACAGACCCGTGTAATACAGCCTCTCATGGCATTGCGGAATGCTGGCGTGATCGATGGTTCGGTGACCATCGGGGTTCTGACCCTGGTGGACATACAGCGCTATGCGCCTTCGAGTATTGTCTTGCAGCGTCCGCTGGCGGATGGGGGGTTGCAGACCTTGCGTCGTCTACGTGCCTTCTCTCAAGCGTTCAAGGTGTATGAGTTGGACGGTTATATCCCGGAAATGGGGTTCGCCGCCGGCCTGGGTGCGGATGAATTACTGCAGCGCATGCGCTACGGGTTGATGCAGGCAGACAGGGTGGTCGTCGCTGCCCCGGCGTTGGCGGAGCTGTTGCAAGGCCAGCACGATGACGTGCACCTGCTCGAAAGCGCACTACCTGTCGCCTGGGGCCAGTTGCAAGGCTTGCGGCGCATGGCGCAAAAGCCGCGTCTGGGCTGGATCGGTAACAAGGATGCCGTCTTGCTGGCCGAAGTAGTGCCGGCGATGGCGCATGAGGTCGATTGGGTCGTTCTGGGCGACTGCCCACCAGCGCTGCGGCCGTTCGTCCGGGAGCACCACCCGCATGTTTCTGATGAAAACCTGGGTAATAGCCTTGCAGCCCTGAATCTCGACCTGGCGCTGGTGCCGATGGCCGAGACCCTGGGCAATGCCTGCTCGGCCGACCTGCGGGTGCTTCAGCACGCTGCTTGCGCGCATCCGGTGATCTGTAGCCGGGTGGCCGGTTTTGCCGGCGCAGACACCTTGCCGTTGTCGAGGGTGGAAAACCAGGCGGCTGACTGGCTGCGGGCCATCCGTCTGCATCTGGAGGACCGCGACGCGTCGGCAGCGTTGGGGGATGCCCTGCAGAATGCTGTCCGGTCGCACTGGCTGCTTCAGGGGGAGCGCCTGGAGGCCTGGCGCCGGGCCTGGCTTTCCTGAGCCACGATGCATGCCGGGTACCCGCTTGAGGCGGGTGTCCGGTAGCGCACACAGGGCCGTGGTTGCGTACGAGGGGCATTGATCTTGTCGGGCGATTGGCCGATCGTATGAACGATCGTGACTTGGCAGTCGAAACGTGCATCTCTAAGCTATCGAGTCTGCGGGCAGTCTCGTCGTCTTTTCACCCGAGGTATCTGAACCCGGCGCGAAAGCCCGCGAATTTTCGCCATATCTATCGGGAAGCCACAATGATTGGCATCAAAAGCATCGCCAGTTACGTACCTGTCGAGGGCGTCGACAATTACGCGCAGGGCGCGAAATTCGGCAAGGACCAGGATTTCATCTTCGGCAAGATCGGTTCGACCTTCCTGCCGCGCAAGGAGGCCACCCAGGAAACCTCTGATCTTTGCGTGGAGGCAGCAAGAAGCCTGTTTTCTGCCAACCCTGGCCTTGATCCTGCGTCCATCGATGTCGTGATCGTTGTGACCCAGAACGGCGACGCCGAAGGCTTGCCGCATACCGCTGCGATCGTGCAGCACAAGCTGGGCCTGAGCACCCACGTTGCAGCTTTCGATATTTCTCTGGGCTGCTCGGGCTATGTCTATGGCCTGTATGCCATGAAGGGCTTCATGGAAGCGGCCGGGCTGAAAAACGGCCTGCTGATCACCGCAGATCCTTACTCGAAGATCGTCGATCCCGAAGATCGCAATACCACCATGCTGTTTGGTGATGCCGCCACTGCGACCTGGATGGGCGAGGGCGCTGCGTGGCAGCTCGGCAAGTCGCTGTTCGGCAGCGACGGAGCCGGGGCTGAGCACTTGCGTACTACCGACGGCAAGTTCTTCATGAATGGTCGTCAGGTCTACAACTTCGCCTTGGTCAAGGTGCCTGCGCACCTTCAGCAGTTGCTCGATGCCAGCGGCCTCAAGGCGGGCGATATCGACCTCTATTGCCTTCACCAAGGTAGCGCGGCAATCGTGGATGCGGTTTCGGCGCGCTTTGTGGAGGGTGAGTACAGGCAGCGGTTCGTCAAGGACATGGTCGAGACCGGCAATACCGTCTCTTCGAGCATTCCGTTGCTGCTGGAAAAGCATGTGCTGGGTTCGCAGCACCAGCGGGTTGCCCTGAGCGGTTTCGGCGTAGGCCTTTCCTGGGGTTCGGCAATCATCGAGCGCCGCGATTGACCCCCTTTGTCGACTTCAAGACGCCGCCGCTTTCAGGCGGCGTTTTCTTTTCTCCTGCACAGTGAGTGCGCCTGTAATCTGGCGTCAAACCCTTGATTTCATTGGGATGGCCGGATGCCAGCAAAAAAAGTGAGAAATCGCCCTAAAGCAAACTGCCCTGACGACGATAAACATTACGAAGGTTCTCTGTGCCACACCCGGCGAATTGCCAAGGCCGGAAGCCGTAGTACCCAATCCAACGAGGAATTCGTCATGGCTTTGACTGTTAACACCAACACCACCTCTCTGGGCGTTCAGAAAAACCTGAACCGTGCTTCCGAAGCGCTGAGCACCTCGATGACCCGTCTGTCCTCCGGCCTGAAAATCAACAGCGCCAAAGACGACGCCGCCGGCCTGCAGATCGCTACCCGCATGACTTCGCAGATCCGTGGTCAGACCATGGCTATCAAAAACGCCAACGACGGTATCTCCATCGCCCAGACCGCTGAAGGCGCGATGCAAGAGCAGACCAACATTCTGCAGCGTATGCGTGAACTGGCCGTTCAGTCCCGAAACGACTCGAACAGCACCAACGACCGTGTCGCTCTGGACAAAGAATTCCAGTCGATGGCTTCGGAACTGACCCGTATCGCCAACAGCACCCAGCTGAACGGCAAGAACCTGCTGGACGGTTCGGCTTCGGTCATGACCTTCCAGGTTGGTTCCAACACCGGTTCGGCCAACCAGATCACCATCGACCTGAGCGCCAAGTTCACCGCTTCGGACCTGGGCGTTACTTCCTCGATCAACATTCAGGGTTCCGACACCACCACCGCCGAAGCCAACTTCAGCGCTGCTGTTTCGGCCATCGACGCCGCTCTGCAAACCATCAACAGCAACCGTGCTGACCTGGGTGCCGCGCAGAACCGTCTGACCAGCACCATCAACAACCTGCAAAACATCAACGAAAACGCCGAAGCTGCCCGTGGCCGCGTACAGGACACCGACTTCGCTGCTGAAACTGCCCAGCTGACCAAGCAGCAGACCCTGCAGCAAGCTTCCACCTCGGTTCTGGCCCAGGCCAACCAGCTGCCATCGGCAGTACTGAAGCTGCTGGGCTAATCTGCCTGGTTGCTGGCGGGGAAGTGCTGGTAAGGCACTTCCCCGCCTTTTCATTGCGAGGTGGTGGGCATGGACATGAGCGTCAAGCTGAACCTGTCTTATCCGGCCGCACGTCCGGCCGAGCAGGTTGCCGAAAAACCGGTTGCCCGGTCGACGGAAAACGTAAAACCCGAAGACGACAAGAAAGACGCCAAGGCGGTGCAGGATGCCGACAAGGTCAAACATGCCGTTTCGGAGATCGAAAAGTTCCTGAAGGCATCGCAGCGCAATCTGGAATTTTCCACGGATGAAGAATCCGGCAAGATCGTGGTCAAAGTCATCGCTACCGACAGTGGTGAACTGATTCGCCAGTTGCCCTCGGAAGAGGCCCTGCGGATCGCTCACAGCCTGAGCGATGTCAAAAGTGTTCTGTTCGACGCCAAAGTATGATTGGCGGCGAACACCAATGAAGTGATGCATGTCAGTCCCGCAGGAGCGGGTTGACGCGTTGATGAGAGGGACTACAGCATGGCAAGCCCGATTACTTCCAGTACAGGCCTGGGTTCTGGTCTCAACATTACCGATATCGTGACCGCGCTGGTCAAGGCCGATACATCCGCCAAGCAGGCGCAGATCACTCGGCAAACCAGCAACAATACTGCGATGATTTCGGGTATCGGCTCGCTGCGCAGTGCCCTCACGGCATTCCAGGACGCCATGAAGGCGCTCAACAACAAGGATGCGCCGTCGTTCAACGCCTATGCAGCGACCTCGGCCAACGAGTCGGTGGTCAAGATCAAGTCCAGCAACACGGCCGTGCCGGGTAGCTACGACATCGTGGTGGACAAGCTGGCCACCAGCTCGAAAGTCGCCAGCCAGCAGTTCGCCGGCGGTGCCAGCAGTGCGATCACGGCTGGCAAGCTGACCATCAGCCAGGGTGGCAAGACCTATGATCTGGATGTGGCCAGCGGTGCCACGCTGCAGAGCGTGCGTGACCAGATCAACAAGGAAATGAGCGCCAACGGTATTTCCGCCAACATCGTCAATGAAGAAGGTGGCTCGCGCCTGGTGCTCAGCTCGACCACCACCGGTGCCGGCAGTGACATTTCCCTGAGCGGTATCCCCGAGCTGACCATCGATGGCACCACGCAGATGTCCGGCACTGGCGCCGGCTTCATCACTGCCAAGGCGCAGGACGCCGAGCTGACCATCGACGGTCTGAAGGTCAAGAGTGCCTCCAATACCCTCGATAGCGCGATCAGCGGCATGACCCTCGAGCTGACCGGGGTCAGCCCCAAGGCCAGCGGCGTCGCCACTGGTACGCCGACCGCGGTCACCGTTGCGGCGGACAACGATGGCCTGAAGAAGTCGGTCCAGAGCTTCGTCGATGCCTACAATACGCTGCAGAAGGCGATCACTTCGCTCACGTCGACCAGCCGTGATGACGATGACAAGCTGGTGCTCGGCCCGCTCACCAACGACCCGACCACCCGCTCTCTGCTGGGTGATGTGCGCAAGGTGCTGAGTGAGGTGGGGGCCGGCGACCAGCTGACCACGCTGAGCCAGTTGGGTATCAACACCCAGAAGGATGGCACGCTCGAATTCAACAGCAGCAAGTTCACCTCGGCGATGAACGACAAGAAGCTCGGCCCGGAAGTGCAGGAGCTGTTCACCGGCACCGACGGTATCTTCGAGCGCATGAACAAGGCCATCGATCCTTACAACAAGACCGATGGTAGCCTTGCAGCGCGCAAGTCGAACCTCGACAAGGCGGTCTCGGAACTGGCCAACCAGCAGGCCGCGCTCGATCGCCGCACCGAGTCCCTGACCGAATCGCTGACCAAGAAGTACGTGGCCCTGGACACCGCCCTAGGCAAGATGAAGGCCCAGGCCGACCAGATCACCTCGATCTTCGAAGCGATCAACGCCCAGGCCAAGAAATCCTGATCGGCTGAACATGCCAAAAGCCCGGCGGTGTCCCCAAGATGCCCCGGGCTTTTTGCTTTTTCCCTAAAGTTTTTTGACGTACAGGCGATACAGCAGGTACAAGCAACTTTTTACCGCAGCAACGAGGCAGATCCATGAACCCGATGTTGGCCCTTCGGCAGTACCAGAAAGTCAACGGCGCAGCGCAGACGTCCGAAGCCAGCCCGCACCGCCTGGTGCAGATGCTCATGCAGGGCGGCCTTGATCGCATGGCGCAGGCCAAGGGTGCCATTGCCCGCAACGACATCGCGCAAAGGGGCATCCTCATTGGCAAGGCCATCGACATCATCGGCGGCCTGCGTGAAGGCCTGGACCTGGAAAACCATGCCGACAGCCTGGCTGAGCTGGACAGCTTGTACATGTACATGAGCCGCCGCCTGATCGAGGCCAACGTCACGGGTGACCCGGCCATCATCGACGAGGTCGCGCGCCTGCTGATCACTGTGAAAGAAGGTTGGGACGCAATCGGCGATCAGTCGTCGGCTTCCTGATAAAGGAGGATGACATGAGCGAAGTAATCGCCCGGATCGAGCAGACTCGGGAAATGCTGCTGGCGGCACTGGCCGAGCGTAACTGGGAGGCTGTCGGCGAGCTGGACCTGGAATGCCGCTTGCGCATCGGTGACATGGTGAGCGAGGCGAAAGGCAACGAGGCCGATGTCAGTGCCAGCCTTGAACAGTTGTTGGCCGTATACCGTCAACTAATCGATGTTGCAAGTGGTGAACGTCAATCCTTGGTGGATGAAATGACGAAAATCCGTCAGGCGAAGAACGCGGCAAAGGTATACCATTTGTTCACCTGACCACAGACGTTGCCAAAAGCCATGCGCCATTAATTTGACTGGCTGGTGTTTTTTGACTTTACTAGTGGCTGTTTTCGAATTTCAGACGTCCGAACACTGACCATTCAGTCGGAATGATGTCGAGCACGCCCTCGGGCGCCGATATGACTAGGGAAGTTGCTATTGCATGTGGCGTGAAACCAAGATTCTGCTGATCGACGACGACAGCGCACGCCGCCGCGACCTGGCGGTGGTGCTTAACTTCCTCGGCGAAGAAAACCTCGCTTGCTCCAGCCAGGACTGGCAGCAAGTGGTCGAGCCGTTGTCTTCGAGTCGCGAAGTGCTGTGCGTGCTTATCGGCACTGTAAATGCCCCGGGCAGTGTGCTTGGGCTCGTTAAGACAGTGGCTGGGTGGGATGAGTTCCTTCCGGTTCTGCTTTTAGGTGAAATTTCTTCTGCGGAGTTCCCGGAAGACCTTCGCCGCCGGGTGCTTTCCAACCTGGAAATGCCGCCAAGCTACAGCCAGCTGCTGGATTCGCTGCACCGTGCCCAGGTCTATCGCGAGATGTACGACCAGGCGCGCGAGCGTGGTCGCCAGCGCGAACCCAACCTGTTCCGCAGCCTTGTCGGTACCAGCCGTGCCATTCAGCACGTGCGGCAGATGATGCAGCAGGTGGCCGATACCGATGCCAGCGTGCTGATCCTGGGTGAGTCCGGCACCGGCAAGGAAGTGGTCGCGCGCAACCTGCACTACCACTCCAAGCGCCGCGAAGCGCCGTTCGTGCCGGTCAACTGCGGTGCGATCCCGGCCGAGCTGCTGGAAAGCGAACTGTTCGGCCACGAGAAGGGCGCCTTCACCGGGGCGATCACCAGCCGTGCCGGGCGTTTCGAGCTGGCCAACGGCGGTACCCTGTTCCTCGACGAAATCGGCGACATGCCGTTGCCGATGCAGGTCAAGCTGTTGCGCGTACTGCAGGAGCGTACCTTCGAGCGCGTGGGTAGCAACAAGACCCAGAGCATCGACGTGCGCATCATCGCCGCGACCCACAAGAACCTCGAGACCATGATCGAGGAGGGCACGTTCCGCGAAGACCTGTACTACCGCCTGAACGTGTTCCCCATCGAGATGGCGCCGCTGCGTGAGCGGGTGGAAGACATCCCGCTGCTGATGAACGAGCTGATCTCGCGCATGGAGCACGAGAAGCGCGGCTCTATCCGCTTCAACTCCGCGTCGATCATGTCGCTGTGTCGTCATGGCTGGCCGGGCAACGTGCGCGAACTGGCCAACCTGGTCGAGCGCATGGCGATCATGCACCCGTACGGGGTGATTGGCGTGTCCGAGTTGCCGAAGAAATTCCGTTACGTCGATGACGAAGACGAGCAGATGGTCGACAGCCTGCGCAGCGACCTGGAAGAGCGCGTGGCGATCAACGGCCATACGCCGAACTTCAGCAACCACGCCATGTTGCCACCTGAAGGCCTGGACCTGAAGGACTACCTGGGTAGCCTGGAGCAAGGCCTGATCCAGCAGGCGCTGGACGATGCCAACGGTATCGTTGCACGCGCAGCTGAACGTTTGCGTATTCGCCGCACCACCCTGGTAGAGAAGATGCGCAAGTACGGCATGAGCCGTCAGGGCGGCGAGGAACAGGCGGAAGACTGACGCCTCGCAGTCCCTGTACCGGCCTCTTCGCGGGCACGCCCGCTCCCACAGGATCGATGCACAGCTTGAATTCGGTGATATCCCTGTGGGAGCGGGCAAGCCCGCGAAGAGGCCGGTACAGGGAGCCAAAATCTCCAGTACTGCGCAAGGCTTGAAGTCTGCACGGTCCCTGTGGGAGCGGGTTCACCCGCGAAGAGGCCGGCACAGCCAGCCCAAATCCCTATCTCCGGCACGGCTATTGCTACACCCTGGGCAACACACCGTTTTTATGACGGTCAGCCACGCGAGAGAGCACGATGCCCCAGGCCGCCCACGTATCCCTAGTCCCCGATCCGCAGGGGCAATCCCTGGTCGAGCAGGAAAGCCGCCAGGGTGTCGAACAAGCCTTCGCCCTGTTCAATCAGGTGTCCAGCCAGCTGAGCCAGTCCTACAGCCTGCTCGAAGCCCGGGTCAGTGAACTCAAGGGCGAGCTGGCGGTGGTCAGCGCCCAGCGCATCGATGAGCTGAGCGAAAAGGAACGCCTGGCCAACCGCCTGCAGAACCTGCTGGACCTGCTGCCCGGCGGGGTGATCGTGATCGATGGCCAGGGCCTGGTGCGCGAAGCCAACCCGGCCGCCTGTGAGCTGCTCGGCGAGCCGCTGGTCGGCCAGCTGTGGCGCCAAGTGATCGCCCGCAGCTTTGCCCCGCGCAAGGATGACGGTCACGAAGTCTCGCTACGTGATGGCCGCCGCCTGTCCATTGCCACTCGCTCATTGGATGCAGAGCCTGGCCAGCTGGTGTTGCTCAACGACCTGACCGAAACCCGTCGCCTGCAAGACCAGCTGGCCCGACACGAGCGCCTGTCGTCGCTGGGGCGCATGGTCGCTTCGCTGGCGCACCAGATTCGCACGCCACTGTCGGCGGCGATGCTCTACGCCAGTCACCTGGCTGATCCAGAACAAGAGCTGGGTGCGGAAACCCGCCAGCGCTTTGCCGGCACCTTGAAGGAGCGCTTGCACGAGCTGGAACACCAGGTACGTGACATGCTGGTGTTCGCCCGTGGCGAGCTGCCGTTGAGTGATCGGGTCACGCCAAAAGCCTTGTTCCAGGCCCTGCAGCAGGCTGCCCAGGCGCATGTGCAAGGGCACGCCGTGCGCTGGCAGTGCGACAGCCACCTGGGTGAGCTGCTATGCAACCGCGACACCCTGATTGGTGCATTGCTCAACCTGATCGAAAATGCGCTGCAAGCCAGCGATGGCCCGGCGCGACTGAAGGTGCACCTGTTCCGTCGCGAGCGCAGCCTGCACCTGTGTGTAAGCGACGCCGGCAGTGGCATCGATGCCGAGCTGCTCGGCCGCCTGGGCGAGCCGTTCCTCACCACCAAGGCCACTGGCACAGGCCTGGGCCTGGCCGTGGTCAAGGCCGTGGTGCGCGCGCACCAGGGTACGCTGCGCCTGCGCTCGAAGGTTGGCCGTGGTACCTGTGTGCGAGTGGAGCTGCCGTTGATCGACGGGCAGCTGGCGGAGGGCATGTAATGGCGATCAAGGTGCTGCTGGTCGAGGACGACCGCGTACTGCGCCAGGCGCTGAGCGATACCCTGGAAATCGGCGGCTTCGCCTACCAGGCGGTGGGCAGTGCCGAAGAAGCGCTGGAAGCGGTGCTGGAGGAGGCCTTCAGCCTGGTAGTCAGCGATGTGAACATGCCAGGCATGGATGGACACCAACTGCTGGCCCAGCTGCGCCGCCAGCATCCGCAATTACCCGTGTTGCTCATGACTGCGCATGCAGCGGTGGAGCGTGCCGTCGAGGCGATGCGCCAAGGGGCCGCCGACTATCTGGTCAAGCCATTCGAGCCCAAGGCATTGCTCAGCCTGGTCGAGCGGCATGCCGCCGGGCGCGTGGCTGAAGAGGAAGGCCCGGTGGCCTGCGAGCCGGCCAGTCGACAGTTGCTGGAATTGGCCGCACGGGTGGCGCGCAGTGACTCGACCGTGCTGATTTCCGGCGAATCCGGTACCGGCAAGGAAGTGCTTGCGCGCTTCGTTCACCAGCAGTCGCCGCGGGCGGCGCAGCCTTTCGTGGCGATCAATTGTGCTGCCATCCCCGACAACATGCTCGAGGCCACGCTGTTCGGCCACGAGAAGGGTGCCTTTACCGGTGCCATCGCTGCCCAGGCCGGCAAGTTCGAGCAGGCCGAAGGTGGCACCTTGCTGCTCGACGAAATCTCGGAAATGCCAATGGCCTTGCAGGCCAAGCTGCTGCGGGTGCTGCAGGAGCGCGAGGTGGAGCGCGTAGGCGGGCGCAAGCCGATCAGCCTGGATATCCGCGTGCTGGCCACCACCAACCGTGACTTGGCTGGTGAAGTGGCGGCCGGGCGTTTCCGTGAGGATCTTTATTACCGCCTGTCGGTGTTCCCCCTGGCCTGGCGCCCGCTGCGCGAACGCCCGGGTGACATTCTGCAACTGGCCGAGCGCCTGTTGGCGCGTCACGTGGCCAAGATGAAGCACGCCCCGGTGCAGCTGTCGCCCCAGGCCCGGGCCTGCCTGCAGGCGTATGCCTGGCCGGGCAATGTACGCGAACTGGACAACGCCCTGCAGCGGGCGCTGATCCTGCAGCAGGGAGGGGTGATCGAGGCGGCGGATTTTTGTCTGGCAGGCGCCATTCCATTGTCAGCTGGCATCGAGCCATCGCCAGAGGTGGTAGCCGAGGCTGGCGGGCTGGGCGATGACATGCGTCGTCATGAGTACCAGATGATCATCGACACGCTGCGCGCCGAGCGCGGCCGCCGCAAAGAGGCGGCCGAACGCCTGGGGATAAGCCCGCGTACCCTGCGCTACAAGCTGGCGCAGATGCGCGATGCCGGGTTTGACGTCGAGGCCAGCCTGTTCGGCTGACGGGCAATATATACCGCTGCTGGCGCGGTCCCCGTGTGGGAGCGGGCGTGCCCGCGAAGAATTCGACGCGGTGGCGGGCACCGGCTGCGCCGGTGTTCGCGGGCACGCCCGCTCCCACAGGGATCGCGTTGCTCGCCAAGGCTGGCACCTTTGTTGCTTTAGGTTGGCTATCCGCCGCATCACTGTCAAAAAAATGCGGCCGCAGGAGAGAGAAGGGTCATGAGCCAAGGTGTTGAATTCAATCGTCTGATGTTGGACATGCGGGCCATGCAGGCCGATGCCATGTCGCTGCCCAAGGTGGCTGCCGCCCCCGAGTTGGCACCGGGGCAGAGTACCTTTGCCGACATGCTCGGCCAGGCCATCGGCAAGGTGCATGAGACGCAGCAGGCTTCGACCCAGTTGGCCAACGCTTTCGAGATCGGCAAGAGTGGTGTCGACCTCACCGACGTGATGATCGCTTCGCAAAAGGCCAGTGTGTCGATGCAGGCACTGACCCAGGTACGCAACAAGCTGGTCCAGGCGTACCAGGACATCATGCAGATGCCGGTTTGAGGACGGACGTAAACCATGGCTGAAGCAGTCGTCGACAACCCCCCTGCCAAAAGCGGCCCGCCCGCGGCCAAGCCGCCGCTGTTCGGCATGGCGTTTCTGGAAAACATCGCGCAGATGCCCATGCTGCGTCAGATCGGCCTTCTGGTCGGCCTGGCCGCCAGCGTGGCGATCGGCTTTGCCGTGGTGCTGTGGTCGCAACAACCCGATTACCGTCCGCTGTACGGTAGCCTGGCGGGCATGGACACCAAGCAGGTCATGGATACCCTGGCCGCTGCCGACATCCCTTACAACGTCGAGCCCAATTCCGGCGCTCTGCTGGTCAAGGCCGACGACCTCTCCCGTGCGCGCCTGAAACTGGCGGCCGCCGGCGTGGCACCGAGCGATGGCAATGTCGGCTTCGAGCTGCTCGACAAGGAGCAGGGCCTGGGCACCAGCCAGTTCATGGAAGCCACCCGTTACCGTCGCAGCCTGGAAGGCGAACTGGCGCGTACCGTGTCCAGCCTGAACAACGTCAAGGGTGCGCGCGTGCACCTGGCCATCCCGAAAAGCTCGGTGTTCGTGCGTGACGAACGCAAGCCCAGTGCTTCGGTACTGGTCGAGCTGTACCCGGGCCGTGCCCTGGAAGCCGGGCAGGTGATGGCCATCGTCAACCTGGTCGCCACCAGCGTGCCGGAACTGGACAAGTCCCAGGTCACCGTGGTCGACCAGAAGGGCAACCTGCTGTCCGAGCAGATCCAGGACACCGCCCTGACCCAGGCAGGCAAACAGTTCGACTACAGCCGCCGGGTGGAAAGCATGCTCACCCAGCGGGTGCACAACATCCTGCAGCCGGTGCTGGGCAATGACCGCTACAAGGCGGAAGTGTCCGCCGACCTCGACTTCAGCGCGGTCGAATCCACCTCCGAGCAGTTCAACCCAGACCAGCCGGCGCTGCGCAGCGAGCAGTCGGTCGACGAGCAACGTGCCAGCAGCCAGGGCCCGCAAGGTGTGCCCGGCGCGCTGAGCAACCAGCCGCCAGGCCCGGCCTCGGCACCGCAGACCACCGGTGGTGCCGCTACCCCGGCCGCGGCCATACAGCCTGGCCAGCCGCTGGTGGATGCCAACGGCCAGCAGATCATGGACCCGGCCACCGGCCAGCCGATGCTCGCGCCGTACCCGTCGGACAAGCGCCAGCAAAGCACCAAGAACTTCGAGCTGGACCGTTCCATCAGCCACACCCGCCAGCAGCAGGGGCGCATGACCCGCCTGTCGGTGGCGGTGGTGGTGGACGACCAGGTCAAGATCGACCCGGCCACCGGCGACGCCACTCGTGCGCCATGGGGCGCCGAGGACCTGGCACGCTTCACTCGCCTGGTACAGGACGCGGTCGGCTTCGATGCCAGCCGTGGCGACAGCGTGACGGTGATCAACGTACCGTTCGCCGCTGACCGTGGCGAAGAGATCGCCGACATCGCCTTCTACCAGCAGCCGTGGTTCTGGGACATCGTCAAGCAAGTGCTGGGCGTGGTGTTTATCCTGGTGCTGGTGTTCGGTGTGCTGCGGCCGGTACTGAACAACATTACAGGGGGCGGCAAGCAGGCTGCCTCGGATAGCGACATGGAGCTGGGCGGCATGATGGGTCTGGATGGCGAACTGGCCAACGACCGCGTCAGCCTGGGTGGCCCGACAAGCATTCTGCTGCCTAGCCCGAACGAGGGTTACGAGGCACAGCTCAACGCAATCAAAGGCCTGGTGGCCGAAGATCCGGGCCGGGTTGCCCAGGTCGTGAAAGAGTGGATCAACGCCGATGAGTGATAACCGAGCCGTTACCGCCAAGCTGAGCCGCGTCGACAAGGCAGCGATCCTCCTGCTTTCGCTGGGCGAGACCGATGCCGCCCAGGTGCTGCGGCACATGGGGCCCAAGGAAGTGCAGCGGGTGGGTGTGGCAATGGCGCAGATGGGCAATGTGCACCGTGAACAGGTCGAGCAGGTGATGAGCGAGTTCGTCGAAATCGTCGGCGACCAGACCAGCCTGGGCGTGGGCTCCGATGCCTATATCCGCAAGATGCTCAACCAGGCCCTGGGCGAGGACAAGGCCAACGGCCTGGTCGACCGCATCCTGCTCGGTGGCAACACCAGCGGCCTGGACAGCCTGAAGTGGATGGAGCCGCGCGCCGTTGCCGACGTGATCCGCTACGAGCACCCGCAGATCCAGGCCATTGTGGTTGCCTACCTCGACCCCGACCAGGCCGGCGAAGTGCTGAGCAACTTCGACCACAAGGTGCGCCTGGACATCGTCCTTCGCGTGTCGTCGCTGAACACCGTGCAGCCGGCGGCGTTGAAGGAGCTGAACCAGATCCTCGAGAAGCAGTTCTCGGGCAACTCCAACGCGGCGCGTACCACCTTGGGCGGCATCAAGCGCGCCGCCGACATCATGAACTTCCTCGACAGCTCGGTGGAAGGTGCACTGATGGACGCGATCCGCGAGATCGACAGCGACCTGTCGGAGCAGATCGAAGACCTGATGTTCGTCTTCAACAACCTGGCCGACGTCGACGACCGTGGCATCCAGGCGCTGCTGCGCGAAGTCTCGTCCGACGTGCTGGTGGTGTCGCTCAAGGGCGCCGACGAGCGGGTCAAGGACAAGATCTTCAAGAACATGTCCAAACGTGCGTCGGAGCTGTTGCGCGACGACCTGGAGGCCAAGGGGCCGGTGCGGGTCAGCGACGTGGAGACGGCGCAGAAGGAAATCCTCACCATCGCCCGCCGCATGGCCGAGGCCGGCGAGATCGTGCTCGGCGGCAAGGGTGCCGAGGAAATGATCTGATCCACCAGGGCAGGCAAATGAATTTTGCGGCCTGGTGCGGTACTTGTGGGAGCTGGCTTGCCGGCGATGAGGCCGGCCCAGGCACCGCTGCTGTATGGCAAGGGCTTCGCCCTTGATCGCCGGCAAGCCAGCTCCCACAGGGCCCCGCATTTGTCGAACAGGCTTGTTGAGTACCTGAAAACATGTCCACCAAAGAACATCACCCCAGCGACCTGATCCGCGCCCGCGACCTCGAGGGCGTGGACGTATGGGCGCTGCCCAGCTTCGACCCGGAGCCTGAGCCCGAACCGGAGCCGGAACCCGAGGTAGTCGAGGAAGAAGTCGAGGAAGTGCCGCTGGAAGAAGTCCAGCCGCTGACCCTGGAAGAACTCGAGGCCATCCGCCAGGAGGCCTACAACGAAGGCTTCGCCACCGGTGAGCGCGAGGGCTTCCATAGCACCCAGCTCAAGGTCCGCCAGGAAGCCGAAGAAGCACTGAAGACCAAGCTGGAAAGCCTCGATCGGCTGATGACCAACCTGATGGAGCCGATCGCCGAGCAGGACACGCAGATCGAGAAGGCCCTGGTCCACCTGGTGGCGCACATGACCCGCCAGGTGATCGGTCGTGAACTGCGCGGCGATTCCAGCCAGATCACCCAGGTACTGCGCGAAGCGCTCAAGCTGCTGCCCATGGGCGCGGACAATATCCGCATCCACCTCAACCCGCAGGATTTCGAGCTGGTCAAGGCCCTGCGCGAACGCCATGAGGAAAGCTGGCGGCTGCTCGAGGACAGCGCACTGCTACCAGGCGGCTGCCGTATCGAGACCGCGCACAGCCGCATCGACGCAACCATGGAAACCCGCATCGAGAAAGCCGTGACACAACTGTTCGACCAGTTGCACGACCATTCGCTGCACCCGGCAGCGCCGGACATGACGATAGACCTGAATAGCCTGCCAGAGCACGCCGTGGGTAGCCCGGATGCATCTTGAGCGCACCAGTTTCGGCAAGCGCCTGGGCAGTTACGCCGAGGCCATCGAGCTGCCGGCCCAGCCCGTCGTCGAGGGCCGCCTGCTGCGCATGGTCGGCCTCACCCTGGAAGCCGAAGGCCTGCGCGCTGCAGTCGGCAGCCGCTGCCTGGTAATCAACGACGACAGCTACCACCCGGTGCAGGTGGAGGCCGAAGTCATGGGCTTTGCCGGGCCCAAGGTATTCCTCATGCCGGTCGGCAGCATCGTCGGCATCGCCCCCGGCGCCCGGGTGGTGCCGCTGGATGACAGCGGCCGCCTGCCCATGGGCATGAGCATGCTCGGTCGCGTGCTCGACGGCGCCGGCCGCGCGCTGGATGGCAAGGGCGGGATGAAGGCCGAGGACTGGGTGCCGATGGACGGCCCGGTGATCAACCCGTTGAATCGCGACCCCATCAGCAAGCCGCTGGATGTGGGTATTCGCAGCATCAATGGCCTGCTCACCGTCGGACGCGGCCAGCGCCTGGGCCTGTTCGCCGGTACCGGTGTGGGCAAGTCGGTGTTGCTGGGCATGATGACCCGCTTCACCGAAGCCGAGATCATCGTCGTCGGCCTGATCGGTGAGCGGGGCCGCGAGGTCAAGGAGTTCATCGAGCATATCCTTGGTGAAGAAGGCCTCAAGCGCTCGGTGGTGGTCGCTTCGCCCGCCGACGATGCGCCGCTGATGCGCTTGCGTGCTGCCATGTATTGCACGCGTATTGCCGAGTACTTCCGCGACAAGGGCAAGAACGTGCTGTTGCTGATGGACTCGCTGACCCGTTTCGCCCAGGCCCAGCGTGAAATTGCCCTGGCCATCGGCGAGCCGCCGGCCACCCGGGGTTACCCGCCGTCGGTGTTCGCCAAGCTGCCCAAGCTGGTGGAGCGGGCCGGTAACGGCGAGCCTGGTGGTGGTTCGATCACCGCGTTCTATACCGTGTTGTCCGAGGGTGACGACCAGCAGGACCCGATTGCCGACTCGGCGCGTGGTGTGCTCGATGGCCACTTCGTGCTGTCGAGGCGGCTGGCCGAGGAAGGCCACTACCCGGCCATCGACATCGAGGCCTCGATCAGCCGGGTCATGCCCCAGGTGGTCGATGCCGACCATTTGCGCCAGGCGCAAAAGTTCAAGCAGTTGTGGTCGCGGCTGTCGCAAAGCCGCGATCTGATCAGCGTGGGTGCCTATGTGGCCGGTGGCGACCCGGAAACCGACCTGGCCATTGCCCTGCAATCGAAGCTGCTGGAGTTTCTGCGCCAGGGCCTGCGCGAGAGCGTGGACATGGCGCAAAGCCGCGAACAGTTGGGGGCGATCTTTGCGCCCCCGGCGGGCGGTTGATAGGCCATGGCGCTGCCCGGACGTGCCGCGCGCCTGGCGCCGGTGGTGGACATGGCCGAACAGGCCGAGCGCCAGGCCGCCCAGCGCCTTGGGCAGTTCCAGCAGCAGGTGGCCACGGCACAGGCCAAGCTGGCCGAGCTCGAGCGGTTTCGCGAGGATTACCAGCTGCAATGGATCAATCGTGGCGGGCAGGGGGTAAACGGTAGCTGGCTGGTCAATTATCAGCGTTTCCTCGGGCAGCTGGAAACGGCCATGACTCAGCAGCGCCAGAGCCTGGTCTGGCACCAGAACAACCTCAACAACGCGCGCGGCACATGGCAGCAGGCCTATGCCCGTGTCGAAGGCTTGCGCAAGCTGGTGCAGCGCTACCAGGAGGAAGCTCGGCGGGCCGAAGACAAGCGTGAGCAGCGCTTGCTCGACGAGCTGTCACAACGCCTGCCGCGGCAGAATCACCTATAGCCTGTACTGGCCTCTTCGCGGGTAAACCCGCTCCCACAGGTACGGCGCAGGATTCGAATTCGCGGAGATCCTGTGGGAGCGGGTTTACCCGCGAAGAGGCCGGGACGGGCAGCCCCCATGCTTGCCACCCCCGCCATCGCCTGCTAAACCTGTAAGGAGTTGCATCCGCCATCATCGAAGGAATCGCTAGCATGGCAGTCGAGACTGATTTTTCGCAGGACGGGAAAAAGCTGACGATAAAGATCAAAGGGCGCTTCGATTTCGGCAAGCACCAGGAATTTCGTGATGCCTACGAACGCCAGCCCAGCCGGCCCGACTCGGTGGTCGTCGACCTGAAGGACACTACCTACCTCGACAGTTCCGCGCTCGGCATGCTGCTGTTGCTGCGTGACCATGCGGGCGGCGATGAGTCGGATGTGCGTGTGGTGCATGCCAGCTCCGACGTGCGCAAGATCCTCGCCATCTCCAATTTCGAAAAACTCTTCGATATCAGTTGAGCGCCGATATGCCGGCCGAACAGGCGTTGACCGTGCTGGTTGCCGAAGACGGTGCCGCCGACCGCCTGCTGCTGGCGCAGATCGTGCGCCGTCAGGGCCATCAGGTATTCACCGCGGAAAACGGCGAGCAGGCGGTGGCGCTGTTCATCGAGCGGCGCCCGCAACTGGTGCTGCTGGATGCGTTGATGCCGGTGATGGATGGCTTCGAGGCGGCACGGCAGATCAAGGCGCTGGCGGGCGAAGCGCTGGTGCCGATCATTTTCCTGACTTCATTGAACGAGGAGGAAGGCCTGGTGCGCTGCCTGGAGGCCGGGGGCGACGACTTCATGGCCAAGCCCTACAGTGCGGTGATCCTCGGCGCCAAGATCCGCGCCATGGACCGCCTGCGACGGCTGCAGGCCACCGTGCTGGAGCAGCGCGACCAGATTGCCCGGCACCACCACCACCTGCTCAATGAGCAGCGGGTGGCCAAGGCAGTATTCGACAAGGTGGCCCACTCCGGCTGCCTGGCCGCGCCCAACATTCGCTATCTGCAATCGCCCTATGCGCTGTTCAATGGCGACCTGATGCTGGCCGCGTTCACCCCGTCCGGCGACATGCGGGTGCTGCTCGGCGATTTCACCGGCCACGGCCTGCCGGCGGCGGTGGGCGCCATGCCGCTGGCCGAAGTGTTCTACGGCATGACTGCCAAGGGCTACGGCATGGCGCAGATCCTGCGCGAGATGAACGCCAAGCTCAAACGTATCCTGCCGGTGGACATGTTCTGTTGTGCGCTGCTGCTCAACCTCAGCATGCAGCGCGGTTCGGTGGAAGTGTGGAACGGCGGCATGCCCGATGGTTATCGCCTGGCAGTGGACGGTCAAGTGCTGTCGGCGCTGACTTCGCGACACCTGCCGCTGGGTATCCTGGATGCCGAGCGTTTCGATGACAGTACCGAAGTGTTGCCGCTGGCGCCGGGCGAGCGCCTGCTGTTGCTGTCGGACGGCGTGCTGGACACCGCCGACGACCGGGAACGCCTGTTCGGTGTGCAGCGCCTGCTCAGGGTGCTGGCCGACAACCGTGACCCGGTGCGGTTGTTCGACGAAGTGATGCAGGCCCTGGAGCGCTTTGGCGGGCGCCCGCGCGATGACATCAGCCTGTGCGACATTCGTATGTTCAGCGCCGAGGAGCGGGTGCCGGCGCCGATGATCTACTCTGATAGCGGCCGCTCCAGCCCGCTGGACTGGTCGCTGGGGTTCGAGGTTCGTGGCCAGAGCCTCAAGCGCTTCAATCCGGTGCCGTACCTGGTGCAGTTGTTGCAGGAGATTCACGGCCTGCGCGCGCGTACCGGCAACCTGCACAGCGTGCTCAGCGAGCTGTATTCCAATGCCTTGGAGCACGGCGTATTGGGGCTGGACTCGCAGCTCAAGTGTGATGTGCAGGGCTTTGCCGACTATTATCAGGAACGCGCCCGGCGCCTTGGAGTGCTGACCGACGGTTACGTACGCATCGATTTCCAGGTTGAACCGCATGCCGGCGGTGGGCGTCTGATGATCGAGGTGCGTGACAGTGGTGCTGGGTTCGATGTGCAACGGGTGTTGTCGCGGCCCTCGCTGGAGCAGGGGCTGAGCGGGCGTGGCCTGAACCTGGTGCGGCGGCTGGCCACCAGCGCGCACTGGAGTGAGGGCGGGCGTTGCGCGCATGTGGAGTTCGTCTGGTGAGCCACGGGTTGGCTCGGGCATAATCTGGCTTGATCAAGGAGTGAACAAGTGACTGACTTGCATATTGACCACAAGGTACTCAGTGACCTGCGTGCGGTCATGGAAGATGGCTACCTGCAGTTGGTGCAGACTTTTCTCGACGATTCCGAACGGCGCCTGGGCCAGCTGCACGCGGCCAAAAGTGCCGAAGAGCTCGGTTCCGCAGCCCACAGTTTCAAGGGCAGCAGCAGCAACATGGGCGCGTTTGCGTTGGCCAGCTTGTGCCAGCAACTGGAGGAGCGTGCAAGGCAGCGTCCTTTGTATGGCATCGAGGACCTGATCAACCGCATCGACCACGAATTCATCGAGGTGCAGCGCTTCTACCAAAGTGAGCAGCAACGCATTTTGGCGGGTTGATACAAGACTTGGCGCGAGTCTTGCCTGTCTCTGGCTGGATGTTTTTTTTGTTTCTGGCGCGGAGACCGCTCGATGCCTGTCGCACCCAACCCATTGTTGCAAGGCAACGCCATTGCCAACACCTCGCGCTCGGCCCCCGTACCGGCCGACAAGCCGCTGCAGGCGCCGGGCGACAAGGGCGACGGCTTCGGCCAGGTAATGGCCAGGCAGGGTCGAGACAAGGCTGCCGGGCAGGACGACAAGGTCGCCCAGACCAAGCCCAAGGACAAGCCCGAGGCGGCACAGGGCGGCAAGAAAGACCCTGCCGACAAACCCGCGGTTGCCGATGACGGCAAACAATTGCCAGCCGACGACCAGGCCCAGGCCGACACCGGCTTGCGCGATGCCAGCCTGGTGGCCGGCCAGGTAACCGACGCCCAGCCTGGCGCACAACTGATCCAGGCCCAGGCCGAAGCGGTGGCGCCGGTGTTGCAGGCCGCCACGGCGCAGGCTCAGGTCACCGCCGAGCTGCCCGAGGAGCCGGTCGCCGAGGAAGCCTTCGACCCTGACTCCGATCCTTTGGCCAACCTGCCTACCCTGCGCCTGGCGCTGGAACAAAGCGCCCAGGCCAAGGGAGCGACGTCGGCGCATGCCTTGGACCCTTCGCAAGCTCAGGGCGAAGAGGGGCAGATGGCCGTCAATACCTTGGCGAATCTGGTCGAGAATGCCGAGGGTGAAACGGGCGAGCCTGGCGACAAGGCCTTTGCTGGCTTGCTCGAAGATGGCCTGAAAGACACCAAGAGCGCTGGCAGCGATACACGCGTAGACGATTTCGCCAACCGCCTGGCCAACCTGACCCAGGCTGCCACGGCCAAGACCGCCAATGCCGTGCCGGCCAATGCCAGCCCATTGCACCAACCGTTGCCGATGAACCAGAACGCATGGGCCGAGGGCCTGGTCAACCGGGTCATGTACCTGTCCAGCCAGAACCTCAAATCGGCGGACATCCAGCTGGAGCCGGCGGAACTGGGCCGCCTGGACATTCGCGTCAATGTTGCGACGGACCAGTCGACCCAGGTCACCTTCATCAGCGGCCACGCCGGCGTGCGTGACGCCCTTGACAGCCAGGTGCACCGCCTGCGCGAGTTGTTCGCCCAGCAGGGGCTGGCACAGCCGGACGTCAACGTGGCCGACCAGTCGCGCGGGCAGCAGCAACAGCAGCAGGGGCAGGCACAGGGCAGCAACCTGTCCGGGGTGGCGGCGCGCCGGGCCGAGCAGGGTGGGGCAGAGGCAGTCGATAGCGCAAGGCCTGTGGAGCAGCAGGTGGTTGTTGGCGACAGTGCGGTCGATTACTACGCCTGATAACCGTTAGCCTGAGCCGGCCTCTTCGCGGGCGCGCCCGCTCCCACAGGAATTTCATCGGTTTCGAATCCTGTGCGTTGCCTGTGGGAGCGGGCGTGCCCGCGAAGAAGGCAGCACCGCAAAACCTGCTGGAACCCATCCTCTGCGAAATCTGGCATAACACTTGCTCAAGCCAAGCCATCCTCCCTTGAACCCCCGATGGACGACGGATTATTGGCATGGCGAAGAGCGAAGCAGTCAAAGACCCCGCCACTAAAGGCAAACTCAAGCTGATCCTGCTGGCAGTCGTCGGCCTGTTGCTGGCGATCGGCCTTTCGGTGGGCGCTACCTGGTTCATCATGCACAAGAGCGAGCCGGCCCCGGCCGCCGATCCTGCAGCCAGCAACGTCAAGCCAGCGGCCATCTACGAAGCGCTGGCCCCGGCCTTCGTGGTCAACTTCAACCAGAACGGCCGCCAGCGCTACATGCAGGTGAGCATCACCCTGCAAGCGCGCAGCCAGGCTGACCTGGATGCGCTCAAGGTGCACATGCCGGTGATCCGCAACAACCTGGTGATGATGTTCTCCGGGCAAGGCTTCGACACCCTGGCCGGCAGCCCGGTGGGGCAGGAAATGTTGCGCCAGAAGGCCACCGCAGTGGTTCAGGAAGTGGCGCAGAAGGAAGTCGGCAAGCCGGTCGTCGACCAGTTGCTGTTCACCAATTTCGTATTGCAGTAGGAGTCCGCAATGGCCGTACAGGACCTGCTGTCCCAGGATGAAATCGATGCCCTGTTGCATGGCGTCGACGACGGGCTGGTGCAGACCGAGAGTGCATCCGAGCCTGGCAGCATCAAAAGCTACGACCTGACCAGTCAGGACCGTATCGTGCGGGGTCGCATGCCGACCCTGGAAATGATCAACGAGCGTTTCGCCCGTTACACCCGTATCAGCATGTTCAACCTGCTGCGCCGCTCCGCCGACGTGGCGGTGGGTGGCGTACAGGTGATGAAGTTCGGCGAATACGTGCACTCGCTGTACGTGCCGACCAGCCTCAACCTGGTCAAGATCAAGCCGCTGCGCGGTACCTCGCTGTTCATCCTCGACGCCAAGCTGGTGTTCAAGCTGGTGGACAACTTCTTCGGCGGCGACGGCCGCCACGCCAAGATCGAAGGCCGCGAGTTCACTCCCACCGAGTTGCGCGTGGTGCGCATGGTGCTGGACCAGTGTTTCGTCGACCTCAAGGAAGCCTGGCAGGCAATCATGCCGGTCACCTTCGAGTACATGAACTCCGAGGTAAACCCGGCCATGGCCAACATTGTCGGCCCTAGCGAGGCGGTGGTGGTGTCCACCTTCCACATCGAGCTGGACGGCGGTGGCGGCGACCTGCATGTGACCATGCCGTACTCGATGATCGAGCCGGTGCGGGAAATGCTGGATGCTGGTTTCCAGTCCGACCTGGACGACCAGGACGAGCGCTGGGTCAAGGCCCTGCGCGAGGACGTGCTGGACGTTGCCGTGCCGCTGACCGCCACGGTTGCCCGGCGCCAGCTGAAGCTGCGCGACATCCTGCACATGCAGCCCGGCGATGTGATCCCGGTGGAACTGCCCGAGCACCTGGTGCTGCGCGCCAACGGCGTGCCGTCGTTCAAGGCGCGCCTGGGTTCGCACAAGGGCAACCTGGCGCTGCAGATCATCGACCCGATCGAACGCCGCTGACGGCGTGCCGGTCGCTCATAACGAATTGAATGCCTGTCGAGGAAACCATGGCTAACGAAAACGAGATCACCTCTGCAGAGGACCAGGCGCTGGCCGATGAATGGGCTGCGGCACTGGAAGAAACCGGTGCTGCCGGCCAGGCAGATATCGATGCACTCCTGGGTGGCGACACCGGTAGCAGCACTGGCGGCGCGGGCCGCCTGCCGATGGAGGAGTTCGCCAGCTCGCCGAAGCCGAGCGAAAACGTCAGCCTCGAAGGCCCTAACCTGGACGTGATCCTGGATATCCCGGTGAACATTTCCATGGAAGTGGGCAGCACCGAGATCAACATCCGCAACCTGCTGCAGCTCAACCAGGGCTCGGTGATCGAACTCGACCGCCTGGCCGGCGAGCCGCTCGACGTGCTGGTCAACGGCACGCTGATCGCCCATGGCGAAGTGGTGGTGGTCAACGAGAAGTTCGGCATCCGCCTGACCGACGTGATCAGCCCCAGCGAACGTATCAAGAAGCTGCGCTGAGTGAAGGGCACGATGCGCGCCATCGCGGCGGTCGCCGCGCTGCTCGCCAGCCAGGCCTGCCTGGCTGCGGCCACACCGGCGGCAACCTCGGCAACCGCGCCTGGCAGCCTCGGTGGGCAGCTGGCGCAGATGGTCTTCGGCCTGCTGTTGGTGGTCGGCCTGATCTTCTTCCTGGCCTGGTTGCTGCGGCGCATGCAAAGCACGGCGGTGAAGGGCGGGCAGGTGATCGAGATCGTCGGCAGCCGGGCCATTGGCCCGCGTGACCGCCTGCTGCTGGTGCAGGTGGGCAAGGAGCAGATCCTGATCGGCCATACCCCCGGCAGCATCGAGACCCTGCATGTGCTGGCCGAACCCGTGGAAGTGCCGGAAAACGCCCGCCAGGCGACGCCGGAGTTTGCCCAGCGGCTGATGGAGCTGATGGGCAAGGACCCTAAGGACAAGAAGTGATGAGTGGCGCGCTGCGTGTGTTGTTGACTCTGGCGCTGCTGCTGGCTGCGCCGCTGGCCCTGGGGGCCGACCCGCTGTCGATCCCGGCCATTACCCTGTCCAATACCGCGGACGGGCAGCAGGAGTATTCGGTCAGCCTGCAGATCCTGCTGATCATGACGGCGCTCAGCTTCATCCCGGCGTTCGTCATCCTGATGACCAGCTTCACCCGCATCATCATCGTGTTCTCGATCCTGCGGCAGGCCCTGGGCCTGCAGCAGACGCCGTCGAACCAGCTGCTGACCGGCATGGCGTTGTTCCTGACCATGTTCATCATGGCGCCGGTGTTCGACCGGGTGAACCAGGACGCGCTGCAGCCGTACCTGAAAGAGCAGATGACCGCCCAGCAGGCCATCGACAAGGCCCAGGGGCCGCTCAAGGACTTCATGCTGGCACAAACCCGGCAAAGCGACCTCGACTTGTTCATGCGCCTGTCCAAGCGTACCGACATCGCCGGCCCGGACCAGGTGCCGCTGACGATCCTGGTGCCGGCGTTCGTCACCTCCGAGCTGAAGACCGCGTTCCAGATCGGTTTCATGATCTTCATCCCGTTCCTGATCATCGACATGGTGGTGGCCAGTGTGCTGATGGCAATGGGCATGATGATGCTGTCGCCGCTGATCATTTCGCTGCCGTTCAAGATCATGCTGTTCGTGCTGGTCGATGGCTGGGCCCTGATCATGGGTACCCTGGCCAGCAGTTTCGGCGGCGTCTGACGCCGTCAAGGAGAGCCGCCGATGACACCTGAAGTCGCAGTCGACCTGTTCCGTGATGCCCTGTGGCTGACCACCCTGATGGTCGCTATACTGGTAGTGCCCAGCCTGCTGGTGGGCCTGGTGGTGGCGATGTTCCAGGCCGCCACGCAGATCAACGAACAGACCCTGAGCTTTCTGCCGCGCCTGCTGGTGATGCTGATCACGCTGATCGTCGCCGGGCCGTGGCTGGTGCAGAAGTTCATGGAGTACTTCACCAGCCTCTACACCAGCATCCCGCAGCTGATCGGTTGACGTGCCGATGCTGGAGCTGACCGACACGCAGATCGGCACCTGGGTCGCCACCTTCATCCTGCCGTTGTTCCGGGTGACGGCGGTGCTGATGACCATGCCCATCTTTGGTACCCGCATGCTGCCTGCGCGGGTGCGCCTGTACGTGGCGGTGGCCATCACCGTGGTGATCGTCCCGGCCCTGCCGCCCCTGCCCGAGTTCGACCCGTTGAGCCTGCGCGGCCTGCTGCTGTGTGCCGAACAGGTCATCGTCGGGGCCTTGTTCGGGTTGTCGTTGCAGTTGTTGTTCCAGGCTTTCGTGATCGCTGGCCAGATCGTCGCGGTGCAGATGGGCATGGCCTTCGCGTCGATGGTCGACCCGGCCAACGGCGTCAACGTTGCGGTGATCAGCCAGTTCATGACCATGCTGGTGAGCGTGCTGTTCCTGCTGATGAACGGTCATCTGGTGGCGTTCGAGGTGCTGACCGAAAGCTTCACCACCTTGCCGGTGGGCAATGCGCTGGTAGTCAATCAGTTCTGGGAGATGGCGGGGCGCCTGGGCTGGGTGTTCGGCGCCGGCCTGCTGCTGATCCTGCCGGCTATCGCCGCGCTGCTGGTGGTGAACATCGCCTTTGGCGTGATGACGCGTGCCGCGCCGCAGTTGAACATTTTCTCCATCGGTTTTCCGCTTACCCTGGTCATGGGCATGTTCATTTTCTGGGTCGGTCTGGCCGACATACTTTCCCATTACCAGGCATTGGCCAGCGAAGCGCTGCAATGGCTGCGTGAACTGGCGAGGGCGCGCTGAGCATGGCGGAAAGCGAAAGCGGTCAGGACAAGACAGAAGAACCCACCGACAAGCGCAAACGCGATGCCCGCGAAAAAGGCGAGGTCGCGCGTTCCAAGGAGCTGAACACGGTAGCGGTGACCTTGGCCGGTGCCGGTGGCCTGCTGGCGTTCGGTGGCCACCTGGCCGAGACGCTGTTGGCGATCATGCGCATGAACTTCAGCCTGACTCGCGACTTCGTCGTCGATGAGCGGGCCATGGGTGCACTCCTGCTGGCCTCGGGCAAGATGGCCATCTGGGCGGTGCAGCCGATATTGATCCTGTTGTTCGTGATTTCCTTCGTCGCGCCGATTGCCCTGGGCGGTTTCCTGTTTTCCGGCAGCCTGCTGCAGCCTAAATTCAGCCGCATGAATCCCTTGTCGGGGATCAAGCGGATGTTCTCGATGAACGCGCTGACGGAGCTCGTGAAAGCACTCGCCAAGTTTTTCGTGATTCTGGTCGTGGCGGTGGTGGTACTGGTCAATGACCGCCAGGCGCTGCTTGCCATTGCCAATGAGCCATTGGAGCAGGCGATCATCCATAGCTTGCAGGTGGTGGGCTGGAGTGCGTTGTGGATGTCGGCCGGGCTGCTGTTGATTGCGGCGGCGGATGTGCCGTTCCAGCTGTGGCAGGCGCACAACAAACTGAAGATGACCAAGCAGGAAATCAAGGACGAGTACAAGGACAGTGAAGGCAAGCCCGAGGTCAAGCAGCGAATCCGCCAGCTGCAGCGTGAGGCCTCGCAGCGGCGCATGATGGCGGCTGTGCCCGAAGCCGATGTAATCATTACCAACCCGACGCATTATGCGGTGGCCTTGCAATACGACCCGGAGAAGGGCGGGGCGGCGCCGTTGCTGCTGGCCAAGGGCACGGATTTCATTGCCTTGAAGATTCGCGAGATCGGTGTGGAGCACAAGGTCCAGATCCTCGAATCGCCGGCGTTGGCGCGGGCGATCTACTACTCCACCGAACTCGAGCAGGAAATCCCTGCCGGGCTTTACCTGGCGGTAGCACAGGTGCTGGCTTATGTGTTCCAGATCCGCCAGTACCGGGCTGGGAAGGGCAAGCGGCCAGAGCCGCTGAAGGACGACCTGCCGATCCCGCCGGACCTGCGCCGCGACAGTTGACCTTGTGTCAGGGCTTCTGGCCCTTTCGCGGGTAAACCCGCTCCCACAGGTTCTCGGCGGGCCTTGAAAGCTGTGCGGTCCCTGTGGGAGCGGGTTCAGCTGCGAAGAGGCCGGAACAGGCAACATAAATCCCCCGTCGAGCAAAGTTGGAAGGCTTCTTGCAAAGGCAGCGCCAGGCGCTCCCTGTGCGTCAAAGTTTTGCATCAAGAGGACTCGCGGTGGATCGCACTCAGTTAATCAGCAACGCCCGTAACAACCTGGCCGGGCTCGGTCGGGGCAACCTGGGTGTGCCGCTGTTGCTGCTGGTGATGTTGGCAATGATGATGTTGCCGATACCGCCGTTCCTGCTCGACGTGTTCTTCACTTTCAACATCGCCCTGTCGATCGTGGTCCTGCTGGTCTGCGTCTACGCCTTGCGCCCGCTCGACTTTGCCGCGTTCCCTACCATCCTGCTGGTGGCCACGCTGTTGCGCCTGGCCCTTAACGTGGCTTCCACCCGGGTGGTGATGCTGCATGGCCAGGAGGGCCACGGCGCTGCCGGCAAGGTGATCCAGGCCTTCGGCGAGGTGGTGATCGGCGGTAACTACGTGGTCGGTGCCGTGGTGTTCGCCATCCTCATGATCATCAACTTCGTGGTGGTGACCAAGGGTGCCGGGCGTATCTCGGAAGTGAGCGCGCGTTTCACCCTCGACGCCATGCCCGGCAAGCAGATGGCCATCGACGCAGACCTCAACGCCGGCCTGATCGACCAGGCCCAGGCCAAGCACCGTCGTGCCGAAGTAGCGCAGGAAGCTGAGTTCTACGGTTCGATGGACGGTGCCAGCAAGTTCGTCCGCGGTGACGCCATCGCCGGCCTGCTGATCCTGTTCATCAACCTGATCGGCGGCATGCTGATCGGCATGCTGCAGCACGGCATGAGCTTTGGCGATGCCGGCAAGGTGTACGCCTTGCTGACCATCGGTGACGGTTTGGTGGCGCAATTGCCATCACTGTTGCTGTCCACCGCTGCCGCGATCATGGTCACCCGGGCCTCGGGCTCCGAGGACATGGGCAAGCTGATCAACCGGCAGATGTTCGATTCGCCCAAGGCCCTGGCGGTGTCCGCCGCACTGATGATCGTCATGGGCCTGGTGCCGGGCATGCCGCACGTGGCCTTCCTCAGCCTCGGCCTGCTGGCCGGTGGCGGCGCCTACCTGGTGTGGAAGAAGCAGCAGAAGGCCAAGGCGCAGGCGCTGCAAGAGGCGCAGCGCCAGCAGGACCTGCTGCCCTCGCCACAGCGCGCGCTGGAAACCAAGGAACTGGGCTGGGACGACGTCACGCCGATCGACATGATTGGCCTGGAGGTCGGCTACCGGCTGATCCCCCTGGTCGATCGCAACCAGGGTGGCCAATTGCTTGCGCGGATCAAGGGCGTGCGCAAGAAGCTGTCGCAAGACCTGGGCTTCCTCATGCCCACGGTGCACATCCGCGACAACCTCGACCTGCAGCCCAGCGCTTATCGCCTGACCCTGATGGGGGTGATCCTGGCCGAGGCCGAGATCTACCCCGACCGCGAACTGGCAATCAACCCCGGGCAGGTGTTCGGTACCCTCAACGGCATTGCCGCGCGCGATCCGGCGTTCGGCCTTGAAGCCGTGTGGATCGATGTCGGCCAGCGCTCCCAGGCGCAGTCGCTGGGCTACACCGTGGTCGACGCCAGCACCGTGGTGGCCACCCACCTGAACCAGATCCTGCAGAAGCACTGCCACGAGCTGATCGGTCATGAAGAGGTCCAGCAACTGCTGCAGGTGTTGGCCAAGGCATCGCCTAAACTTGCAGAGGAGCTGGTGCCGGGTGTCATTTCCTTGTCGGGCCTGCTCAAGGTGCTGCAAGCGTTGTTGTCGGAACAGGTGCCTGTGCGCGATATTCGCAGTATCGCCGAGGCGATCGCGAACAACGCCGGCAAGAGTCAAGATACCGCCGCGCTGGTGGCGGCGGTGCGCGTCGGATTGTGTCGCGCCATCGTGCAAAGCATTGTCGGCGTTGAGTCGGAGCTGCCAGTGATTACCCTGGAGCCAAGGTTGGAACAGATTTTGCTCAATAGTCTGCAAAGGGCCGGGCAAGGTCAGGAAGACGGTGTTCTTCTGGAGCCGAGCATGGCCGAGAAGCTGCAGCGTTCGCTGATCGAGGCGGCCCAGCGCCAGGAAATGCAGGGCCAGCCGGCCATCCTCCTGGTCGCCGGCCCGATTCGCGCCATGCTGTCGCGTTTCGGTCGCCTGGCTGTACCGAATTTGCATGTTCTGGCGTATCAGGAAATACCGGACAACAAGCAAGTCACCATCGTTGCCACCGTGGGCCCTAATGGCTGAGGTAGGGGATAATGCAAGTTAAGCGATTTTTCGCCGCCGATATGCGTCAGGCCATGAAGCTGGTCCGTGATGAGCTGGGCGCCGATGCCGCGATCATCGGCAACCGTCGCATCGCCGGCGGTGTCGAGCTGACGGCCGCGCTGGACTACAAGCTGTCCGCCCTGGCCCCGCGTGTGCCCAACGCCGAACTGGAAGAAGAGCTGCGCAAGACCCATACGCGCATCGCCACCGCCCAGGCCGAGCTGGGTCACCGCCAGGACAGCAGCGACAACAACCGCCAGTTGTTCGCCGGGCAGTCGCTGACCGCCGCCGAGCCGTTGATCGAACCGCACGTCGATGCGCCCGAGGCCGCAGCTGCAGCCCCGGCGCCGGCACCGGTCGACCCGCGCCTGTTCGATGCCATGCGCTCCGAGCTGTCGGGCCTGCGCGAGCTGCTGGAAGTGCAGCTCGGCTCGCTGGCCTGGAACCAGCTGCAGGGCAGCAAGCCGCAGCAGGCCACTGTCTGGCGCAGGCTGCAGCGCATCGGCCTGTCCGGGCCGATCGCCCGTGAGCTGCTGGACCTGACTGCCGAGATCGACGAGCCACGCCAGGCCTGGCGCATGCTGCTGGCGCACCTTGCGCGGATGATCGAAATCCCCGAAGTCGAGCCGATCGAAGAGGGCGGTGTGATCGCCATGGTCGGCCCGGCCGGCATGGGCAAGACCACCACCCTGGCCAAGCTGGCGGCCCGCTACGTGCTCAAGTACGGCGCGCAGAACCTGGCGCTGGTGAGCATGGACAGTTTCCGCATCGGTGCCCAGGAGCAGCTCAAGACTCTGGGTCGCATCCTCAACGTACCGGTGACCTACGTCGACCCGGGCCAGTCGCTGGCTGCGGCGCTGGAGCCGCTGCTGCGCAAGCGCGTGGTGCTGATCGATACCGCCGGCCTGCAGGCCAGCGACCCGGCCCTGCGCATGCAGCTGGACACCCTGGCCGGGCGTGGCATCGCCGCGAAGAACTACCTGGTGCTGGCCACTACCAGCCAGAAGCAGGTGCTGACTGCCGCCTACCACAGCTACAAGCGCTGCGGCCTGGCCGGTTGCATCCTGACCAAACTCGATGAAACGGCGAGCCTTGGCGACGTGCTGAGCCTTGCCATCAGTCATGAACTGCCGGTGGCCTACCTGACCGATGGGCCGCGCATTCCTGACGACGTGCACCTGCCTCGAGGGCACCAGTTGGTCTCCCGCGCGGTCAATGTGCAGCAACAGGACGAGCCCAGCGAAGAGGCCATGGCCGACATGTTCGCTGATCTCTATCACAACCCACGGCGAGCGGGTTGATGATGAAATGTGTGCAAGGTAGCTATGCCAAGGGGTACGCAGAATTGCCCTACGTGTGGCCTGAGTCCCAGCGAGACAAGGTAAAGAACAGACATGGGTAGCATGCATCCCGTACAGGTGATCGCCGTGACCGGTGGCAAAGGTGGCGTCGGCAAGACTAACGTTTCAGTGAACCTGTCCCTGGCGCTGGCCGAGCTTGGCCGCAGGGTCATGCTGCTCGACGCCGACCTGGGCCTGGCCAATGTCGATGTGTTGCTGGGCCTTACCCCCAAGCGGACCCTGGCCGATGTCATCGAAGGGCGCTGCGAGCTGCGCGATGTGATGTTGCAGGGCCCCGGTGGCGTGCGCATCGTGCCGGCTGCCTCGGGCACGCAGAGCATGGTGCACCTGGCCCCGGCCCAGCATGCCGGGCTGATCCAGGCGTTCAGCGAAGTCGGCGACAACCTCGACGTGCTGGTGATCGACACTGCTGCCGGTATCGGTGATTCGGTGGTCAGCTTCGTCCGCGCCGCCCAGGAAGTGCTGCTGGTGGTATGCGACGAACCCACCTCGATCACCGATGCCTACGCCCTGATCAAGCTGCTCAACCGCGACTACGGCATGAACCGTTTCCGGGTGCTGGCCAACATGGCGCAGAGTCCGCAGGAGGGCCGCAACCTGTTCGCCAAACTGACCAAGGTCACCGACCGCTTCCTCGACGTTGCCCTGCAGTACGTGGGCGCCGTGCCGTATGACGAGTGCGTGCGCAAGGCCGTGCAGAAGCAGCGCGCCGTATACGAAGCCTTCCCACGCTCCAAATGCGCGCTGGCCTTCAAGGCGATTGCCCAGAAGGTCGACAGCTGGCCGCTGCCGGCCAACCCGCGCGGCCATCTGGAGTTCTTTGTCGAGCGCCTGGTGCAGCCCACCAGCGCGGGACCTGTGCTATGAACGCCAGCGGTTTCAAGATGTACAGCCGGGCGTCGAAAGACGCCCAGTACGAGCTGATCGAGCGCTACGCCCCGCTGGTCAAGCGCATCGCCTACCACCTGCTGGCGCGGCTGCCAGCCAATGTGCAGGTCGAGGACCTGATCCAGGCCGGCATGATCGGCCTGCTGGAAGTGGCCAACAAGTACGACGCCAGCAAGGGCGCCAGCTTCGAAACCTACGCCGGCATTCGCATTCGCGGGGCCATGCTCGATGAAGTGCGCAAGGGCGATTGGGCACCGCGTTCGGTGCACCGCAACACCCGCATGGTCAGCGACGCGATGCGTGCGGTTGAAGCCCGAACCGGTCGTGACGCTAAAGATCATGAAGTTGCTGCCGAACTCCAATTGAGTCTCGATGATTACTACGGGATCTTGAACGATACCCTGGGCAGCCGCCTGTTCAGCTTCGACGACCTGCTGCAGGACGGCGAGCACGAAGGGCTGCATGAGGATGGCGCCAGTGGCCAGGTGGAACCTGCGCGTGGCCTGGAGGACGAGCGCTTCCAGGCTGCCCTGACCGAGGCCATCGCCAATCTGCCGGAGCGTGAGCGCCTGGTGCTGGCGCTGTACTACGACGAAGAGCTGAACCTCAAGGAAATTGGTGAGGTGCTGGGGGTCAGCGAGTCGCGGGTCAGCCAGTTGCACAGCCAGTGTGCCGCGCGCCTGCGCAGCCGCCTGGGGGAATGGCGGGCGCGTTGAGCCCGCTGTCGTTGCAGTCGTTTTCTACGTTGTACCGAATTGTGAATGCGCGCTCGGGGCCGAGCGCGTTTGAGACTGCTTGGAGGTCTACTTGAACAAAGACATGAAAATCCTCATCGTTGACGACTTTTCGACGATGCGGCGGATCATCAAGAACCTGTTGCGTGACCTGGGCTTCACCAACACCGAAGAAGCCGATGACGGCACCACGGCGCTGCCGATGCTGGAGAACGGCCACTATGACTTCCTGGTGACCGACTGGAACATGCCCGGCATGTCCGGTATCGACCTGCTGCGCAAGGTGCGTGCCCACGATCGCCTGAAAACCATGCCGGTGCTGATGGTGACCGCCGAAGCCAAGCGCGACCAGATCATCGAAGCGGCCCAGGCCGGCGTCAATGGCTACGTTGTGAAGCCGTTCACCGCCCAGGTGCTCAAAGAAAAGATCGAGAAGATCTTCGAACGCGTCAACGGCTGAGTCACGTCAGGGGGCGCGCCATGGATTCATCACAAACGTCTTTGGGCGAGTTCGAATCGACCCTGAAGAAGCATGCCCAGGAGCTGGTCGAAAGCCTGGAGCGTGGCCGTTTCGGCGAGGCGGTGCAGCTGATTCACGAGCTGAACCAGACCCGTGATCGCGGCCTGTACCAGGAAGTCGGCAAGCTGACCCGCGAGCTGCACAGTGCCATCGTCAGTTTCCAGATCGACCCGACCATGCCGCAGGCCGAGGAGGTGTCGCAGATAACCGACGCCACCGAGCGCCTGTCGTACGTGGTCAGGCTCACCGAGGGCGCGGCCAACCGCACCATGGACCTGGTCGAGGAAAGCACCCCGGTGCTCAACGACCTGGCCAGCGAGGCCGAGGCCCTGAGCACCGACTGGCAGCGTTTCATGCGCCGCGAAGTGGCTGCGCCGGAGTTCCGAGACCTGGTCAAGCGCGTCGACAGTTTCCTGACGCTCAGCGCCGAAGGTAACCGCAAGGTCGCCGGCCACCTCAACGACATTCTGCTGGCCCAGGACTATCAGGACCTGACCGGCCAGGTGATCAAGCGCGTCACCACCCTGGTCACCGAGGTGGAAAGCAATCTGCTCAAACTGGTGTTGATGGCCAGCCAGGTCGACCGCTTTGCGGGCATCCAGCATGACCACGATCAACTGCGCGCAGAAAAAGATCGAGAAAAACATCCGACTCGGGGTGAAGGTCCGCAGATTCATGCCGATAAGCGTGAAGATGTCGTGTCCGGTCAGGACGATGTCGATGATCTGCTGTCCAGCCTGGGTTTTTAAGGAGCACGTTTGATGAGCTTCGGCGCCGATGAAGAAATCCTCCAGGATTTCCTGGTAGAAGCCGGCGAAATTCTTGAGCAACTGTCCGAGCAACTGGTCGAGCTGGAAAGCCGGCCCGACGATGCCGACCTGCTCAATGCGATCTTTCGCGGTTTCCACACTGTAAAAGGGGGCGCCGGCTTCCTTCAGCTGAACGAGCTGGTGGAGTGCTGCCATATCGCCGAGAACGTTTTCGACGTCCTGCGCAAAGGTGAGCGCCGGGTCGACGCGGAACTGATGGATGTGGTGCTCGAGGCACTGGACACGGTCAACAGCATGTTTGGCCAGGTGCGCGAGCGCGCCGAAGTGACCCCGGCTACCCCCGAGCTGCTGGCCGCGCTGTCGCGCCTGGCCGAGCCGGGCGGCGCAGAAGCCGTCGAGGCGCCTGCCGCTGCGGCACCGGAGCCGGTTGCCGAAGCGCCGGTGGAAGAGCAGGACATCACCGACAGCGAGTTCGAACAACTGCTCGATTCGCTCGATGCGGTCAAGGCACAAGCTGCGGCCGACGAGCAGATGCAGGGCGAGACCGTCAGCGGCGCAGGTGACGAAATCAGCGACGCCGAGTTCGAGTCGCTGCTCGACCAGTTGCACGGCAAAGGCCAGTTCAGCGCCGAGGTTGCCGCGCAGCCGGTTGCCAGCGCGCCGGAAGCGGCCAGCGACGAAATTACCGACGCCGAGTTCGAATCGCTGCTGGACCAGTTGCATGGCAAGGGTACCTTCCAGGCCGATGCCTTGCCTGGTGCCAAGGCGCCGGCGCCTGCTGCAACTGACACCAGTGCAGCCAGCGATGAAATCAGCGAGCACGAGTTCGAGGCGCTGCTGGACCAGTTGCACGGCAAGGGCAAGTTCGGTGGCGACGTTGCCGCCGTCGAAGCCCCGGCTGCAGCCAAGGCGCAAGCGCCGGTCGTGGCCAAGGCCGACAGCCAGCCCGTGGCCAAGCCAGCAGCAGCTGCGCCGGCACCGGCGCCTGCCAGCAAACCTGCCGCAGCACCTCGCGCCCCGGCCCCGGCCGCCGACAAGCATGGTGCCAGTGAAGCGGAAACCACCGTGCGGGTCGATACCGCGCGCCTGGACGAGATCATGAACATGGTCGGCGAACTGGTGCTGGTGCGTAACCGCCTGGTGCGCCTGGGGCTGAACAGCGGTGACGAGGCCATGTCCAAGGCGGTGTCCAACCTCGACGTGGTCACCGCCGACCTGCAGACCGCGGTGATGAAAACCCGCATGCAGCCGATCAAGAAAGTCTTCGGCCGCTTCCCGCGCCTGGTGCGCGACCTGGCCCGCCAGCTCAAGAAGGAGATCAACCTGGAGCTGGTCGGCGAAGAGACCGACCTCGACAAGAACCTGGTCGAGGCCCTGGCCGACCCGTTGGTGCACCTGGTGCGCAACGCCGTCGACCATGGCGTGGAAATGCCCGAAGAGCGTGAAGCCGCCGGCAAGGCGCGCACCGGCCGGGTGGTGCTGTCGGCCGAGCAGGAAGGCGATCACATCCTGCTGTCGATCTCTGACGACGGCAAGGGCATGGACCCCAACATCCTGCGTGCCAAGGCCGTGGAAAAGGGCCTGATGGACAAGGACGCCGCCGATCGCCTGAGCGAGTCGGACTGCTACAACCTGATCTTCGCCCCGGGCTTCTCGACCAAGACCGAGATTTCCGATGTGTCCGGCCGCGGTGTGGGCATGGACGTGGTGAAGACCAAGATCTCCCAGCTCAACGGCTCGATCAACATCTTCTCGGCCAAGGGCCAGGGCTCGAAGATCGTCATCAAGGTGCCGCTGACCCTGGCGATCATGCCCACCCTGATGGTGATGCTGGGCAACCAGGCGTTCGCCTTCCCGCTGGTCAACGTCAACGAGATCTTCCACCTCGACCTGTCGCGTACCAACGTGGTCGACGGCCAGGAAGTGGTGATCGTGCGCGACAAGGCGCTGCCGCTGTTCTACCTCAAGCGCTGGCTGGTCCAGGGCCAGGTGCACGAAGAGCAGCATGAGGGCCACGTGGTGATCCTGTCGGTCGGTACCCAGCGTATCGGCTTTGTCGTCGATCAACTGGTTGGCCAGGAAGAAGTGGTAATCAAGCCGCTGGGCAAGATGCTGCAGGGCACCCCGGGCATGTCCGGGGCCACCATCACCGGCGACGGTCGCATTGCGTTGATTCTCGACGTCCCGAGCATGCTCAAGCGTTACGCCGCGCGGCGTATTTGATTTCGGTGGCGCACCCTGGCGGGTTGCGCCACCTAATGGAGTGTTTATGGCAGTCAAGGTCCTGGTGGTGGATGATTCCGGTTTCTTCCGCCGCCGCGTCTCGGAAATCCTCTCGGCGGATCCGACGATCCAGGTAGTGGGTACCGCGACCAACGGCAAGGAAGCAATCGACCAGGCGCTGGCGCTCAAGCCCGATGTCATCACCATGGACTACGAAATGCCCATGATGGATGGCATCACCGCAGTGCGGCACATCATGCAGCGCTGCCCTACGCCGGTGTTGATGTTCTCGTCGCTGACCCATGAAGGCGCCCGTGTCACCCTCGATGCGCTGGATGCCGGTGCGGTGGATTACCTGCCGAAAAACTTCGAGGACATCTCGCGCAACCCCGACAAGGTCAAGCAACTGCTGTGCGAGAAGGTGCATACCATTTCCCGCAGCAACCGCCGTTTTGGCAGCTACGCCAGCCCCGCGCCGGTTGCCGCACCAGCGCCGGCAGGCAGCAGCCACGCACCCGCCAGCGGTTTCGCCAGCCCGGCAGCGGCGCGTACGCCTGCGCCTGCGCGTGCGGCGGCCCCGGCGGCAGCGCCAGCACACTCGCCGGCACCCAAGCGCAAGCCATACAAGCTGGTGGCCATCGGCACCTCCACCGGCGGCCCGGTCGCCCTTCAGCGCGTGCTGACCCAGCTGCCGGCCAACTTCCCGGCGCCGATCGTGCTCATCCAGCACATGCCGGCGGCGTTCACCAAGGCCTTTGCCGAACGCCTGGACAAACTGTGCCGCATCAGCGTCAAGGAAGCCGAGGACGGCGACATGCTGCGCCCGGGCCTGGCCCTGCTGGCCCCAGGTGGCAAGCAGATGATGATCGACGGCCGTGGCACGGTGAAGATCCTGCCCGGTGACGAGCGCCTGAACTACAAGCCGTGCGTGGACATCACCTTCGGCTCGGCGGCCAAGTCGTATGGCGACAAGGTACTGTCGGTGGTGCTTACCGGCATGGGCGCCGATGGCCGTGAAGGTGCGCGCCTGCTCAAGCAGGGCGGCAGTACGGTGTGGGCCCAGGATGAAGCCAGCTGCGTGATCTATGGCATGCCCATGGCCATCGTCAAGGCCAACCTGGCTGACGCGGTGTACAGCCTGGACGAAATCGGCAAGCACCTGGTGGAGGCGTGCGTCTGATGGACGTGCTCAGCCTGATCGGCCTGATCCTTGCCTTTGTCGCCATCATCGGTGGCAACTTTCTCGAAGGCGGCCATGTCGGCGCCCTGATCAATGGCCCGGCGGCGCTGATCGTACTGGGCGGCACGCTGGCGGCTGCCTTGCTGCAGTCGCCGCTGTCGTCGTTCAAGCGTGCCTTGCAGATTCTGCGTTGGATCCTGTTTCCGCCACGGGTCGACCTGGCGGGCGGGATCGACCGCGTCGTCAACTGGAGCCTGACCGCGCGCAAGGAAGGCCTGCTGGGCCTGGAAGGGGTGGCCGACGGCGAGCCTGACCCTTATGCGCGCAAGGGCCTGCAGTTGCTGGTGGATGGCGCGGAGCCGGAGGCTATCCGCAGCATTCTCGAAGTCGACTTCCTGACCCAGGAAAGCCGTGATATCCAGGCTGCCAAGGTGTTCGAGAGCATGGGCGGCTACGCGCCGACCATCGGCATCATCGGTGCGGTGATGGGCCTGATCCACGTGATGGGCAACCTGGCCGACCCGTCGCAACTGGGCAACGGCATTGCCGTGGCCTTCGTCGCGACCATCTACGGGGTGGCCAGCGCCAACCTGGTGCTGCTGCCGATCGCCAACAAGCTCAAGGCCATCGTCATGCGCCAGTCGCGCTACCGCGAGATGCTGCTAGAGGGCCTGCTGTCGATTGCCGAGGGTGAGAACCCGCGCTCGATCGAGCTGAAGCTGCAAGGCTTCATGGAGTAACCCATGCGTCGCCGTCGTCATACCGAGGAACACGAAAACCACGAACGCTGGCTGGTGTCGTACGCCGACTTCATTACCCTGCTGTTCGCCTTTTTCGTGGTGATGTACTCGATTTCCTCGATCAACGAGGGCAAGTACAAGGTCATTTCCCAGGCCTTGCTCGGGGTGTTCAACGACCCCGAGCGCAGCATGAAGCCGATCCCCATCGGTGAAGAGCGGCCGCTGAGCGTGCGCCCGGCCGAGCCGTTGGTGAAGGACAGCGAGCAGACCGATGCGGGACTTGGGGCGAGCAGTGTCGACCCGCTGAAAACCATCAGCGATGACGTGCGCGATGCCTTTGGCGACCTGATCAAGAGCGACCAGATGACTGTGCGCGGCAATGAGCTGTGGATCGAGATCGAGCTCAATTCCTCGTTGTTGTTCGGCAGTGGCGATGCCATGCCCAGCGACAAGGCGTTTGCCATCATCGAGAAGGTGGCCGGCATTCTCAAGCCGTTCGCCAACCCGGTGCATGTCGAGGGCTTTACCGACAACCTGCCGATCCGCACCGCGCAGTACCCGACCAACTGGGAGCTGTCATCGGCGCGGGCGGCGAGCATCGTGCGCCTGCTGGCCATGGAAGGGGTCAACCCGGCACGCATGGCCTCGGTCGGCTATGGCGAGTACCAGCCGGTGGCCAGCAACGACACTGCCGAAGGCCGTGCGCGCAACCGCCGCGTGGTGCTGGTGATTTCGCGCAACCTCGAAGTGCGCCGCAGCCTGACTGGAACGGGCAGTGCAAATGCCACGCCGGATGCCGCATTGCGTCGGGCTGGCACACAAAGTGCACCAGCAACGCCTGCGACGGTGGCGGGGCAGTGATCCGTCAATTCCCCGACGTTGCTATGAACACGATGTTGAAGATGGCGCTGTCCCCTGTGGGAGCGGGCATGCCCGCGAAGCAGACGACGCGGTGAATGGCACCGGCTGCGCCGGTGTTCGCGGGCTCGCCCGCTCCCACAGGAATCGTGCAGGCTTTTAAAGAGTTGTTTTCTACAGTGTCCCTGCCAAATCAATAGATAGAGTTTGCTTGATGAGAGTCTGGGCAGTAGCCAATCAAAAAGGTGGCGTCGGCAAGACCACCACTACCATCGCCCTGGCCGGCCTGCTGGCCGAGGCCGGCAAGCGTGTGGTCGTTGTCGACCTCGACCCGCACGGCTCGATGACCAGTTATTTCGGGCACAACCCCGATGCCCTGGAGCACAGCTGCTACGACCTGTTCCTGCACAAGGGCGCGGTACCCGAGGGCCTGCCCGGGCAACTGCTGCTGCCCACCAGTGACGAGCGCATCTCGCTGTTGCCGTCGAGCACCGCGCTGGCGGTGCTGGAGCGCCAGTCACCGGGGCAGAACGGCCTGGGCCTGGTGATCGCCAAGAGTCTGGCGCAGCTGTGGCAGGATTTCGACTTTGCCCTGATCGACAGCCCACCCTTGCTCGGCGTGCTGATGGTCAATGCCCTGGCAGCCAGCCAGCAGCTGGTTATCCCGGTGCAAACCGAATTTCTCGCGGTCAAGGGCCTGGAGCGCATGGTCGGTACCTTGGCCATGGTCAACCGTTCGCGCAAACAGGCGCTGCCGTACCAGATAGTGCCGACCTTGTTCGACCGCCGTACCCAGGCCTCGCTGGCCACGCTCAAGCTGCTGCGAGACACCTACGACCAACATGTATGGCAGGGCTACATCCCGGTGGATACGCGCCTGCGCGATGCCAGCCGCAAGGGCGTCACACCCTCGCAATTCGACAGCAAGAGCCGCGGCCTGATTGCCTATCGGGCGCTGCTCAAGCACCTGCTGACCTACAAGACTGCAGCGCAGGTGGCCTGATGACCCAGACCCGGCAAACCAGTAACCGGCCACAGATGGCCCTGCAGTCGTACCTCGACGGCCTGCTGCAGGAGGCTACCGAAGACGAAGACCTGTTCGAGGCGCCAGCGGCGGCGGACGAGTTCGCCGAAGCCGTGCGCGAAGAGCAGGCGCGTGATGCCTTGCAGAAAGCCAGGCCTGCGCCAGCCGAAGCAACCGTCAGCCCCGCACCACGGCCATTCGCCGAGCCCAGGCTGGCGGTGCTGCCCCGTGTGATGCCGGTGGAAGCGCCGGTGGTGACGGTGGTCGAGCGCGAAGTGGTGGCCGAGGCAAGCATCCCGGTGCTGGTCGAAGAGCAAACCGTGGAACCGGCAGTGCCGCTGGTGGATGTGCACCTGCCGGCGCCGCAGGTGCCTGTGCCCCCGGCCACGGTCGATGGCCGCCCGGCCTGGGCCGCCGAGCCGTTCGAATGCCTGCTGTTCGATGTGGCCGGGCTGACCCTGGCGGTGCCGCTGGTGTGCCTTGGCTCGATCTACACCCTGGCCGGCCAGGAACTGACACCGCTGTTCGGCCAGCCCGACTGGTTCCTCGGCATCCTGACCTGCCAGGCCGGCAACCTGAAGGTGCTGGATACCGCGCGTTGGGTGATGCCCGACCGCTACCGGGATGATTTTCGCCAAGGCCTGCAATACGTGATTTCCGTGCAGGGCTACGAATGGGGGTTGGCCGTGCACCAGGTCAGCCGCTCGCTGCGTCTGGACCCGTCCGAGATCAAGTGGCGCAGCCAGCGTGGCCAGCGCCCGTGGCTGGCCGGCACGGTGATTGAACACATGTGTGCACTGCTCGACGTCGCGGCACTGGCCGAGCTGATCGCCAGTGGCGCGGTCAAGCAGATGCACGCCAAACAGAAATGACACCGAACACACCGCCGATGGCGGATTTTGAGGGTAGGGGAATGAAAAAGTCGTCTGCACAAGGTTCCGAAGATCCGATCCTGCAGTGGGTTACCTTCCGTCTGGACAATGAGTCCTACGGCATCAACGTGATGCAGGTGCAGGAAGTGTTGCGCTACACCGAGATCGCCCCGGTGCCGGGTGCGCCAAGCTATGTGCTGGGCATCATCAACCTGCGCGGCAACGTGGTGACCGTGATCGACACCCGCCAGCGCTTTGGCCTGATGCCGACCGAAGTCACCGACAACACCCGTATCGTCATCATCGAGGCCGACAAGCAAGTGGTCGGGATCCTGGTCGACAGCGTGGCAGAGGTGGTGTACCTGCGTCAGTCCGAGATCGAGACCGCGCCGAACGTGGGTAACGAAGAGTCGGCCAAGTTCATCCAGGGTGTTTGCAACAAGAACGGCGAGCTGTTGATCCTGGTCGAGCTGGACAAGATGATGACCGAGGAAGAATGGTCCGAGCTGGAGAATATCTGAGTTGATCCTAGAGGTTGCTGTCATCTTCCTGGCGCTGGTCTGGGCGCTGAGCCTGTGGTTTTTCCTCAACTACAGCAAGCGCCAGCGCGAGCTGGCTGCGCAGCAGGCGGCGGGTGATGCGCTGCGTGACCAGCGCATCAAGGACCTGGCCAAGCGCCTGGACGACTACCAGAACGGTACCGTGCGCATGGGCGAGGCGCTGCATGACCTGCGCGTGGCGGTTGCTCCGCTGCCAGACAAGATCCAGCAGCTGGAGCAACGCGACCCGCACAACGTCACCTTCACCCAAGCGGCCAAGCTGGTGGGCATGGGGGCCAGCGTGGCCGAGCTGACCGAAAGCTGCGGCCTCACCCAGGCCGAGGCCGAGCTGATGAGCAAGCTGCATCGCAGCAACTGATTGCCATGAGCATTGGGCGGCCATCTGCTGCAGCGGCCGTGCAGGCTCGCTCGGCAGTCAGTAGCCCTGTGCGTTCCCCGCCATTGCGACCTCTTCCAGTGGCAGCAAGCGCAGCTCTGCACGCCGTTGTGCTGCTTCATCCAGCAGCGCGTCGTAGTTCAGGGTGTGCATGTTTGCCAGGTCTGCCACCTGCCTGAAGGTGTACAGCTCAGGTAGACGTTGGTCGATCACGTGGTTGAGCACCGCAGGCCCGGTCAGCGTGTTGAGCCTTTCAGTATAGGCCTGGAATGCCGCCGCATACTGTCGCGGCGGCTTGGGGACCTGGTAGAACGCCTGGCCCTCTGGGGTGAGGTAGCGGGTCAGTATCTCGTCGGATATGGCATTCAGCACCGGATTGCCAGCACGGCTACCAATCATGCTGGTGTTGTAGCTGGTATACATGCCCAATTGCGCATTGCACACCGGGCTCCTCAGCAGCAGCCCGTCGAGTGGCGTGGTGAGCGGTACGCTGTCGATCTTTGCCCGCAGCTGCCCGGTTGCGTCCGGCTCGACCAGCAGATGGTCGTCAATATCCAGGTAGATGCCCCCTTCGCTGTGCAGGACGCGGTAGCGCAAGATGTCCGAGGCCGAGGAGAAGTTGCTCGCCACACCGCCATTCCCTTCCAGCGCAGCCTGGTACTGGCCGAAGTATTCACTTGCCTCGAACTGGCGATAGAAGGTCTGGTGCTCCAGCACCGCCACCTTCAGCCCCTCGGCGATGCGGGGCTGCAGCAGGGTCATGTTGCGTTCGAATGCCTGAGGGTTTGCATTGGAGAGGTAGAGCTTGAGCGTGAAATCGCTGTTGCGCAGTGCCTGTACGTTGTTGTCGAGCGCAGCCAGGTAATCACCGGCGATCGTCCTGTCACCCAGCCAGATGTGAAAAACCTGCCTGGGGACGGGTATGCCTGGTGCGGTCCCCAGGGCGTCGAGGTCGACGGGCAGCTGCAGATCGATACCCAGTGCCCGCAGCGTACGCGAGCGCGATGCCGGGCTGATTTCCCGCGACGGGTCCGTATCGGGCAGCAGCCGGCTGATCGAGGGCTGCAGCGGGTCGGTGCTGGCCACATAGTGCTGGGCGCCGCGTGTGCCGTTGGGGTACTTGAGCACGAAACTGTCCTGTCGGGCGTCGTAGTAGAGTGGGTGGGGGCCGTTGCCCGCATCGCCGATCAGTTCGTCACCCGTGCCGAATGCCCTGCGCCGCGTTACGCAGCGGGCAACGTGTGAGTCGGCGCCGGGCCAGGTGGCAGCCACTTGGTCACCTGCTTCTGCGAGGTCCTGGAAATAGGGTGTCATCGCCGGGCCGGGCCAGCGTGGCGGCGATACCGGGCTCAGCGGGTAACCTATGCGGCCATTGAGCCTCACCGGTTTGATGAAGCCAATAGGGCGTCGGCCGAACAGCGCCTCGCTCGCCTTGACCCCGCGCGCCAGCCCCGGGGCTGCGTTCAGCAGGCCGAACACGGCCTGCTCGGCGCCTTCGAGCTGTTGGTCCGGATGCTTGTCGTGCAGTGCCTGGTCCAGGCCTACTGTAAATTGCGCAACCCCGGCCACGACAGCCAGGGGGACCAGTTCGGGAACCACCAGCAGAAACGGTGTGGCCAGGTTCATGGTCAGGTAGAAATAGCTGCGCCATGCGGCCTTGGTCACTTCACTGTCGCGCGTGATCAGGAAGTCGGCGTCGGATTGGCTGCGTTGACGTTGGGCCACCGTCAATGCGTCGAACAGGTTGTGTTCGACGCGTGGGCTGTAAGTCTCCGCCTTGTAGTTGATCAGGGTATGCGGGTTCCATACCCTGACCAGGCGATACACACTGGTTGCAGGCCGAATGATCTGGCGGGGCGGAAAATCGGCCAGGCCCCGAAGCACCCGGCGCAACCCCGACCGGCCAATCCTGTCCGGAACATCGCAAGTCCTGAAGTGCGCAAGCAGGGCAGCCCGCTTGGCTGCATCGCGGCATTGCCTTGCCAGCCACGCACGCATGGCGCCCGGGTTGGCGAACTCATGCAGCGGTGCCGAATTGCCCGGGATGTACAGCAGGGTGAGGTGACTGCGGATATCGCTCAGGCAGAGGATGTCGCTTGATGGGTAACCATTGATGTTAAGCAGCCTGGCATCTACCCCGTTGGCACTTAGGCTTGCGCCGTGGTGACGGCGTTCCACTCCAGCCGCCCGCCACGCCAGGCTGCGCCCGTGTTCGCTGAGGTTGCCACGCAAGGCTTGCCGGTTGCAGGCAGCGAGGAATGCGATGCACGCGCTGGCGCTGTACTGACTGGCGGTACCGGCCCAGAAGGCATCGAGCTGGCGTTTGAATACGTTCTGGAAGTCGAGCTGCCAGATGAAAGCCTGGAAGGTCGTGGCGTCTACCTGGACATAAGTGCCGGCGTCGTAGCGCATGGGTGCGGTCTGGCGGAAAAGGCCATGGAATTCGGTGTGCACATCAATGTCATGGGCCAGGCCGCTTCCGGGCAACTCATCGACGATAGTCACCTGGCCGTGACTGAATTCCTGGGCCCAGCGCGCTCGACCGTGCAGCAGGGACAGGTCCGGCAGTGAACCGAGCAGGTCGATGGCAGCCGTTCCGCCTTTTAGCAGCAGCTGCGCGATTTGCTCGGCAGCCTTGGAATAGCCGCTTTGCTGCCAATTGCTCAATAGTGCTTCGGTCAGGCTCATTTGTTGGACGACCTTGGCCAGCCAACCCCGCTTGGGTACGAATTTGCAATGCAAGGTCACCGCAAGTGTGTTGTCGGGTTCCAGGTCCAGTTGCTGCTGGCGTGCCCAGTCGCGGATGGCGGCACTGGCATTGCGGTCCGGGCGTGGCACGGAACCCAACATTGCCTTGACGTAATCTTGGCCGGCTGCGCCGACCACGGGTTGGCGCTGGGTCATGTTCGGCTCCAGGAATGGTTGCCACCGACCTTGGAGAACCGGTTCAGGGGCAGCAGCTTGCGAACCGCCTCGCACATGCGCGGCAAATCGACGAACTGGTAGGCGTTGATGCGCGGTATCCCATAGAGATTGATGAGCTGTCGCAGAAGACGCAGGCTAGGCAGTTGCCTATCGACCACGTCGCTGAGCAAGCCAGGGCCGGTGAGATAGCTGAGGCGCTTGGCGTACAAATAGAAGTTCGCCGGGTCGTCGGCAAGGCTGGGTTTGCTGTCGTAGAAGTCGCGATTGAGCTGGTAGCGTGCGTACATCTCTTCGGAAATGGCCTCCAGGGTGGGGTTGCCGGGGTGGCTGCCGATAAGGCTGGAGTTGTAGAGGCAGTTCATGCTCATCTTTTCGTTGGACATGGGCGGTGCCAGAAGCAGCCCATTGGCGTCGGTGCTCAGCTCGACCTGGTCGATGGGCTCACTGGCGTCGCCTTCCGGGCGCCCGTCGATGATCAATGGGTATTCGCCTGGTGCCAGCAACGTGTCATCGACGTCCATGTACAAGCCACCTTCGTGGTGCAGCATCGGGTAGCGCAGCACATCGCATGCCGATGCATAGTTGCGGGCGACACCGCCGTTGCCATCCAGGGCAGCGTCGTACTGCGCGTAGTACCTGCTTTGGCGGAAAGCCCTGAAGAAGGCCTGCTCTTCCAGCGGCAGCACCTGCAAGCCCGGGGCATGACTGGTCAGCAGGTCCAGGTTTTCGGCATAGGCCTGCCGGGCTGTGCTGGAAAGGAACAACCGGATGCTGTATTCGCTGCCTTGCAACCGCGCTGCGTTCTGGCCCAGGTTGGCCAGCAGTTCCGGGCCGATGACCTGGTCACCGACCCACAGGCAGGAGATGTGCTTGGGTATTGGCCAACTGCCCGGCGCTCTGGCCGGCACCTGTAGCGGCAATGGCAGGTCCACGCCCAGCGCCCGCAGGGTCCGGACGCGCATTGCATTGGTTGCCACACGCCCTTGCGGTGCAGGTCGCAGGTCCCTGCTGCCGGGTACCGCCACGAAACCGACGGGGTCGACCTGGTTCACATCCTCGGCCTGGATGAACACGTCCCTTGCCATGTCGTAGATGACCAGGGTGTTGTAGGTATCGATGCTGGCTGCGAGCTTGTCTGGTTCACCATCGTACTGCGGTGTGCGAATGACTGCGTCGGCAACTGCCTGATCGCTGTCCGCCAGGGGCTCGATCGGGTCGGTGACATGGAAATAGCGGGCGCCCTCGGGTTCGGGAAAGCGCGGTGGATACAGCGGGCTCAGTGGGTAGCCGATCTGATCACGCAACCGTGTCGGTGGGGCGAAGCCCTCGGTCTTGAATTCGAATAGCGCCGAGGCCCTCGAGGCCCCGTCTGCCGCCAGTGGCAGCGCGTTGAACAGGCCCCATGTGATGTTGTCGATGCCACCCTGGCGCTGCTGCAATGACTTGCCATTGATCGCCTGGTCGAGCCCCAGGCCAAACTGGGCGATGCCGCCGACGGCCAGCAGAGGCGCCAGGCCCGGCACCACCATGCAAAGTGGCGCAAGCAGGTTGAGCGTGGTGGTGAGGTAGCCACGCCATCTGGCCTTGGTAACCTCGCTGTCAGCAGTGATCAGAAATGCGGCATCGTCGTAGCTGCGCTGGCGCTGGCGCTCGGCCAACGCTTGGAACAGGTCACCCTTGATCCTGGGGTTGTATTTGGCGGGCCGGTAGTTGACATAGGTTTGCGGTGGCCAGGTGCCGTCGTCGTTGAAATAGCCGTGTTCGGGCGGCAGCAGGTGACGCTCAGGGAAGGCGCCGAGCCCCTCCATGGCGGTGTCAAGGCCGCTGAAATCAAGGCCATGCGGGTAATCGGCCAAGCGAAAATGCTGTTTCAGGGCCTGGCGCCTGGCCGGGTCTTTGCATTGTTCGCCGACCCAGGCCTTCAATTCTCGTTCGCTGCTGAACGTCAGCAATGGTGAGCTATTGCCAGGTACGTACAACACCGTCAGATCGGTGGCGGGGTCGTTCAGGTACAGCAGGTCGGTCGCGGCATAGCCGTAGATGCTCAACGTGCTGCGCCGCAGCGTGTCGCGCCGTGGCATCAGTCCGGCCGCTTGCCAGATCAGTTGCCGCGCCGGCTCGCTGAGGCTGCCTTCGCTGACCTGTTTATTGCAAGCTGCGATGAAGTTGAGCTTCAGCGCCAGCCTGTGACTGCGCAGATGGTCTCGCCAGTAGGCATCCAGCGCCGCCTTGAAAGGATGCTGGAAATCCAGTTGGGTGATGAAGTGCTGGAAGGCTTCGGCGCTTACCGGCAAATGGGTGGAAGCGTCGTAGCGTTGCGGGGCAGTGCGCCGGAACAGGCCGTTGAATACTTCGAAGGGTGCCCCGTAGTGATTGAAGGCGGGTGCCGGGAGGGTGTCCACCAACCGTAGCGGGCCTGCGGGCAATGTACCTGCCCACGGTGCTTGCAGCAGCTTGCCGAACACGTCATTGGCCGCCTCGCCCTGCCAGTTGCCCAGCAGTGCCTGGGTCAGGCTGATACGTTGGCTGATTGCGGCCAGCTGGCCACCTGCACCGTCAGGGCAGTAGTGGAGGGTAACGACGTCAAGCTGGTTTGGGTCCAGGTCATGGCCTTGCTGCGCGAGCCATTGGCGGATGGCGCGGTTGGCTTCTTGATCGGGGCGAGGCACATGGCCGAGGTGGTCTATAACGTAATGCGTGCCCATCACGTTGATGCGAGTCGAATGCATGGGGGTACCTTGCGCTGAGAGGAAGCCGGCAAGGTTGAAGCAGGGGTACGTAAAAGCGGTGGTAGATATGTCGGTACGCGGCCTGGCCGATCTCGTCACCCCCCGGCCCTCCGGCGCTGATGGCATTTTGGTCGTGCATGTCACTATCCTTCCGCTTCCTGTCCGGTTCCCTTCTTACCCGACGTCGCCCTTAAACGTTTAAATCCCTGCTTGTACGCACAAGGGATTTACGCAATGAACACCCTCTCTTCAAAGCAGGTGGCCCCCGGCGAGCCACAGTTGCAGTGGTTGCGCCAGGCCGACAGCGATACCGCGCCGGCCATCATGCAACTCATCAACAGCACGGTTGGCGATGGCGGTGTTCTGGGTTACGAGCACGAGATGTCTGCCGGGCAGAGCGTCGAATTCACTGCCGCGTTGCAAGAGCGCATCCATGGCGGCAATACCCACGTCTTGCTCGGCCAGGCAATGGCCGGGCCTGCCTGCCTGGTCATTGTTTCGCGCAGCAGTATGCCGAACTGCCGGCATATTGCCGACCTGAGCAAGGGCGTGGTGCATCCGGCCTATCGCGGGACCGGCCTGGTGGCAAGGGCTTTCAGGGAAGTCGTGCGCCTGTGCCAGGCCCAAGGTATCGAGCTGTTGACCCTGGATGTACGCGAGGGCACCCGGGCGCACCGGTTATGGCAAACCTTCGGGTTCCAGACCTACGGCGTGCTGGACGACTACGCACGGGTCGACGGCGTGAAGCATCGCGGCCATTACATGGCCCAGTCCGTGGAAGGCCTTGCGCTGCGACTCAACCTGAACTGACTTGCCCTTCGTCAACACTGCCTGCGGCCATCGCCGTCAACGGCACCTGCCTTTCTGACCCAAGGAACACCCCCAATGGCCTTATCTACTGCAGACTTTCGCGATCAGTTGGAGCAGAAGCTGCACCACCATCTGACCTTGTCCCACCCGATTTTCAAGGAACTGTTTGCGCCTGAGGGCAACAGGCCGCTGCTGCGCAAGGTCGCGCTGCAAGGCTACCAGCTCACCAAGTATTTCCTGACCTATGTCGAGCACCTGTTCTTCCATTGCCCGCTGCCCGCTCACAAGCGGGCGCTGATCACCAATTGTTTCGAAGAAGAAACCGGTCGGCTGTCCCGCACCGACAATCATGTCGTGCTCATGCAGAACTTCCTGAGGGCGCTCGGTATCAGCGATGCCGAGCGTGATGCCGAGCAACCGCTGCCAGCTACATGGGAGTTGATCGATTTCCGCCTGCAAGCGGTACGTGACCCGGCGCGTTATCACATTGGTGCGGCAGCAGTGATGATCGCCAGCGAGGGGCAGAACCTCGAGACCGTCGCAGGTGATGCACGGCATGTGCTGCTGGGGCGTGCCTATGGCCTGGCCGAACAAGACTTGCTGTTCTTTTCGGTACACCAGAAGGAAGACGTGGGCCATGTCAATGAAGGCCTGGACCTTGTCTCGCAGTTGTGCACCACGGCGCAGATGCAGGAAGAGGCGTTGCAGGCGGTAGACCACACCTGCCAGCTGTTCTACGCGATGTACGAAAACATGTACCAGGCGTATTGCCGAGCTCCGCAAGCCGAGGCGGTGTAATGCCCACACGATAAGGATTGCCCATGAAACAGAAATTCAGCTCTACCTTGATCGTCTCGGTGCTGGTAGTCGGCTTCGTGGTGATGTTCCTGTCCAGCGCCTTGAAGGGGTTGTACCAGGTCTACTTCGTCGACCTGGCCTCCCACTTTGGCGAGGGGCGCGCAGCCTTGGCCACGGCAGGATCGCTGTTCGTCCTGACCATCGGCCTGGTATCGCCTGTGGTGGGTTGGTTGAGCGACAGGGTCGGCCCCTTGAGCACGGTGGCCCTGGGCAGTGTCAGCGGCGGGGTGGTGCTGCTGGGCGTGACCTTTGCGGGCTCGCACCTGCTGGTGTTCACCCTGTTGTATGGCCTGCTCGGCGCCTTTGCCCTTGCTGCGATGACCTATGTACCCATGGGTATTCTGGTCGATCGCCTGGTCGCCGAACGGTTCAAGGCCTTCGCTTTCGCATTCGTCACCAACGGCACCTCCATCGGCTTCATCGTGCTGTCGCCGTTGTGGATCATGCTGCAGCAGAGCGTGCCCTGGCAGTCGGTGTTCTCCTGGGTTGGCCTGATCTTCCTGGTGCCTCTGAGCCTGGCGCTGTATTGGGTATCCCGCACCGTGCCGTTGAAGCCGGACCCGCAGGCGGCAAAGGTCAGGCATCCGGTGACGTTTCTGCTGCGTGATCCGCGCTTCTTCGTGCTGGCCCTCAGTTTTGCCAGTTGTGGTGCCACCATGGCGTTCATCGATGTTCACCTGGTGTCGTTCTGGCAGGGTGAGGCGCTGCCCAGTTCGGTACAGGCCAGCGGCCTGAGCCTGTTAGGTGTGCTGGAGCTGGTCAGTGGCCTGCTGGCGGGCTGGTTGGCCACCCGCTACAACAAGGGGCTGCTGCTGATGATGTTCTACCTGCTGCGAACCGCTGCGGTCATCGTGCTGCTGACCACGCCTGGGCCTCTCGGAACCTACGTGTTCGCTGTGCTGTTTGGCGCCAGTTACCTCGGAACGGTGGTGCTCACGTCTGCCTTTTGCTTCGCGCTGTATGGCGCCGAAATCAAAGGCAAGGTGTTCGGGATGCTGTTCCTGGTACATCAACTTGGCGCGTTGGTTGCCACGCAGCTGGGCGCACTGGATTTCGACCGGCATCAAAGCTATCAGCTGACCTTGGCCGGCCTGGCCACGGCCACGGCGGTGGCTGCCCTGGCATCGTTGTGGCTGATAGCGGTTCGCCCATCAAGCGAAACCCTGGCCGCTCAACTCGCCGAACCTGAATAGTCCACCAATCAATTGCCCATTGTTCAATGCAAACAAGGAGGCGCAAACCCATGCAATCTACCGTGATTGGCCTGGATGATTTCAACGCAACTGATTTCAATGCAACCAGGGCGCTGCATGCTCACCGGGTCAGTGACCTGTCCGATGTGTTCTGCGAGCCTTTGGCCATGACGTCCGCCTATACCTTCGCTTCAGCGAAAGAGGCTTGCGAGCGCTTCAGCGGGCAACAGCAGGGCAATGTATACAGCCGGTTCACCAACCCGACCGTTCAAGCGTTTGAAAGCCGTGTGGCAGCGTTGGAAAACGCTGAAAGCGCAGTGGCGTTCGCTTCCGGCATGGGCGCTTTCACCGCGCTTTGTCACGCCTTTCTCCAGCAAGGTGACAACATTGTCTGCAGCCGTGACGTGTTCGGCACTACCGTCAATGCCTTCAGCTACTACATGGCCCGGTTCGGGATCGAGGCCCGGTTCGTCGATTTGACAGACCTGGCGCAGTGGACTTCGGCAATCGACGGCAGGACCCGTCTGGTGGTGTTGGAGTCGCCCTCCAATCCGCTGCTGAAAATCGGTGATATCCGCGCCATAAGCTTGCTGGCACATGAAAAAGGCGCGTTGCTGGTGGTGGACAACACCTTGCTTACCCCGGTTTTTCAGCGGCCCCACACACTGGGAGCGGACCTGGTCATCCACTCCGCCGGCAAGTACATGGATGGCCAAGGGCGTACCTTGGCGGGCGTCGTGACCGGTTCGCAAAGCCTCATTCAGGTGTTGCGGGGTGTTCTGCGTACCTTGGGCATTTCCTGCAGCCCGTTCAACGCCTGGCTGCTGCTCAAAAGCCTGGAAACCCTTGAAGTCAGGATGATGCGGGCGCAGGAGAGCGCCTTCGAGCTGGCCCGCTGGCTTGCCCATCAGGACCTGGTGACGGCGGTGCATTACACCGGCCTCGAGCACCACCCCCAGCACGCGTTGGCATGCCGCCAGCAGGACGGCCATGGCGGGCTGTTGGCTTTCGAGATCGTCGGGGGCCAGGCCGCAGCCTGGCAATGGATTGACCAACTGCGTTGCGTGGCGCGCTGTACCAACATTGGCGACACCCGCAGCATGGTCACGCATCCAGCCACAACCACGCACGGGCGGCTGGACGCACAGGCGCGGCATCAGGCGGGTATCACGGATGGTTTGATCAGGTTGTGCGTTGGCCTGGAGCGTGTGGACGATATCAAGGCCGACCTGCAACAGGCTTTCCACGCCGTGTCCTTGCAATCATCCATGACAGTGCCGGTCGGCTGTGCCCGGAACGCGGTGTTCAATGACTGAACTGCTCGCTTCAGGATTCGGCATTGGCGTGTTCGCCGTGGGGGTGCAGATCCTTGCATTGATCGCGGTGTATGGCACGGCCTGCGTGAAGGAAGTGCGCTTCTATGCCGTGGCTTTCGTGCTGGCGAGTTGCGTGATGACGGGCATGGCGATGCTCGACCCGTTGGCATTCACCCAATGGCATGTCGACGGCCTGGCAGTACGGGCGATGTGCGGCTGATGCCGGGCGCCGTCAATTTTCGATAACGGGTGCCGGTTCAACACCCGCTCATGACGTTCAGGGGTAACCAGATGTTCAAAGTAATGGCCATCAGCTTGGTGCTGGGCTGCGCCCTTCAGTTCGCAACGGCCCGGGCTGAGGTCGCCGCTGGCGACAGCGGCACCGTTGCCACGGTCAGCAAACGGCTGGTCTCTTTCTATAGTCAGCCACTGCCATCCGCTGGCAAGGCGATACCGATTCGGGTTCCGGCTGTGTTGTCGCTGCCGGCCAAAGCCGCGGGGCCGGTACCGGCCGTGATCATCCTGCATGGCTCGGCGGGGATGGATTCGCGCGGTCCGTTGCATGGCGGTGACCTGAATGCCCGCGGCATCGCAACGCTGGAGTTGGACATGTGGGGTGCGCGCAGGCTCACAGGCGGTGCACAAGGGCGGCCGCCACGCGTGCACGATACCCTGCCGGACCTGGCAGGCGCCCTGGCTTACCTGGCCAAGCAGCCTGGCGTCGACGGCCACCGCGTGGGGGTGCTCGGGTTTTCCTGGGGGGGCGTACAGGCCATGCTCGCCGCCTCTGCACCCATCAATGACGAGCTGGAGCAAGCCTCAGGCGTACGCCCCATCTCGATGGCCGCGTTCTACCCCGTGTGCTGGGGTTACAACCATGTGCCGGGTTATACCTTCAAGCACCTGGCCCCGGCGCGCTTGCTGGTGCTGGTAGGAGAAAACGACCAGTACGACGATGACCCGGGTGCCTGCCCGTCGCTTATTTCAACCCTGCCCAGCGAAGACCAGGCGCGGGCGCAGGTGCTGGTTTACCCCGGCGCAGAGCACGGTTTCAATGGGCTGGAGGCCGCCCAGGAGTATCAGGACCCGTTCCTGCATCGTGGCCAGGGCGGCGTGGGGCGTTCGGCACCTGACCCGGCAGCGCGCGACGCGTCGCGCCGGGCCGTGGTGGAGTTTTTCACCGAAAGCTTCGCCCCGACTGCGATAAGCGAGCGATAGCAGTCGAAATCTAGGCGCCCTCGTGGGCCAGAGCATGGCGAAACTGCAGTGGCGGTTGCGGCATTTCCTGACGCCATGCCAGGCGAAAGGCATGGCTGCTGCCGTAGCCGCAACGTTCGGCGATCTGTTCCACGTTCAGGTGGCTGCTGCGCAAAAGTTCACGGGCCAGGTCGATGCGTTGGGTGCGCAGGTAGCTCTGCAGCGTTTGACCGGTATTATCGCGGAACAGCCGCGCCAGGTGCCGGTAGCTGACATTGAACTGGCTGGCCAGTTGTTCAAAGCTGAAGTGGGTACCCAGGTGTGCATCGATGTAGTCCTGGGCCGCATGCACCAACGGGTGGATGTGGTTGCGCGCCAGGTCAGCCGCGCGCAGTTGCACATCTTCGCCAGCGCGGCGACGGTAGATGACCAGCTCCTGCGCCACCTGGTTGGCCACTACCTTGCCAAATTCCAGGCTGACGATGTGCAACGCCAGGTCGGTTCCGCTGGACACGCCTGCCGAGGTGAACACGCCATCGTCCTCGACGAACAGGCGGTTCTCCAGCACCTTGGCTGCTGGGTAGCGCGACCGAAGCAAGTCGACATAACGATGGTGCGTGGTGCATTGCCGGCCATCCAGCAAGCCAGCTTCGCCCAGCAGGAACGCACCGGTGCATATGGAGCACAGCTTTATATCCGGCGTTTGCCTGACCACCTTCGCCAGCCACAGGGCGGTGGCGGTCAATATCGCTGTTTCGGCGGGTGTCTCAGAGAGCTTGTTGCCTACCACGAACAGCAAGTCCTGCGGTGCGAGCCGCTCAGGCAACTGGTGCAGGCCACTCAATGTCACGCCCTGGAAACTGCTGACTTGTTGTCTGGCGGCTATGCAACGTACGTTGACCGGTGCCAGCTGGAGTTCTTCGAGGCTCGCCATGATTTGTAACGGGCCGCCGAGATCAAGGATGTGGGTGCCCGGGAGCAGCAAGAACCAGATGGTACGCATTACAGTATTCCTTACATCGCCAAGCGCCTGACCTTGAACGGCACGTTACCAAGATGGCGCAAAAAGGCAATTTGCATGAATACCATGGCGGTCAGGCGCCTTCGCCTCCGGGCAGCAGCCTTCCGAGCAGCGGTGGGGTTGCCTCTGGGGCGGCCGGTTCGTCATCGAAGCCCGCGGGCACTTTGCCCCGCAGGTGCCAGGCAAAGGCGATGATTTCGGCAATGGTCAGGTACAGCGCCTCCGGTATCTGGTCCCCCAGCTCCAGGCGCGCCAGCAGGCGCACCAGCTCGGCATTTTCGTAGATCGGCACTTCGTGCTCGCGGGCCAATGCCAGGATGGCCTCGGCCAGCGCATCGTCGCCCTTGGCGGTGAGGGTAGGGGCTTGCTGCCCGTCGTAGAACAGGGCAATTGCCTGCCGTGCAGGTTGGTGCGTCATGCGTTCTCATCCACCCAGCGTTGTTCTACCCGCGTACGCGGGCCTTGTGGCGGGATACCAGGATGGCATTCCAGATCACCCACATCCAGGCCCCGCGCCAACAGGCGTTCGCGCAAGCTGCCGAGCTGGCTGTCGATCAGCCGGGCTGTCGCCTCGCGTTCCGCCCAAAGCTGGCCACCCAGGCGGCCTTGGCTCAGTTGTGCCTGGACCTGCACCGGGCCAAGGGGCGAGAGGTCGAAAGCCAGCTCGATACGCCACAGGGCTTGCAGTGGGTCGGCTGATTCCTGTTGGCGGTCGGCCTGCTGTTGTGGCGTTTCCTCGCGCTGCAGCTTGACCTGCAACGGGATGAACTCCTGGCCGTGACGGATCGGCACTTCGGTTTGCCAGGTGGTCTGCAGGTTGCCATTTTCCAGCGTACCGGTTTGTTGAAGGCTGCTCATGGCATGGCTTTGCAGGCGCGAAACCGCGGCGGCGGCCAGTCGCAGCAGTTGCTGCAGGTCGCCTTCGTCTTCCATGGCCTTGAGCAGGCGCGATGGCAGCGGGAATGCGCCCGGCTGTGGCTTGGGGCTGACCCGTTCGAGCATGCCCAGCGCACTGCGGGCCAGGGCCGGCATGGTGACGGCCAGGCTGGCGGGCGCCAGGTTGGGTGCTCCGGGTACGCTCGCCGGTGCGACGGCGATCAGCCGCAGCAAGTGCGCCTTCAGGTCGGTGGCGACGCTGGCCGGGAAGCCGCCCAGCAGTTTGGCTTCGAGAAAGGCACCGCTGTTGTTCAGGGCTTGAGCCACTGCCTTGGCATCACCCAGTTGCCGGGCTTCCGGCAGGCTGGCCAGCAGGCGTTCGGCGCTTGCTCGCAGTTCGCCATCGGCGCCCGGATCGCGCGCCAGCTGTTGCAGGGCATTGAGCAACCCGGGCAGCGAAGCCTGGCGGTTTTGCTGGGTCAGCAGCTGCTGGGCAATGCTGAGCTGGTCCTGGCGGCCACTGAGCGGTACAAAGCGCAGAGACTGGTCGCCCTGCACCAGCGCGCTGAGCAGGCTACCGACGGCCAGCGGTCGCGGGCTGTCCACGCTCAAGGTAGCGCCGGCCTGGGCACTGTTCAGCAGGCTGACCAGCGCCCGGTAGACGGCGGGCTGGCCGGGCGCCTGGGCCAGCGCCTGGTTGGTCAGGACCTTGCCCTGCAGCAGGGTGCCGACCGGCACCTTGCTGGTGTCCAATTGGGTGAGGGTGGCGACCTGGCTGGCGCTGGCCTGCTGCAGCATGATCGCCAGGCGGTTGCTTTCGGTCTGGCTGACGGTGACCTGGCTGCCCTGGGGCAAGGGCTGGCTGGCGCTGGCTTGCAGCTGGGTCTGGGTGCCGTTGGCCTGCATCAGCCGCAGCACCAGCTGGAAATCCTGGCCCACCTGGCGCAACGACATGACCTCGGCCTGTGCGGTTTCGCCGGGGGCCATCAAGCCGGGCTGCGGTTGCGTCAGGCGCAGCAGTTCGCCGGTCATGCCTGCCTTCAAGGCCTGGGGGCTGATCGTGGTTTGTGCGCCGAGACTATTGATTTCAGTCATGATTGTATACAACCTGTCGAACCCGCCCTCTTGGCAGCGCGGCGGCGCGTGTAATAATGCCGACCGTCCGTCGTTGCCAGTATAACGGCAGCGAGTGGGGCGACTTGAGATACAGGGCTTCAGTGCCGTGTCGCCTGCTTCGCGGGCATGCCCGCTCCCACAGGGTCTTGCGCAGCTTTCAAGCCTTGCGTGAAACCTTGTGGGAGCGGGCGTGCCCGCGAAGCAGGCGACACCGCTCCGGAACCCTACAAAGATAAGGCGAAACCGTGACCCTTCACCTCCAAGCCGCGGGCCTGGCCTGCGAGCGCGACTGGCGCCTGCTGTTCGAGCATCTCGCTTTTGAGCTGCGGCCGGGCGACATGCTGCAGATCAGCGGCCCCAACGGTAGCGGCAAGACCAGCCTGTTGCGCCTGCTGGCCGGGCTCATGCAGCCGACGGCCGGGCAGATCCTGCTGGGCGGCAAGCCACTGGCCGAGCAGCGCCACGCCCTGGCCAGCATCCTGCTGTGGATCGGCCACGCCGCCGGCATCAAGGACCTGCTCACCGCCGAAGAGAACCTTACCTGGCTGTGCGCCCTGCACCAGCCGGCCAGCCGCGAAGCGATCTGGGCGGCACTGGCGGCCGTCGGCCTGCGTGGTTTCGAAGACGTGCCGTGCCATACCCTGTCTGCCGGCCAGCAGCGCCGCGTGGCCCTGGCCCGGCTGTATCTGGCCAGCCCGCCGCTGTGGATCCTCGACGAACCCTTCACCGCCCTCGACAAGCAGGGCGTGGCGCAGCTCGAGGCGCACCTGGCGGCCCACTGCGAGCAGGGCGGCACAGTAGTGCTGACCACCCACCACACACTGGAACGCAAGCCCTCCGGTTACCGTGAACTGAACCTGGGGCAATGGGCGGCATGAGCGTATTCATCCTGTTGTTGCGCCGAGAAGCGCGCCTGCTGTTCCGCCGCCCGGCCGAGCTGGCCAACCCGTTGGTATTCTTCGCCATCGTGGTTGCGCTGTTCCCGCTGGCAGTCGGCCCGGAAAGCCAATTGTTGCAAACCTTGTCGCCAGGCCTGGTCTGGGTGGCGGCGCTGCTGGCGGTGCTGTTGTCGCTGGACGGCCTGTTCCGCAGCGATTTCGAGGACGGCTCGCTGGAACAGTGGGTGCTGTCGCCGCACCCGTTGGCGCTGCTGGTGCTGGCCAAGGTGCTGGCACACTGGATCTTTTCCGGGCTGGCGCTGGTATTGTTGGCGCCGCTGCTGGCGCTGATGCTGGGGCTGCCTAGCCATTGCCTGCCGGTGCTGCTCGGCTCGCTGCTGCTGGGCACGCCGGTGCTGAGCCTGCTGGGCGCGGTGGGTGCGGCGCTGACAGTCGGTCTGAAACGCGGCGGTTTGCTGCTGGCATTGCTGATTCTGCCGTTGTATATCCCTGTATTGATCCTGGGCAGTGGTGCGTTGCAAGCGGCGTTGCAGAATATGCCGGCAACCGGCCACCTGCTCTGGCTCGCCAGCCTGACGGCGCTGGCCGTGACCCTGGCACCCTTTGCGATAGCGGCCGGCCTGAAGATCAGCGTCGGCGAATAACGAGTCCCGGGCTTTCAAGCCCGGCCAATACCCTGGATGTACCCTGATGAAAATAAGCTGGACGTGGTTCCACAAGCTGGGCTCCCCCAAATGGTTCTATGCCATCAGCGGCCGCATGCTGCCGTGGCTTGCCGGCGCTGCCGTGCTCCTGCTGCTGGTCGGCATCACCTGGGGCCTGGCCTTCGCCCCCCAGGACTACCAGCAAGGCAACAGCTTCCGCATCATCTACATCCACGTGCCGGCGGCGATGCTGGCGCAGTCCTGCTACGTGCTGCTGGCAGTAGCCGGGGTGGTGGGGCTGGTGTGGAAGATGAAACTGGCCGACGTCGCGTTGCAGTGCGCCGCTCCCATCGGTGCCTGGATGACCGCCGTGGCACTGGTCACCGGGGCCATCTGGGGCAAGCCCACCTGGGGAAGCTGGTGGGTCTGGGATGCCCGACTGACGTCCATGCTCATCCTGTTGTTCCTGTACTTCGGCATTATTGCGCTGGGCCAGGCAATCAGTAATCGTGACAGTGCAGCCAAGGCCTGTGCGGTACTGGCGATCGTCGGCGTGGTGAACATCCCGATCATCAAGTACTCGGTGGAGTGGTGGAACACCCTGCACCAGGGCGCCACTTTCACCCTCACCGAAAAGCCGGCGATGCCCGCAGAAATGTGGTTGCCGCTGCTGTGCACGGCGCTGGGCTTCTACTGCTTCTTTGGCGCGGTGCTGTTGCTGCGCATGCGCCTTGAAGTACTCAAGCGCGAAGCGCGCGCCAGTTGGGTCAAGGACGAAGTATTGAACAGCCTGGGGCGGAGGGCCGCACAATGAGTTTCGCCACCTTCGGTGACTTTCTCGCCATGGGCCACCATGGCCTGTACGTGTGGACGGCCTATGGCATCTGCCTGGCGGTGCTGGCGCTGAATGTCGCCGCGCCCGTGCTGGCCCGCCGTCGCTACCTGCAAGATGAGGCGCGCCGTTTGCGCCGGGAGAACAACCAGTGAATCCGCAGCGCAAGAAACGCCTGTTGCTCATCGTCGGCCTGCTGGTCGGCGTCGGGGTTGCCGTCGGCTTTGCCTTGAGCGCATTGCAGCAGAACATCAACCTGTTCTACACACCGACCCAGATCGCCAATGGCGAAGCGCCGCTGGACACCCGCATTCGCGCCGGCGGCATGGTCGAGAAGGGTTCGGTACAGCGCTCGTCGGATTCGCTGGACGTGCGCTTCGTGGTCACCGACTTCAACAAGTCGGTGCCGATCACCTACCGTGGCATCCTCCCCGACCTGTTCCGCGAAGGGCAGGGCATCGTCGCCCTCGGCAAGCTCAACGCCGATGGCGTGGTGGTGGCCGATGAAGTACTGGCCAAGCACGACGAGAAGTACATGCCGCCCGAGGTCACCAAGGCCCTGAAGGAAAGCGGCCAGGCCGCCACCGGCGGGGAGGCCAGGCCATGAACGCGGCGCTGGTGATCCCCGAACTCGGCCAGCTGGCGATGATCCTGGCCATCTGCTTTGCCGCCGTGCAGGCCAGCGTACCGCTGCTGGGCGCCTGGCGTGGCGACAGCCTGTGGATGAGCCTGGCGCGGCCGGCGGCCTGGGGGCAGTTCGCCTTCCTGGCCTTTGCCTTCGCCTGCCTGACCCATGCCTTCATGACCGACAACTTCTCGGTCGCCTATGTGGCCAGCAATTCCAACAGCGCCTTGCCCTGGTACTACAAGTTCAGCGCCGTGTGGGGTGCGCACGAAGGTTCGCTGCTGCTGTGGGCGCTGATCCTCGGCGGCTGGACCTTCGCCGTGTCGGTGTTCTCGCGGCAATTGCCGCAGGTGATGCTGGCCCGCGTGCTGGCGGTAATGGGCATGATCAGCGTGGGCTTCCTGAGCTTTCTGATCATCACCTCCAACCCGTTCCAGCGCCTGCTGCCGCAGGTGCCGACCGATGGCCGCGACCTCAACCCGCTATTGCAGGACTTTGGCCTGATCGTTCACCCGCCGATGCTGTACATGGGCTATGTCGGTTTCTCGGTGGCCTTCGCCTTCGCCATCGCCGCCTTGCTCGGTGGCCGCCTGGACGCCGCCTGGGCGCGCTGGTCGCGGCCATGGACCATCGTTGCCTGGGCCTTCCTCGGTGTCGGCATTACCCTGGGCTCGTGGTGGGCCTACTATGAGCTTGGCTGGGGGGGCTGGTGGTTCTGGGATCCGGTGGAAAACGCCTCGTTCATGCCCTGGCTGGTAGGTACGGCGCTGATCCACTCGCTGGCGGTGACCGAGAAGCGCGGGGTGTTCAAAAGCTGGACGGTGCTGCTGGCAATCGCCGCGTTCTCGCTGAGCCTGTTGGGTACCTTCCTGGTGCGCTCCGGTGTGCTGACCTCGGTGCACGCGTTTGCCGCCGACCCGTCGCGGGGCATTTTCATCCTGATCTTCCTGCTGTTCGTGGTCGGTGGATCGCTGACCCTGTTCGCCCTGCGCGCACCGGTGGTCAAGAGCCAGGTCGGCTTTGCCCTGTGGTCGCGCGAGACGCTGCTGCTGGCCAACAACCTGGTACTGGTAGTGGCGGCCTCGATGATTCTGCTAGGCACCCTTTACCCGCTGGTGCTCGATGCGTTGACCGGTGCCAAGCTGTCGGTCGGCCCTCCGTATTTCGATGCCTTGTTCCTGCCGCTGATGGCACTGCTGATGGTGGTGCTGGGCGTGGGCGTGGTGGTGCGCTGGAAAGACACCCCCGGCAAATGGCTGGCCAGCATGATGACCCCGGTGCTGCTCGGCAGCGCCATCCTCGCACCGGTGGCGGGCTTTATCGTCGACGACTTCGACTGGCCGACCCTGACCGCCTTCGCCCTGGCCGCCTGGGTAGTGCTTGGCGGGCTGCGCGACATACTCGACAAGACCCGCCACAAAGGCCTGCTCAAGGGCCTGCCCGGCCTGGGTCGCAGCTACTGGGGCATGCAGCTGGCGCACCTGGGCCTGGCGGTGTGCGCGCTGGGCGTGGTGCTGTCGAGCAACAACAGCGCCGAACGCGACCTGCGCATGGCGCCGGGCGAGAGCGTGGAACTGGGCGGTTACCACTTCCAGTTCCAGGGTGCCCGGCACTTCGAAGGGCCGAACTTCATCTCCGACAAGGGGACCGTGGTGGTCAGCCGCGATGGCCGTGAAGTGACCACCCTGCACCCGGAGAAACGCCTGTACACCGTGCAGCAGTCGATGATGACCGAAGCCGGCATCGACGCCGGTTTTACCCGCGACCTCTACGTCGCCCTTGGCGAGCCGCTGGAGAACGGTGCCTGGGCGGTACGCGTGCATATCAAGCCTTACGTCCGCTGGATCTGGCTGGGCGGTCTGCTGACCGGCCTGGGCGGGTTGCTGGCGGCCCTCGACCGGCGCTATCGCGTCAAGGTCAAGACCCGGGTGCGTGATGCCCTGGGCGTGTCTGGAGCAGCTGCATGAAGCGTTGGATCATGGTAGTCCCCCTGGCGGTATTCCTGCTGGTGGCGGTGTTCCTCTACAAAGGGCTGTTCCTCAAGCCCGACGAGCTGCCCTCGGCAATGATCGGCAAGCCGTTCCCGGCGTTTTCCCTGGCCTCGACCCAGGGCGACCGTACCCTGACCGAGGCCGACTTGCGGGGCCGCCCGGCACTGGTCAATGTGTGGGCCACCTGGTGCCCGTCGTGCAAGGTCGAGCACCCGTACCTGAACCAGCTGGCCCAGCAGGGCGTGGTGATCCACGGGGTCAACTACAAGGACGACAATGCGGCGGCCCTGAAGTGGCTGGCCGAGTTCCACAACCCTTATCAGCTGGACATTCGTGACGAGCAGGGCAGCCTGGGCCTGGACCTGGGCGTGTATGGCGCGCCGGAAACCTTCCTGATCGATGCCAGGGGCATCATCCGCTACAAGCATGTTGGCGTGGTCGATGCCACGGTCTGGCGTGAGCAGCTGGCGCCGCTGTACCAGGGCCTGGTCGACGAGGCCAAGCCATGAAGCGGGGGCTGGCAGCTGCCGTGCTGGGGCTCTTCATGGGGTTGAGCCTGGCAGGCGTGGCCAAGGCGGCCATCGACACTTACCAGTTCCGCGACGATGCCGAGCGTGAGCGCTACCAGCAGCTGACCAAGGAGCTGCGCTGCCCCAAGTGCCAGAATCAGGACATCGCCGACTCCAACGCGCCGATTGCCGCCGACCTGCGTCGGGAAATATTCCGCATGCTCGGCGAGGGCAAGAGCAATCAGCAGATCGTCGACTTCATGGTCGACCGCTATGGCGACTTCGTGCGCTACAAGCCGGCGCTCAGCGGGCGTACCTGGCTGCTGTGGTTCGGCCCGGGGATTTTGCTGGCCGGCGGTTTCGTGGTGCTGGCGTTGATCGTGCGCCGGCGCCGCGGTGCGGCCGTGCAGGGCGCCAATGAGTTGTCCGCCGAAGAACGCGAGCGTCTCGCCAAACTGCTGGAAAAAGAACAGACCCATGATTGAATTCTGGCTTAGCGCGGGCCTGCTGCTGCTCGCTGCCCTCAGCTTCCTGCTGATCCCGATCCTGCGTGGCCGTGGCCGCCAGCAGGAAGAAGACCGCACCGCCCTGAACGTGGCGCTGTACCAGGAGCGCGTCGCCGAACTGGCTACCCAGCAGGCCGCCGGCGTGCTCGACGAGGCGCAGATGGCCAAGGGCCGTGACGAGGCCGCCCGTGAGCTGCTGGCGGATACCGAGGGTACCGAGACTCCGCGCCAAGGCTACCTGGGCAAGACCCTGCCGTTGTTGGCAGCGTTGCTGGTGCCGCTGCTGGCATTGGGGCTGTACCTGCATTTCGGCGCGGCCGACAAGGTGGAACTGACCCAGGAGTTTGCCGAGGCGCCCAAGTCGATGGAGGAAATGACTGCCCGCCTGGAACGGGTGGTGCAGGCCCAGCCGGATTCGGCCGAGGCCGTGTACTTCCTGGGCCGAGCCTACATGGCCGAGCAGCGCCCTGGCGATGCCGCGCGTACCTTCGAGCGCGCCGTGGCCTTGGCGGGTCGCCAGCCCGAATTGCTCGGGCAGTGGGCGCAGGCGCTGTACTTCGCCGCCGACAAGAAATGGAGCCCGCAGCTGCAGGCGCTGACTGACGAGGCGCTGAAAGCCGACCCCAATGAAGTGACCAGCCTGGGCCTGCGTGGTATCGCTGCCTTCGAGGGCGAGCGTTACCAGGAAGCCATCGATTACTGGAAGCGCCTGTTGGCGCAGTTGCCGGAAGGTGATGCCTCGCGTGCGGCGCTGCAGGGCGGTATCGACCGCGCCGCCGAGCGCCTGGGTGGTTCGCCGGGGCAGGCTGCGGCGCCCGTGGCGGCTCGCTTGAAGGTGCGGGTGGAACTGGCGGCGGCGTTGAAGGACAAGGTCAAGCCGGACGACACGGTGTTCATTTTCGCCCGCGCCAGCAATGGCCCACCCATGCCGTTGGCGGCCAAGCGGGTGACCGTGGCGCAGTTGCCGATCGAAGTGGAATTGTCCGATGCTGACGCCATGATGCCGCAGATGAAACTGTCGGACTTTGCCGAAGTCCAACTCGTTGCACGTGTATCACGCGCTGGCCAGCCAACTCATGGCGAGTGGATTGGCCAGGGCACGCCACTGCCCAGCGCCACCCAGGCCATCCAGCACCTGACCATCGACAGCCCCGACCCGTAAGAGAGCAATGCCATGCACAGCATCGTCCGCCTGACCCTGATCACCCTGGCCCTGGGTTTGTCTGCGTGTACGGTGCATGAGCCGTACGAGCAGCCCGAACCACCGATCGAACGCCTGCCGCCGCCGGGGCCGGCGGTCAAACCCTTGCCGGACAGGCAACCGGCCCCTGCGCCGAGCAAGCCGGCGGCCACGCCCAAACCGATGCCACGCACCTCGGCCAGCTTCGCGCCGCCACCTGGCGGGGCGAGCCATTGGGACCCGAAGTTGGGCGTGTATGTGCTGGAGAAAAAGCCCAATACCTTCTACCGCCAGCGCACCTACTACCGCTTCGACAACGGCTGGAGCTGGTCGCTGAGCCCGGATGGGCCGTGGCAGGAGACTGACAGCAGCGGTGTGCCGGGTGGTCTGGGGCGTGCGTTCGCCCAATAATTGCAACGTTGCCGTTGCCGTTGCCGTTGCCGTTGCCGTTGCCGTTGCCGTTGCTTTTGCTTTTGCTTTTAAGCGCGCGGTAGTCCAGGCGCCGCCGATTGCGACTTCAGGAGGCCGAGCGAAGGGACTGCGGAGGGAGGTGACGGGCATGGATGCCCGTCAAGCGCTGAGGCCCCATGGATGGGGCCTGCAGCGCGTACTCCCGGGAGCAGGCCCGTAGCGAGGGAACCCCGGAGCGTAGCGTAGGGGCCGGATGATAGGAGCCAGCGTTTTTTGGTTACTTTTTGTCGCGTTTGACAAAAAGTGACCCGCCGTAAGGGCGGAAAGGTGAATAAGCGCCACCTTCGAAAATGAATGTTGACC
>NZ_NEJU01000017.1:0-125495 GCF_002113295.1 Pseudomonas sp. B10(2017)
GGTCAACATTCATTTTCGAAGGTGGCGCTTATTCACCTTTCCGCCCTTACGGCGGGTCACTTTTTGTCAAACGCGACAAAAAGTAACCAAAAAACGCTGGCTCCCATCATCCGGCCCCTCCGCTTCGCTCCGGGGTTCCCTCGCTACGGGCCTGCTCCCGGGAGTACGCGCTGCAGGCCCCATCCATGGGGCCTCAGCGCTTGACGGGCATCCATGCCCGTCACCTCCCTCCGCAGTCCCTCCGCTCGGCCTCCTGAAGTCGCAATCGGCGGCGCCTGAACTATTGCGCGCTTAAAAGCAAAAGCAAAAGCAAAAGCGAAAGCAACGGCAACGGCAACGGCAACTGCAATGCCGATTCCAATCAGCGGTCCTTGAACTGCGCCTCGCGCTTGGCAATGAACGCAGCCATTCCCTCTTTCTGGTCTTCGGTAGCAAACGCCGCATGGAACACCCGCCGCTCGAAGCGCACACCCTCGCTTAGGGTGACTTCGAACGCACGGTTGACGCTCTCCTTGACCATCATGCTCACCGGAATCGACTTGCTGGCAATGGTCGCGGCCACCTTCAGCGCCTCTTCCACCAGCTCCGCCTGCGGCACGATACGCGCCACCAGGCCAGCACGCTCAGCTTCCTCAGCCCCCATCAGGCGACCGGTCAGGCACAGTTCCATGGCCTTGGCCTTGCCCACCGCACGGGTCAGGCGCTGGGTGCCGCCCATGCCCGGCAACACGCCAAGGTTGATTTCCGGCTGGCCGAACCTGGCATTGTCCGCCGCCAGGATGAAATCGCACATCATCGCCAGCTCGCAGCCACCGCCCAGGGCAAAACCGGACACTGCAGCAATGATCGGCTTGCGCCTGTTGGCAATGCGGTCGGCATCGCTGAACAGGTCGTCAACGTAGATTTGCGGGTATTGCAGTTCGGCCATTTCCTTGATGTCGGCACCAGCGGCAAAGGCCTTGGCGGAACCGGTCAGCACCACGCAGCCGATGTTCGGATCGCGTTCGAGCTGGTCCAGGGCCTGGTTGATCTCGCCGACGATCTGCGCATTCAGCGCGTTCAGCGCCTGCGGGCGGTTGAGGGTGATAAGGCCGACCTTGCCGTGGATATCCAACAGGATGGTTTCGAATGCCATGCAGTCTGCTCCTTCAAAGATTGCGCGCAATGACCATGCGCTGAATGTCGCTGGTGCCTTCGTAGATCTGGCAAACCCGAACGTCGCGGTAGATCCGCTCCAGCGGGAAGTCACTCAGATAGCCATAACCGCCCAGGGTCTGCAAGGCATCCGAACAGACCTTTTCGGCCATTTCCGAGGCAAACAGCTTGGCCATCGACGCTTCCACCAGCGCCGGGCGCCCGGCATCGCGAAGCGCGGCGGCGTGCAGCACCATCTGCCGGGCCACGGCAATCTTGGTCGCCATGTCGGCCAAGCGGAAGGCCACCGCCTGGTGTTCGATCAGCGCCTTGCCGAAGCTCTGCCGCTCGTTGGCGTAGTCGCGCGCCACTTCGAACGCCGCGCGGGCCATACCCACCGCCTGCGAGGCGATGCCGATGCGGCCGCCTTCGAGGTTGGCCAAGGCAATCTTGTACCCCTCGCCTTCGGCGCCCAGACGGTTGGCCACCGGTACGCGCACATTATCGAAAACGATCTGGCAGGTATCGGAGGCGTGCTGGCCGAGCTTGTCCTCGACCCTCGCCACCTGGTAGCCCGGCGAATCGGTGGGCACGATGAAGGCACTGATGCCGCGCTTGCCCGCGTCCGGGTCAGTCACGGCGAACACGATCACCACCCCGGCGTTCTGCCCGGAGGTGATGAACTGCTTGCTGCCATTGAGCACGTAGTGGTCGCCATCCAGACGTGCACGGGTCTTTAGGCTACTGGCGTCGGAGCCAGCCTGCGGTTCGGTCAGGGCGAAGGCGCCGAGCATCGCACCGCTGGCCAGCGGGGTGAGGAACTGCTCTTTCTGCCGCTCGCTGCCAAAACGCAGGATCGGCACACAACCCACCGAGTTGTGCACGCTCATGATGGTCGAGCAGGCGCCGTCACCGGCGGCGATTTCCTCCAAGGCCATGGCATAGGCCACGTAGCCGGTGTCGCTGCCGCCCCACTGCTCCGGCACCAGCATGCCGAACAGGCCCAGCTCGGCCATCTCGTCGATGGCCTCTTTGGGGAAGCGGTGTTCCTTGTCCCATTGCTCGGCAAACGGCTTCAGGCGCTCCTGGGCAAAGGCGCGTACCGCGTCGGCGATCTGTTGTTGCTCGTCAGTTACCAGCATGGTTCACCTCAATACAGGCATTCGACTGCCATGGCCGTGGCCTCGCCACCGCCAATGCAGATGGCCGCCACGCCACGGCGCAGGTTGTTCTGGCGCAGGGCCGACAGCAGGGTCACCAGGATGCGTGCGCCGGAAGCGCCGATCGGGTGGCCAAGGGCGCAGGCGCCGCCATGGATATTGACCTTGTCGTGCGGAAGGTCGAGGTGTTTCATGGCCGCCAGGGTGACCACGGCAAAGGCCTCGTTGATCTCGAACAGGTCGACCTCGGCCAGGTTCCAGCCGGTGCGTTTCATCAGTTTGTCGATGGCGCCGATCGGCGCGGTCGGGAACAGTGCCGGGGTGTCGGCAAAGGCGGCGTGCCCGTGGATCACCGCCAGCGGTTTGAGGCCGCGCTTGTCGGCCTCGGAGCGGCGCATCAGCACCAGTGCCGCGGCACCGTCGGAAATCGAGCTGGAGTTGGCGGCAGTCACCGTGCCCCCTTCGCGGAAGGCCGGCTTGAGCTGCGGGATCTTGTCCAGGCGCGCCTTGGGCGGTTGTTCGTCGTCCTTGATGACGCGCTTCTCTTTGCCCTCGATGACCTCGACCGGCACGATCTCGGCAGCAAAGCGACCGCTCTTGATGGCGTCCTGGGCGCGGGTCAGCGAGGCGATGGCGAACTGGTCCTGGGCTTCGCGGCTGAAGGCATTGGCCTGGGCGCAGTCTTCGGCAAAGGTGCCCATCAGGCGGCCCTTGTCGTAGGCATCTTCCAGGCCGTCCATGAACATGTGGTCGATGATCCTGCCATGGCCCATGCGATAGCCGCCACGGGCCTTGTCCAGCAGGTACGGTGCGTTGGTCATGCTTTCCATGCCACCGGCCACCACCACATCGGCGGTACCGGCCAGCAGCAGGTCATGGGCCATGATCGCCGCCTGCATGCCCGAACCACACATCTTGTTCAGGGTGGTGCAGGTGGTGTGCTTGTCCAGCCCGGCGCCCAGCGCGGCCTGGCGCGCCGGTGCCTGGCCCTGGCCTGCCGGCAGCACGCAGCCGAACAGCACCTGCTCGACACTGGTGGCATCGATGCCAGCGCGCTCCACGGCACCACGGATGGCGGCGCTGCCCAGCTGCGGCGCGGTCAGGCTCTTGAGGTCGCCCTGCAGGCCGCCCATGGGCGTGCGCACGGCGCTGACGATAACGATCGGGTCATTGGCGAGGGTCATGTTCGCTCTCCTTACTTGGCAGCCATGCGCAGTGCACCGTCGAGGCGGATCACCTCGCCGTTGAGCATGCTGTTCTCGATGATGTGGCGGGCCAGCGCGGCATATTCCTGCGGGCGACCCAGGCGCGGTGGGAAAGGCACGCCGGCGGCCAGCGAGGCGCGTACTTCCTCGGTCATACCGGCCATCATCGGCGTTTCGAAGATGCCCGGGGCGATGGTCATCACTCGGATGCCGAAGCGCGCCAGTTCGCGAGCGGTCGGCAGGGTCAGGCTGGCGATGGCGCCTTTGGAAGCAGCGTAGGCGGCCTGGCCAATCTGGCCGTCATAGGCGGCGATGGAAGCGGTGTTGATGATCACCCCGCGCTCGCCCCCCTCATCGGCAGCCCCTTCGGCCATGGCCGCAGCGGCCAGGCGCAGCAGGTTGAAGCTACCGATCAGGTTGACATTGATGACCTTGGCAAAGCTGGCAAGGCCATGCGGGCCCTGCTTGCCCAGCACTTTCTCGGCACCGACGATACCGGCGCAGTTGACCAGCCCGTGCAGGCTCCCAAAGGCGCTGACAGCCGCATCCACCGCCGCCTGGGCGGCCTGCTCGTCGCTGATGTCGGCGACCGCAAAACGGGCGTTTTCGCCCAGCTCGCGGGCCTTGGCTTCGACGGCCTGGGCATTGAGGTCGACCAGCATGACCTTGGCGCCGGCCTCGACCAGCATCTGGGCGGTAGCAGCACCGAGCCCGGAGGCGGCACCGCTGACGATGAAGTGTTTGTTGGCTATTTGCATGATCGGTTTCCTTTCAGGCGCTGGCAGGGGTGGCCTGTTGCGCTTGTTGTTTGGCGACTTCCTGGTTGCGCAGGATGAAGCGTTGCAGCTTGCCGCTCGGGGTCTTGGGCAGCTCGCTGACGAATTCGATTTCCCTTGGGTAAGCGTGGGCGTACAGGCGCTGACGCACGTGCTGGCGCAAAGCCTCCTCAAGCTCGGCACTGCCCAGGTAACCGCTGGCCAATACCACGAAGGCCTTGATCAGCTCGGTGCGCTCCGGGTCCGGTTTGCCGATCACTGCCGCTTCGATCACCGCTGGGTGCTCGATCAGCGCGCTTTCCACGTCGAACGGGCCGACCCGGTAGCCGGAGGTAGTGATCACATCGTCGCTGCGGCCGACGAAGCTGATGCTGCCGTCCTGGTTCAGCTCGACGGTGTCGCCGCTGAGGTAGTACTTGCCGACGAAGGCTTTGGTCGGCAGGCCGTGGTAGCCCGCGAACCAGCACAGTGGCGACTGCTCACGGTCGACCGCGAGGATACCCGGCTGGCCGGCGGGCAGTTCGTTACCCTGCTCGTCCAGCACCACGATGCGATGCCCGGGGATGGCGAAGCCGGCCGAGCCGAGGTGTACCGGGTGCTGCAGGCCATGGTGGTTGCACAGCACCATGCCCAGTTCGGTCTGTCCGTAGTGGTCGTGGATGGTCACGCCCAGTTCGTCGGCGAACCAGCGGATCACTTCCGGGTTGAGCGGTTCACCGGCACTGCTGACCACCCGCAGGCGGCCCTTGATCGGTGCCGAGAAGTCATCCCCGGCGGCAATCAGCAGGCGATACGCGGTGGGCGAGCCGGCCAGATTGGTGATGCCCAGCTTGTCGATCACCCGCGCGCAGCTTTCAACACTGAACGGGCCATCGTAGAAGGTGGTGGCATGGCCCAGCGACAGCGGGCCAGTGACTGCGTAATAGAGGCCATAGGCCCAACCCGGGTCGGCCAGGTTCCAGAAGTTGTCCGCTGGGCGCAGGTCGATGGCATCGCGCATGTAGCCCTGGAACGCGACGATGGCACGCAGTGGCACTTCCAGCGGTTTGGCCGGGCCGGTGGTGCCGGAGGTGAACATCAGCAGGAACGGGTCGTTGCCCGAGCGCATGACCGGCTCGCATTTGTCTGCGGCATCGTACAGGCACTGCTGGAAGTCCAGCTCGCCACTGCGGGCATTGACGGTGATGATGGTCGGGCAGGCGTGCACATCGTCCAGCTTGGCGCGGTTGTGGCTGTCGGTGACGACCACGCGGGCGTGGGACTGCTCCAGGCGATGTTCGATGGCCTTGGGGCCGAACGCGGTGAACAGTGGCTGATACACAGCACCGAGACGCCAGGTGGCGAGGATGGTGACCAGCAGTTCGGGGGTACGAGGCATCAGGCCGGCAACCCGGTCACCGGCTCCCACGCCTTGTGCCTGGAGCACATTGGCGAAACGGGCGGCCAGGGCCTGCAACTGATCGAAGCTCAACCGCGCGCTGTTGCCGTTGCGGTCTTCCCAGACCAGTGCGGTCTTGCCCTTACCGGCATGGCGGTCGCAACATTCGACACAGGCATTCAGAGCTTCGAGGTTGCCATGCAGCGCCGCAGCAACAGCCTGGCCATGGTCGAACGCACGAGCGGCCTCGGTGTAATCGCGCATCGTCGGACTCCTGGTTTCTTGTTTTTGGAGTTGAACCATCGGTCCGACGATGTTCGCGCCGCGTTGGCGTCGCGGCAATGGCCTAAGTTGTCAAACTGGATGACCGGTTTGGCCTGTGGCCATCAGCCCGGTGCGCGCTCCAGACTGATCACGTAGTGCCGGGTCAGTTGCAGTCGCAACGCCAGCCGATCGACCCGCAGCTGTGCATCCAGCGCCTGTATCTCATTCAGGTACTGTGCTTCACCCAACTCGCCACGCCGTGCCGCCAGTGCCGCCCGCTGCTCACCGCCAAGTTGCTCCAGGTCACTGAACGGCCGCGCAAAGTACTGCTGCACAAAGCGCTGCCAGAACGCGCGCGTGCACAGGTCGGCCACTACATCATTGAGAGCGTCCGCCCTTCCCACGGCCGCCTCTGCCGACTGCAGCCGATGCTCGCTCAGCCCTACGTCGGCCGCCCTGAGGCGCATTCTGGCTGGCTGGAAAGGCAACCTGAGCCTGGTGCGCAAGCGCACCCTGTAGCGCATTGCCAGCGTCGCCAGTACTGCCGGTTCGGCGAAGCCTTCGAGGTTCTGCCGCTCGGCCTCGACATACTCGTCAAGGCGGTCCAGGCGCTGCAAGGCGCGCCCCAACGCCAGCAACCTCGGGCCACGAGATTGGGCGCCATCGCCAGCCGCGTCGCGCTCGGCATGCAGACGCAGCAGCCGGCTGAACAGCTCGATGGCACCGTTGTCATCCTTTACCGCACCGGCTGCCGCCAGTTGCACCTGGCGAGCGAATTCGGCGTCTGTCTCCATGATCGACAGGCATTGCCAGCCCATGCGCAACAGATAAGACTTGGGCCAGCTGAAGTCCGACAGGCCTTGCAAAAGCTCCAGCAAATCGAACAAGCGGGCATTTTCGTCCTGGGTGCTCAGCCGGTCCCAAAGCTCGCCCCGCTCAGGGCTGGCGGAATCGGACCCGACCCACCAGGCGCGGCCAATCGCCGCCTCCGGTTCCTCCAGCAGCGGCGCCAAGGCATAGAGCTTGCCGTAATCGGCCATGGTCAGGCGGTTGCCATCGACCAGGATACGCTGGCGAAACTCCAGCGGCATGGCCAGCACGCCGTCAGGTACACCCCTCAGGAAATTGTCACGCAGGTCGGCTCGTTGCAGGAAGCCGCACAGCTCGAGCCCTCTTGGCCATTCGCTTAGCCCGCAGCGGCGCAAATTCAGCTCGACCAGATGAGGGAGGTGATGGAAGCGCATTTCGTAAACCCCAAGCGGGCTGTTATGGCTCAGGTCGAGGTGACTGAGCAGCGGTAACCCGTTCAAGGCTTCGATGGCATGGGCATCCAGGCGAATGCGGTTATGCCCCAGGCGCAACCGGCGCAGGTTGGTCAGGTAGCCTAGCCCGCGCGGGCAACGCAGCAGCTGGTTGTGCCTCATGTCCAGCTCCTGCAGGTAGGTGAATGCGCGCAGAAACTCCTCGTTCACCACCCCGATAGACGTCTCGCTCAATACCAGGGTGGTGACGTGATAGAAATCGACAGCCGCGGGCAAGACAGGCAACGAATCCGTTGGCAGATCATTCAGGACCAGGCGCAGCCCCTGGCGCTTGCCGTCACTGTCGACCACCACATGGTCGCCAAGCGCCTGCCAGGCACGCAGCAGTCGTTCGGCGAACAATTGCCGCCGGGCCCGCAATGTGTCACTCAGTGCAGCCGACACCCAGCGATTGAGCGCGCGGTTCAACTGCTCAAAATCGTCCTGCAGCGCCATGAGCGCATCGGCGACCGGCACATTCTGCAGCAGCCAGCGGTCAACTTGCGTTTCCAGCGAATCGCCCAGCCCCGGGAAGAATCGCCTCAGGCCGGCCCGCAGCTGGTCCCTGGGGGTGGTCAGCGGTGACGCGCGCCCGCTGAGCAGGTAACCGACGCGGCCATCGGCAAGGCGCTGGCCGGGGTTGAACCAACGCTCCGTCGGCGCCCAGCCCAGCATGTGGGCGATTTCCCCATGGGTACCCAGGTGCACCATGAGCTTCTCGCGCAAGCGCTGGGCATCGGCATTCTCCGCAAGGCCCAACCGGCCCAGCAGGTTGCGCGATTCGAGCGCGGCCAGCACGGCCTGGAATATATCCGAGGAAGGTGGCTGCATCGCGAGTTTTCGGCCTTGCCCGTCATACAAGGCAAAGACCCCTTGCTCACGCACCAGCACCCGCTGCTCGGCCGCGTCGCCAAGCGAACCGATGCGCTTCAACGCCACGGCATCCGCAGCAGCATTGCTCAACGCCAGGCTGAACGCTTCAATGGCCTCGACATTCAGCAATGCCAACACCAGCATGCCCGTTTCGTTGCTGTACGCGCTCGGTAGATAAAGCCCTGCCAGGGCCCTGCTCACCTTCGCCACCGAGCACAACGACCTGGCCTGGGTGGCCAAGCTTTGCGGCAACTTCCCACCACTGACGAACTCCTGGCGAGCCTCGTGACTTGCTCCATCGGCCAGATCGCGCGCATAGGGTTCCGGCAGCCCCACCGCCATCAGCGGCTTGAGCAAAGGCTCCGCCGATTCGGGCAGGCCTGTCAGCCGTGCGAACAGCAGGTCGCTCGACGCTGGCCGGTCCGCAAGCACCGCGGCACGCCCTTTTTTGCTGCCCGTTCGGGCCTCGCACCAGGCCAGCAACTGCAGGTCCTGATCAGAGACAGTGTCGTGTTCCAGGTGGCGAAAGAACGTGTCGATTCGGGCATCGGCATCGAATGCCCTTAGGGTTTCCCGCAAGGTGGCGGGCGTTCGCCGGTTTTCCACCAGCAGCCCGCGAAGTTCGTCCTGATCGATGCCGGCCATGCGCAAGATCTGCTGCGCCTGCTGGCTATCGAACGGTTGATCGCGCGGCCAAAGGGTATCGAGCATTTTCGCAGGGTCGCGCCAACCCTGTGGCTCATCGTGCATCAAGCGCCAGCTACGTTCTCCATTGTGCAGCACGACCGGGCCGTACGCCTCTGCGCGGCTGGGGTGGCGCAGGCGCCAAGGGCCATCAGGGTCAGGCCGATGAAGCTCGTAGAAAACTCGGTCTGCCTTCATCCAGCGGCGCTCGCCATCCACATAAGCCCCGTCCGCACCCAAGGTGGTCGTTTCAGGGATCGAGGCAAAGGCTGCCAGATCTCGGGACCACAAACGCCCCGCCCCATTGGCGAGCCTTACCGGCTCCAGCGCCGCGACGAACGCGCTGCGCACGATAGTGACACCCGCTACCGTTGCGGCGGTGCCCGCCAGTATCTCGGCAACCCCGAGCATGTGCTCCAACGCTTCGTGCTGATGGCCTCGCGACCAATCCTGAGCACCTTCGAAAACCTCCGAGAGGGCCTGGGCCACCAGTTGCCCGAGTAGCAAACCGCCCACCACCGGAATGAACAGACCAGCCAGGTTGAGCACATCGAAACCGGCGGCCTTCCACGCCTCATGCCGCTCACGCGACGCGGCTTCATCGGCATCGGCGGTCGGCACCAGCAACAGGCGGCCATCCTGCTTCACCCGGTTTGTCTGGTGTGCAGCCAGCGCCTGAAAGATGTCATGCTGCGGCACGCTGCCATCGAGTTCCAGGTCCGGCTGGTCATCCTCCAGGCGTGCCCGCAACTTGTGCATGAACCCGGCACGTTGACCCAGGCCTATCAGCTGGCTGAACGCCTGGCGGTAGGGTTCGTGGCGCAGCTCTGCCACCAGCGCGCGGTTGATCGAGTCCTGGCTGTCAAAGTATCGCAACGCCTGGACCGGGTCGCTGGCCAGGTAGAGCACGCCGCCCTGCGTTTGCCCATGTATGTCACGAAGTTGAATCCATACACCATCTGCCACTGGGCAACCGAGGGCTTCGAGCAGGCCCGGATGGCCAGTAAGGCCAGCGGATTGATGGCCCGCGGGTTTATCCACCAAAGCGTGCAATGCCTCTTTTACCGGCTCGGTGATCTCGCCTTTCAGCGCAGCTACCTGCACGGCCAGGCGCAGCCCGGAGCGTTTGTCTTCACTGAGGACGCGCAGTGCCGCAGCATCGAATGTGCGGTCCAGCTCCTGCTGATACAGGCGCCCGGCGTCCAGTTTGCGGCAAGCTTCGACCAGCTCATCGGTCCCCCGCGACAGTACCCGTTCCTGCCCCGGGGCGACCAACCCGGTTCCCAGGTAGAAATCGTTGCTGGCGGCAAAGTTGCGCATCAGGCGCAACAAGCCGTTCTCACGACGTTGCCCGTAAGTGGGAAATTGCGGCTCAGCACCCAGCGTGGACGAGAAACGATGGGAAACCTCCAGCCACTCCAACTGCCAGAACGCTACGTCGCCCGGCAGCGGCTCGCGCAACAAACTGGCGAATTGCCGTTCGGCAAACTGCCGTGGTGACGGCAACGCCAGGGTGATCCCGCGCAACCTGGCCTGGGTGGCATGATGGGCGTCCAGGCTTTCGCGCAAGGCGCGGACCTGGCTCTGCGTGGCCTGTTTGAGCCAGGCAGGCAATCGGTCACCGATGAAACCGTCGTGCAAGTGGTTGGAAGACACAGAGGCGAGCTGTGGGGCTTGTGATTCGCGGGGCATTGCAGGTCCCTGGATGGCTGCGAGAGCCAAGCATGGTGTACAACCTGCCGGTGCTTGCGCAGAGGGAACCCCTGCGATAGAAACGGGGCGGCACACCGTGTGCCGCCCGTGAAGCGTTGTCACTGCACCTTTGGCGCCATGATCGCTTCGCGCGTCAGGCGCTGGGCAAGACTGGCCAGGGCCTGCTCGCGCTCATCGCGCAGGGCATTGCTCAGGTTCCAGTACTCGTCACTGGTCAAGGCTTCTCTTTGCTCGTCCAATGCCTCCAGCCGAACGGTGAATTGCGTTTCCAGGGCTTCGAAGTCGTCAGGATGCTCTGCTCGAAGTACTGGCAACCAGAAATCACGTTCACTGATGAACACGATACGTTGCTCGCCCGCCTCCACCTGCAGCACTTCCTTGCAAGCCTCCTCCAGTTGCAGCGGCGACACGTTGGCCAGCCTGCCAAATTGCATATGGCGCGGCTGGCCCAACAGGTCCAGGCGCTGGGCCAGGCCGCTGAGGTAGGCAAGGTTGACCTCCACTTCCTCTTCATCGTGGCCGCCTCGGCTCCAGCGTCCATCCTGGTAGCGGGCGTCGATTTCGCGTCGGGCGATTTTCTCTACCCAGTGCACGCGAAACAACCGCTTGGCCAACTGCAAGCGTGCCGCGCGGGTCGATATCGGGTCACCACCGCGGGTGGCCTGCTCGACATGCATGCGCACCTCAAGGCGGCTGAACAAGGTGGAAACGCTGTCCACACAGGTGGTGGGCTCGGCTGCCAGGTCAAACAGCGCCATGCGCGTGGCGGTATCGGCATGGGCCGCATCCAGCATTGCCCATACCCTGAACCCGAGTTCGGCCGATGCTTTGCTGAATTCGGCCGTGGTCGTCAGTTGCCTCAGCAGCTCGAAGAACGCCAAGCTGCCGGGCTCGGCATTCAGCGCATTCCATTTCCCTTCCTGCGCCTGCCGCACCGCTGGGTCCAGGGTCTGCAGCCATTCTTCCCGGGCAGAGGCGTGCCGTTGCGGGCGGGGCGAGGCCAGCAGGCGTTCGGCGCCATACAGGCGCTCGAGATCCTGCACTGCCAGCGCATTGCCCTCCAGGTGCATGGCACGGCGCAACTGCAGCGGGGCCTGGAACAAGGCTGCCGGCAACTCGGCTATCTGGTTGTTGCGAAGATCGGCGAACACCAACAGGCCACACCACTCCAGGCCCGAGGGCAGCGCTGTCATCTGTACGCGGTTCAAACGCAGAATCCGCAGGCTGGGCAGCCGATCGAACTGTAGCCTGATGTTGCCGAGCGGGTTGTCACTCAGGTCCAGCGAACGCAAGAGCGCCAGGCCGGTCAGCACATTGGCCTGTGGCGCCGAGATACGAATACGGTTACGCGGCATCAGCAACTGGCGCAAGGCGGTCAACCGCTCCAGCCCCTCAGGTAGCGCACGCAAGGCGTTGTCGCTCATGTCCAGGCACAGCAGATCCGGGAAGCAGGCGAGGAACCCCGACGGGATGGCGTCCAGACCGAGCGCTGACAGGGTCAATTCCGACACGTGCGAGAAGTCCGTCCCGACCGGCAACACGGGCAGGCCGCCGACCGGTACGGCGACGATGCTCAGGCTGAGCATCGCATCATTGCCGATAGCCCCGACGAAGCGATCACTGCGCATCTGCCAGGCACGCCGCAACGAATCTGCGACTCGTCGACGTGCGCGGCTGGCGCTGCCCGCCCCCTCTGCAACCCAGGCCAGCAAGCTGTCATCCAAGCGACGGTATTCCTGCTCGACACGCAGCAAATTCTCGAACAAGCCCCCACGCATGTCCAACAGAGTCTGGATATAGCGATCGACACCGACATCTCCAATACCGGGGTACAAGGCGCGCACCCGCTGCCGCACCACGCGCTCAGGCGAGCCAATGCACGACTGGCAGCCCCCCAGTGGATAGCCCAGTCGGCCATCGGCCAAACGCTGCATGGGCGATGCCATGGGCCTTGTCTCCCGCCAGCCGAGCAGGCGCAGCACAGCCTGCCGGTCACGGGGTAGCCAGGCCTGCATCTGCTTGCGAATTCTGGCCGGCGCATCGGCGCCATCCCATCCCTGTCGCACCCGGTATTCCACGGGCAGGCAAGCAGCCAGCACTTCGAACAGCCCCTGGGGCTCGGCGACCTCGCGCTCATCCGGCAAGCCTCTGCTGTTGTAGAGCTGGAAGCGCCCCTGCCGTCTGACCAGCACCACTGCATGCTCAAGGTCGGTCTCAGCGAACAGCCGTTCCATCGCCGCCCCGGCATACGGGTTACGGCGCAATATCAGGTTGAAATCTCCAGTGCCGGGGCCATGCCAACGCAGCAGGGCAAAAGCCAGCGCAACCACTTCCGGCCGGTAACTGCCTTGCAGGTACAACGCTTCGCGCATGCGCGTCAGGCGCGCCAGCTGCAGGGCCGCCCGCGCATGTTCAGCCAACGCCAGCGGCAAGCGAGACTCTGCTTGCATGCGCAAGCGCATAGCCTCGGTGGCCTGCTCGAGCACATCGAGGGCATAGGCGTCTGGCAGCGTCGGGAAGTCTCGCTGAATCAATCCCAGCAGCGGGTCGTCGGCCAGGTAAAGCCTGGAGAAGTGCTCGAGCATTGCTTCACGCAACTCGATTGCCGCGTCACCGATCGACAGCGCCTGTTCTTCGAGGGTTTCACCCTGCAGTTGCAACCGTTCGATGCACCATTGCCACAGCTCGGTATCGGTATTGGCCTCCCCCGCTTCCAACCGGCTGAAAAAGGCCTGCGCGCGCGCGTCCACGGCAAAGCGCTGCAAGGTATCGCGCAGCTGCACCGGCATCCTTCGCCGCTCCACCAGCAGGCCACGCAGGTAGGCCTCGTCAACATCCGCGACCGTCAGCACCTGCTCCATCCGCTCAGCGTCCATCGCGGTCGCTGTCGGCCAAAGCCGCCCAAGCAACAGTGCAGCACCCTGCCATTCCAATGGCCGCTCATAAGCCAGCCGCCAGCCACGCGCAGAGCAGCGCTCCAGCACCGGCCCGAACGCCGCGTCGCCTTCGGCATGCAGCAAGCGCCAAGCGCCATTGGCGGTTTGCCTTACCCGATACAAGGCACCATCCAACCGCCACCAATGGCGTGTACCCTCTGCGAGCAAGCCGTTGTCGAGCTCCGTCAGCTGTACTGGCGGCGTAGTTTCCTGATAAGGCGCCAGCTCATTGCGCCACAACCGTTGCCGGCCATCTTCGGTGATGACCGGCTCCAGGGTTTCGACGAATGCGCTGCGGGCCAGATGGACACCGACGACCACCGCCCCCGTGGTTGCCACACTGAAGGCCACCCGGAGCATATGCGCCAAAGCCTCATGCTGATGGCCCAGCTGCCAGTCACGCACGCCCTCGAAAGTCTCGGTCAACAGTTGCCTGGCCAGGTCCGCCACCAACAAAGCCCCGATGACCGGCACAAAAAGGCCCGCCAGGTTGAGCAATACCAGGCCGGCGCTCTTGAGCTCGTCCAGGCGCTGCTCCGAAGCCGCGTCATCGGCCTGGGCAGTGGGCACCGCAAGGAAGCGGGCATCGGCCTTGATTCGCCGCATATGCCAGGCGGCCATCGACGCGAAACCATCCCCCGCTTCCACCACCCTGCGAGGTTCCAGGTCAGGCTGTGCATCCTGCAAGCGGGTGGCCAGGGCCTGCTCGCAAGTGGCGCGATCACCCAAGGCGATGCGCCGCACGAATGCCTGTCGATAGTCTTGGTTGCCCATCGCCGTGGCCAGGACCCGGTTCGCCTCATCCCAGCTGGTGAACGCGCGCAGGGGTTGCGCCTGATCGTCAGGGGTGTACAGGATCACTCTTTTCAAGCGCCCAGGTACACCAAAGGAAAACGTGGACTGGGAATGCTCGATCAATTCAACGGCAACCGCGCCGTCCACCCGGCAGCCAAGAACCTGCAGCGCGCCGATCTCCAGCTGCACCGGCCCATCGATCACGGCGGGTTCATCCTTGCACGCGATACGCAGCACCAGCAGGTCTTCCGGATCCAGCTGCTGCTTGATGGCCGCGATCTCGACCGCCACGGCCAGTTCCAGACGCCGGTCGGTGGTCAGGGCCTTCTCAAAGTCAGGTGTCAACACCTGCGCCAGGTGCCGCTGATAGGCGCTGCCGACATCCACCTCACGGCACAGGCTGACAATCCGATCGAAGTCTTCGCTTACCACCTGCTCGGCCTGATGGGCCTGCGGGAGAGTCAAGGCAGTGCCGAGAAAGAAAGATTCGTTGGCCTTGAAATTCTGCAACAGCTTTTGCAAGGCCGGCATGCGCACAAAGTACGGTTGATAATCAGGGATCAATCCTGCTCTCACATCCAGCCGTGCGCGTGTTTCACGCCACACCAGCTTGTCCAGGTCAACCTGCAGTTTCAGCTGGCTGTCCTGGCGCAAGGCAGGCTCGAGCAGCTGCTTGGCAAAACGGTCCAGAGGCTGCAGGCGGTCGGCGAAGCCTGCCATTTGCCGCTGACTCGCCAGATAGGCGTTGAAACGCAGCTGCAGCATGGCAAGCTGCTTTGGCTTGGCCGCCTTCAGCCAGGCTGGCAAGCCTTGCGCGATGAAGTCTTCGGCGGGGTGAAGCAACTTGGGGTGCACGGCAGGTTGAGACATGGTCGATTTCCTGATCAGTGATCGACTTGTCACGATGCTCGCCAGCGGCGGCGGCCGACAGCGGGAAGGCGTGGTTCCCTAGCCGCCACTGCCGCGTTTGAGGACCAGCGCCCGGTAATGCCCGGGGTTGCAGCCGAACCACTTGCGAAACGCCTTGTAGAACGAACTGCTGTCGGCAAAGCCCAGGCGCTCGGCGATTTCGCCCATGGCCGCATCTTCCTGGCTCAGCCAGGCAATCGCCAGCTCACGTCGCACGCTGTCCTTCAGGCCTTGGTAATTCTGCCCCTCCTCGGCCAGCCGTCGGCGCAGGGTCGAGGGTGACAGGCACAACTGGCGCGCCAGGCTGTCGCCGTCGGGCCACTGCCCAGGGTCCAGGCGCAGCAGATCGGTGCGAATGCGCCGCCCGAGGCTGGCCGGGTCACGGTACTTGACCAGGATGTTGCCCGGCGCCTCGGCCAGAAAGCGCTGCAGTTCTTCTTCGCTGCGCCGCAGCGGCAGCTCGAGGCAGTCGGCAGCGATGATCATGCGCGTACGCGGGCGCTCGAACTGCAGGTTCTCCGAAAACATCACCCGGTAGTCATCGCAGAACGGCGGCTCGGCACAGCGCAGATCGATGGCCAGGATAGGGATACGCCGCCCGGCCAGCCAGCAAGTCACACCGTGCACAATCATCCAGAAGGTGAAATAGGTGAAAGCGCGGCGCGGTGTGTCACGCGGTTCGTTGATGACGATTTCGGCCAGGCCTTGCTGGCGCACCAGGCTTGGCTGCAGGTCTTCAAGCATCAGTGACAGGAACGCCAGCGCGGTTTCCAGGCCGGCGCCCAGGTTCGGTTGGCCCATGCTGGCGCGGCACATGAACGCCAGGCTGCCGCTGCGCAGACCGCGCGGGTCCATGGCGAAGAACTCATCGTTGCAGCGCCGCGCCAGCAGACGCCAGAGCCGGGCATAGGACTCGGCGCTGACTCGAGCCGCTGGCAGGTGCAGCTGTTCGACGGCGATACCCGCCCGGGCCAGCAAGCCGGTATCGGGCTCGCCGGCGGGGCACGTCTGCAACAGCGCCTCGCGCACCAGCTGCATGGAAATGGTGTCTTTCTCGCTCATCGACAGTCCTGTCGGCTCAATGCCGGCCATCTTAGGCCGCCCCGCTGAAAACAGCCATCACAGCCCCGCCGCCAGGCCGAGAAACGCCTGGATCAGGCGCAGCTCGCGGCGACGCTCCAGGCAGCCGATCAGGTGCTGGTTGACCAGGCCGTCACCGGCCAGTGGCCGCGCCACTACCCGCGGGTCATTGGCCACTTCGGTGGACGAGACCACGCCAATGCCCAGCTCCGAGGCCACCGCTTCGGTCACCGCCTCGCGGCTATCCAGTTCCAGCAGCACCCGAGGTTGCACGGCGGCCTTGCTGCAGGCCTTGTCGAAGGTGCGCCGCGTAGTGGAGCTGGGTTCGCGCAACACCATGATCTGCTGGTGCAGCTCAGCCAGCGGCAAGTCGCCATCGCCGTTGGCCCAGGCATGCCCCGCCGGCAGCAAGGCGCACAACCGCGACTCGCACAGGTTCTGCAAATGCAGGCCTTTGCGCGGCTCGATCTCGGTCAGCACGGCCACATCGGCATGCTCGCTGAGCAATGCCGCCAAGGTTTCCTGGGCATTACCCAGGCGCAGGTTGACGGTAATGCCCGGGTAGCGCTCGCGCAGCAGCGCCAGCATCGGCATGACCCGGTGCGGGCCATCGGCCGCCACCTCCAGGCGCCCGGTCAGCAATTGGCGGTTGGCCTCGAGCATGGCCTGCGCCTCTTCGGCCAGGCCGAACATGGCGCGGGTGATGGCCGCCAGGCGGGTGCCCTCTTCGGTCAACTCCACCCGCCGCGCGGTACGCCGCAGCAAGGTGATCTGGTAGTGCTCCTCCAGCGCCTTCACGTGCCCGGTCACTGCCGGCTGGCTGATGAACAGGCGTGCGGCGGCACGGGTGAAGCTGCCCTCACGGGCCACGGCATCGAAGGCACGCAACTGGAACAGGTTCATATTTATCGGCCTGACTTATAGCTCGAATAACAACAAACAATTTGATTGATGACAGCGCCAATTGCAACCTAGGCCCCGTAGTTTCAGCCCACCGCTTGTGAGGAATAACGGAATGAGCAACGCCCCGATTCTGCTGACCCCAGGTCCCCTGACCACATCAATCCGCACCCGCCAAGCAATGCTGGTGGACTGGGGCTCCTGGGACCGCGACTTCAACCAACTGACTGCCAGTGTCTGCGAGCAACTGCTGGCCATCATCGACGGCAGCGCCAGCCACCACTGCGTCCCCCTGCAAGGCAGCGGCACCTTCGCCGTGGAAGCGGCCATCGGCACCTTGGTGCCGCGTGATGGCAAGGTCCTGGTGCTGATCAATGGCGCCTATGGCCAGCGCCTGGCGAAGATATGCAAAGTGCTGGGCCGTGCCTACAGCACCTTCGAAACTGCCGAAGACCAGCCGACCACCGCCGCCGACGTCGACCGCCTGCTGGCCGCCGACCCCGCCATCACCCATGTCGCGCTGATCCACTGCGAAACCAGCACCGGTATTCTCAACCCGCTGCCCGAGATCGCCCAAGTGGTCAAAGGCCACGGCAAGCGCCTGATCATCGACGCCATGAGCTCGTTCGGCGCACTGCCGATCGATGCCCGCGCCATCCCCTTCGAGGCGCTGATTGCCGCCTCCGGCAAATGCCTGGAAGGGGTACCTGGCATGGGCTTCGTGTTCGCCGAGAAAACCGCCCTGGCCGCAGCCGAAGGCAATGCCCATTCGCTGGCCATGGACCTGCACGACCAGCACACCTACATGGCCAAGACCGGCCAGTGGCGCTTCACCCCGCCGACTCACGTGGTCGCAGCCCTGCACGAAGCGCTGCAGCAATACAACGAGGAAGGGGGCCTGCCAGCGCGCCACCAGCGCTACGCCGACAACTGCAAGACCTTGCTCGATGGCATGGCCGCCATCGGCCTGCGCAGCTTCCTGCCTGCCGAGATCCAGGCGCCGATCATCGTCACCTTCCACGCACCGAACGATCCCCGCTACCAGTTCAAGGACTTCTACGAACGGGTCAAGGCCAAGGGTTTCATACTCTACCCGGGCAAGCTGACCCAGGTGGAAACCTTCCGTGTCGGCTGCATCGGCGTGGTCGGAGCGGATGGCATGCAGGCCGCCGTGAATGCCGTGGCCGAGGTGCTGCGGGAAATGGAAGTGCTGGACATCTGACCCTTTGCCCACCCAATTCAGGAACAAGCGCACATGAACTACAGCAACCCCACCCAGCTGCAAGCCGCCATCCTCGACTGGGCCGGCACCGTGGTCGACTTCGGCTCCTTCGCCCCGACCCAGATCTTTGTCGAAGCCTTTGCCGAATTCGATGTGCAGGTGTCCATCGAAGAAGCCCGCGGCCCAATGGGCATGGGCAAGTGGGACCACATCCGCACTCTGTGCGATGTGCCAGAAATTGCCGAGCGCTACCGCAAGGTGTTCGGCCGTACCCCGACCGACGATGATGTCACCGCCATCTACAACCGCTTCATGCCGCTGCAGATCGAAAAGATCGCCGTGCACTCGGCGCTGATCCCTGGCGCCCTGGACACACTCACCGGCCTGCGCCAGGAAGGCCTGAAGATCGGCTCTTGCTCGGGCTACCCGAAGGTGGTGATGGACAAGGTGGTGGAGCTGGCCGCGCAAAACGGCTATGTGGCCGACCATGTGGTGGCCACCGACGAAACCCCGAACGGCCGCCCATGGCCGGCCCAGGCCCTGGCCAACGTGATCGCGCTGGGTATCGACGATGTGGCGGCGTGCGTGAAGGTCGACGACACCGTACCAGGTATTCTCGAAGGCCGCCGCGCCGGCATGTGGACCGTGGCTCTGGTGTGCTCGGGCAATGCCCTGGGGCTGACCTGGGAAGGCTATCGCGCGCTGAGCGCCGAAAAGCTGGAAAGCGAGCGCCAGCGCATCCACGCCCTGTTCGCCGGCTCCCGGCCGCACTACCTGATCGACACCATCAACGAACTGCCCGAAGTGATCGCCGACATCAACCGGCGCCTGGCCAAGGGTGAGATGCCACAAACATCCTGACCCGGCCATGGGGGCTGCTTTGCAGCCCCAGCAAGGCCCGCCCCTACTCCGGCAACTGCACCCGGGGTTTGGTTGCCGCGAAGATCGCCCAACTCGACACGAACAGTGCCGCGATCAGTGGCCCGATCACGAAGCCGTTGAGCCCGAACACCGCCAGCCCGCCCAGCGTCGACACCAGAATCAGGTAGTCCGGCATTCGCGTGTCCTTGCCCACCAGGATCGGCCGCAACAAGTTGTCCACCAGGCCGATCACCAGCACGCCGAATGCGGTCAGGATCACCCCCGACAAAATTGCACCGGTCAGCAGGAAATACGCCGCTACCGGCGCCCACACGATCCCCGCACCTACCGCCGGCAACAACGACAGAAACGCCATCAGCACCGCCCACACCAGCGCACTCGGGATACCCAGCACCCAGAAGATGAAACCGCCCAGCGCCCCCTGGGTAATGGCCACCAGCACGTTACCTTTCACCGTCGCCCGCACCACACGGTTGAACTTCAGCTGCAAACGGCGCTTCTGGTGTTCAGGCAGCGGCACTGCCAGACGTACCTGGCGGGCGACCTCCGCGCCTTCGCGCAGGAAGAAGAACAACAGGTACATCATGATGCCGAAGCTGATCACGAACTCGAAGGTGCCCTGCCCAAAGTTGAACGCCTGGCTGGCCAGCACCTGGCTGCCTTGGGTTGCCCATTTGGTGATCTTGTCGCGCAGCCCGTCGAGGTTGCCCATGCCCATGCTGTCCAGCCCCCGCTGGGCAAAAGCCGGAAGCATGTCCTTGCCGCGCTCGACATAGCCGGCAATATCCAGCTCCCCATGCTCGATGCGCTGGTACAGGGTGGCGCCCTCCTGCACCAGCAGCGCGCTGGTGATGATCACCGGAAGGATCGCCACCAGCAGGCATACCAGCAAGGTGGTTGCCGCGGCCAGGTTGCGCCGACGGCCAAAACGCATCAGCAGGTGGCGCTGCAGCGGAGCGAACAGGATGCCGAGTATCACCGCCCAGAAGATGGCACCGTAATACGGCAACAGGATCCAGATGAAGGCGATGGTCACCAGCGCCAGCAGTACTGCCAGGGCTTTGTTCTGCAGGGCGGTCTGGTTCATCGCGGTTCCTCGCATGGCTTATGCGTTATTAGTGCACCGCGCCTTGGTAAAAGTGCCGTCATTCCCTTGATGCAAGTCAATACGCGCCGTGTCTGCCAGCCCTAGCATCCGCGCCTTTTGCTCCGGTGCGCACATGAACCCTATCGCCAAGCCCGAACTGCTGGCCCCCGCCGGCACCCTCAAGACCATGCGCTACGCCTTCGCCTACGGCGCCGACGCGGTCTACGCCGGCCAGCCACGCTACAGCTTGCGGGTGCGCAACAATGAGTTCGACCATGCCAACCTGGCCCTGGGCATCCAGGACGCGCATGCCCTGGGCAAGCGCTTCTACGTGGTGGTCAACATTGCCCCGCACAATGCCAAGCTCAAGACCTTCCTCAAGGACCTGGCGCCGGTGATCGAGATGGCCCCGGATGCGCTGATCATGTCCGACCCAGGCCTGATCATGCTGGTACGCCAGCACTTCCCGCAGATGCCAGTGCACCTGTCAGTGCAGGCCAACACGGTGAACTGGGCCAGCGTGCAGTTCTGGCAGCAACTTGGCCTGAGCCGGGTGATCCTGTCGCGCGAGCTGTCGCTGGAAGAGATCGAGGAAATCCGCCAGCAGGCGCCGGACATGGAGCTGGAGGTGTTCGTCCATGGAGCCCTGTGCATGGCCTACTCCGGTCGTTGCCTGCTGTCTGGCTACCTCAACAAGCGCGATGCCAACCAAGGCACCTGCACCAACGCCTGCCGCTGGAAGTACGACGCCACCCCAGCCACCGAGAACGCCACCGGCGACATTGTGCGAGAAGTGCAGCCCACGCTGGGCCTGGGTGCGCCGACCGACCAGGTATTCCTGCTGCAGGAAAGCAACCGCCCCGGCACCGAAATGCCGGCGTTCGAAGACGAGCACGGCACCTACATCATGAACGCCAAGGACCTGCGCGCCATCCAGCACGTCGGGCGCCTGGCCACCATCGGCGTGCACTCGCTGAAGATCGAAGGCCGCACCAAGTCGCATTTCTACTGCGCCCGCGCCGTGCAGTCGTACCGCCAGGCGATCGACGACGCAGTGGCCGGGCGGCCATTCGACCGCTCGCTGATGGACAACCTCGAGTCTCTGGCGCAGCGCGGCTACACCGAAGGTTTCCTGCGTCGTCACGTGCATGACGAATACCAGAACTACCAACGCGGCAACTCGGTGTCCGAACGCCAGCAGTTCGTCGGCGAACTGACCGGCCTGCGCGTGGACGGCCTGGCCGAGATCAAGGTAAAGAACCGCTTCGCCGTGGGTGACCACCTGGAACTGATGACCCCACGCGGCAACTACCACTTCGATCTCGAGCATATGAGCAATGGCCAGCAGCAACCGCTGCAGGTCGCCCCGGGCGATGGCCACACCATCTACCTTCCTGTTCCCGAGCAGGTGCCATTGGCATACGGCCTGCTGATGCGTGACCTGCCAGCTTGAGCGAGGTGGCTAGAGCTCAATCCTGGTAATGGCGCCAAGGCGCCGGTCGCCCAACTCTTTACGAATCTGCTGACGAAAAGCGGCGAAACGTTCCAGGTCAAAACGGTAAACAGTGCCGGTGTTCCACACGACGATGTCACGCTGGGCCTCGCTCCAGAATCCGAAGTCGCGCATCTCCACCGTGCCATTGAAGCGAAACGAGTAGACCGCCAGATGGATCTGGCCTTCCTCGTCCTTCTGGCAGGGTGTTATCAGAAACGATGAGGCGACGTCGTTCTGCCAGCCAGACTGCAGGAACTTGCTGGCGTGTGCACTGATTCGCAGTTCCTGCATGGAGGCACGCGCCAGTTGGGCCAACAGCGTCGGTGTGCTGCCTGTGCCGATGGGCTCGAGCCTGGTATCGAAATCGTCATGATCCCTGATGACCTGGGGCGGCAACTCCAGGGCGGCCGTCTTTACGCAGCCATGTTTCTCCAGGCGATTGCGGAAGCGGTCGAACCAGCTTTTCCATAGCTCGTCCCGGTCGAGGAAGCGGCTTGCGAACTCATCGGCATGGTCCAGCAACGTTTGCACGTCCTGGCGTTCCTCGTCGGACAGGTTTGGTCCGATGCCGATCAGATTGGTCTTGGAGTACAACAGGCAGTCCAGGGGTAGCGTCATGATCCAGCAGGCTCTCAGATAGGTGTGCCGCACGTTAGCCAGCGTGATGACAGGCCGGCATCCGGAACCACTACCAGGCAGGTAGACTGGGTGCCTGACAACGCTGGCGAACAGCAACAGGCCGCGCTGCGCCAGAAAGCCGCTTGCGCTATGCTGCTGGCCAACCGATGGATACCGGACCGCCCCTGGGGCCGTAACGGCACCGGGCGCGTGCAAGGCACAGGCCTGGTCGCCGGTATCCGCCCACGTTTTTGAAGAGGTGCTTCATGAAGCTGCGTAAACACCTGCTGCCCCTGAGCCTGCTGGCTGTCACTGGCCTGGCCCAGGCTGGCGAGACCATCGACGTCTACCGCGACCCCAACTGTGGTTGCTGCAAGGCCTGGATCAGCCACCTGCGCGACAACGGCTTCACCGTCAACGACCATGTCGAGCCAAACATGAGCGAGGTCAAGCAACGCCTGGGCGTGGCACCACGCCTGGCGTCGTGCCATACCGGGGTGATCGACGGCAAGTTCGTCGAAGGCCACGTGCCGGCCGAGCAGGTGCGCCTGCTGGCCAAGCGCAACGACCTCAAGGGCCTGGCGGTGCCGGGCATGCCGATGGGCTCGCCGGGCATGGAAATGGGTGACCACAAGGATGCCTACCAGGTCATCGGCGTGACCCAGGACGGCAAGGACACCGTGGTCGCCAACTACTGATGCTAAGCCTGTGGGCGCTGTTCCTCAGCGCCTTCGGCGCCGCCACCCTGCTACCGCTGCAATCGGAGGCCGTGCTTGTCGGCCTTTTGCTGCGCCAGCCCGAGGCCTGGGCCACCCTGCTGCTGGTGGCAACCCTGGGCAATGTGCTGGGCTCAGTGGTCAACTGGGTGCTGGGCCGGGCCATCGAGCACCTGCGCGACAAGCGCTGGTTCCCGTTCAGCCCTGCCCAGCTGGAGCGCGCGCAACAGCGCTACCAGCGCTGGGGTCAATGGTCGCTGCTGCTCAGCTGGATGCCGGTGATCGGCGACCCGCTGACGCTGATCGCCGGCATCATGCGCGAGCCGTTCTGGCGCTTCCTGCTGCTGGTGACGCTGGCCAAAGCTGGCCGCTATGGGGTGCTGGCGATGATTACCCTGGGCTGGTTTCACGCCTGGTAACACCTTTCACGTTCCGCGTGGTCCACTGGCTGTTACAGTCGCCCCTTTCTACATGGCCCTACACGGAGTGCCCCCATGCTGCGCGCAACCGCCCTGGCCCTGGCCTGCCTCGCCGGCAGTTCGGCCATCGCCGCCGAATCGCCCACCTACGGCCCCCAGCTGGAGGGCTTCAGCTACCCGCATCCGCTCAAGCATTTCGACTTCAAGTCCCAGGGCCAGGCCCTGCAGATGGGCTACATGGACGTGCCCGCACAAGGCCAGGCCAACGGCCACAGCGTGGTGCTGATGCACGGCAAGAACTTCTGCGCTGCCACCTGGGAAACTACCATCAACGCCCTGAGCAAGGCTGGTTACCGGGTCATCGCCCCGGACCAGGTCGGCTTCTGCAGCTCCAGCAAGCCGGCGTATTACCAGTACAGCTTCCAGCAGCTGGCGAGCAACACCCATGCCCTGCTCGAGCAGCTGGGCGTGAAGCAAAGCATCGTGCTCGGCCATTCCACCGGCGGCATGCTTGCCACCCGCTATGCCTTGATGTACCCGCAGCAGGTGGAGCGCCTGGCGATGGTCAACCCCATCGGGCTGGAAGACTGGAAAGCCCTGGGCGTGCCCTACCGTACGGTGGACCAGTGGTATGCGCGCGAGCTCAAGCTGGATGCCGAAGGCGTGCGCGAGTACGAACGCAAGACTTACTACGCCGGGCGCTGGAAGCCGGAGTACGAGCGCTGGGTGCAGATGCTGGTGGGCCTGAACAAGGGGCCGGGGCATGAAGCGGTGGCGTGGAACTCGGCGCTGATCTACGACATGATCTTCACCCAGCCGGTGTACCACGAGTTCAAGGAGCTGCAGATGCCCACCCTGCTGCTGATCGGTGACCGGGACACCACAGCCATTGGCAGTGATATCGCGCCGCCGGAGGTGAAAGCGAAGCTGGGCAAGTATGCAGTGCTGGGGCCGCAGGTGGCCAAGCTGATTCCCAAGGGTGAGCTGATTACCTTTGAAGGCATGGGGCATGCGCCGCAGATCGAGGAGCCGGTGCGGTTCAACCGTACGCTGGTGGAGTGGTTAGGGCGCTAGATCTAATTTGGGGGCCGCTTTGCGGCCCTTCGCGGGCTCACCCGCTCCCACGGGTAGTGCACAGCTGCCAAAACCTGTGCAGTACCTGTGGGAGCGGGCGAGCCCGCGAAGGGCTGCAAAGCAGCCCCCTACACTTTCCAGACCTGCTCCTCGGTCCAGCCCAGCTCGGCAAAGTCCGCCGCCCGCAACCCCGCCTCTTCCTCGCAGAAAAACTCATCCAGCTGCGGCGGCCTCACTGCCGTGTCACTGAGCATCGCATGCACCTGCCCACGGTGATGCACCTGGTGCTCGAAAAGGTGCGCCAACAACCGCAGCCGTTGCTCGCGCTGTACTCGCTCAGGGCGCACGATGCTCACATAGCGCCCCAGCTCACTATCGCGCAGGCCCCGGCAATAGGCGATCAGCCGGTGATCGGCCTGGGCCTGTTCGGCATGCAGGTCGGTGCACGTGGCAAATGGCTGCTCCGGGTCGAAGAAACGCTCGCCGTCGGCGTCGGGCTGTTCGCCACGCTGCTCGCACTCGAGCATGTGCAGGTAGAACCAGTCCACTGTCAGCAGATGGTTCAGTGTGGCCTTGATCGACGGGAAGAAGCTGCAGCGTGGGGCGACGAATTCGTCCTGGGTCAGTTGCAGGCAGGCCTTGTACAGACGGTGGTTGGCCCAGCCATTGTTGTAGGCCTGGGTCAGCAGATGATGCGACAGCGGCTCCATGGTTCGGCTCCTTTTCAGGCGAAGCGTTGCAGTTGCATCTCCCGTAGCCGGCTCAGGGTCCGTTGGTACGGGAACGCCAGATACCCTTGAGTGTAGAGCGCATCCAGCGGCACCTGTGCCTCCAGGTACAACGCCACCCGGCGGTCGTAGCATTCGTCGACCAGGGCAATGAAGCGGCGCACTGCGTCGTCCTTGGGCGACAGCGCCGGCAGCTCGCGATTACCCGCCACCACCCGCGCCGCCGCATCCTCGGTGCCCCGGGCAATGCGGCCGGCCCGCTGTTCACCCCCCAGCGCCGGAATGTCCGACACCAGGATGGCCGGGAACCGGTCGCACAGGGCCATGAACTCCATGGCCGCCAGTGGCTGTTCGCACAGGTCGGTGAAGCGGCACCAGATGGCCTGCGCGCTGCGCCGCACCACCTGCACCTGCCGGGAGCCGATCGCCAAGGACTGATCGTGACCTGCATCGCCGGGGCTGAGCTGGCGGAACACCTCGGCTAGCTGGCTGGCCTGGCCCGCTTTCTCCACCCAGTAACGCTGGCGCTCGACGCCGGGGTGCAGGCGATGGTCCTGCTCGCCGGCTACCGGCAGTACCTGCATGTGCCGCTGGATGGCGGCGATGGCCGGCAGGAAACGCTCGCGGTTGAAGCCGTCGCGGTAGAGCTGCTCGGGTGGCTGGTTGGAGGTGGCGACGATCACCACGCCTTGGTCGAACAGCACCTGGAAAAGGCGGCCGAGGATGATCGCGTCACCGATGTCGTTGACGAACAGCTCGTCGAAGCACAGCACGCGAATCTGCCCGGCCAGTTCCCCAGCCAGCGCCAGCAGCGGGTCGGCGGTGCCGTTGAGCTGGAACAGCCGCTGGTGGACCCAGGCCATGAAGTGATGGAAATGCTGACGCCGGCTGGGTACCCGCAGGCAGCGGCGGAACTGGTCCATCAGCCAGGTCTTGCCGCGCCCGACCGGGCCCCAGAGGTAGATGCCCTGGGTGGACCAGCCTTGTTCGACAGCCTGGAAACAGGCTTGCAAGGCCTCGACGGCGCGGGCCTGGGCGGGGTCGGCGACATAGCCCTGGGTGGTCAGGGCCTGCTGGTAGAGGGAATGGGGATCGATAGCCATGCGGCATTCTACACATACCTTGTGGGAGCGGCCTTGTGTCGCGAAAGGGCCGCGCAGCGGCCCCAGCAATATTCGCCGTGACGCGAAAATCCTGGGGCCGCTCTGCGGCCCTTTCGCGACACAAGGCCGCTCCCACAAGTACTGTACTGTGTCAGGTGCCGTCGCCCAGGCCTACCTTGAGCAACGCGCCGTCCTTGTCATCTGTCAGCACATACAGGTAACCGTCCGGCCCCACCCGTACATCGCGGATACGCGCCTTCAGCTCCCCCAGCAAACGCTCTTCATGCACCACTCTGTCGCCATCCAGCTGCAGGCGGATCAGCTCCTGAGTGGCCAGCGCGCCAATGAACAGGTTATGGTCCCAGGCCTTGAACGTGGGGCTGTCGTAGAATGCCATGCCGCTGATGCCCGGCGACTTCTCCCATACATGGTGCGGGTCGACCATACCCTGCACATGCTTGCCCTCGGCCTCGGGGATCGGCAGCAGCGAGTAGTTGATGCCGTGGGTCGCAATCGGCCAGCCATAGTTCTTGCCGGGCTCGGGAATGTTGATCTCGTCGCCACCGCGCGGGCCGTGCTCGTGGGTCCACAGCTTGCCGGTCCAGGGGTTGAGTGCGGCGCCTTGCTGGTTGCGGTGGCCGAACGACCAGATCTCCGGCCGCACGTTGTCCTTGCCGACAAAGGGGTTGTCCCTGGGCACTTCGCCGTCCGGCAAGATACGCACGATCTTGCCTTGCAGCTTGTCCAAGTCCTGGGCGGTCGGGCGCTGGTTGTTCTCGCCGAGGGCAATGAACAGGTAGCCGTCGCGGTCGAACACCAGGCGCGAGCCGAAGTGGTTGCCCTCCGACAGCTTGGGCTGCTGGCGGAAGATGACGTTGAAGTTCTCCAGCCGGGCGCGGTCCTGGGACAACTGGCCACGGCCGACCGCCGTACCAGCCTTGCCGTCACTGCCCTCTTCGGCATACGACAGGTAGACGGTGCGGTCCTTGGCGAACTCCGGCGACAGCACCACATCCAGCAGGCCGCCCTGGCCCTCGGCCCAGACCTTGGGCACACCGCTGATCGGCGGCCCGACCTTGCCTTCGGCATTGACCACCCGCAAGTTGCCGGCGCGCTCGGTGACCAGCATGTCCTTGCCGCCAGGCAGGAACGCCAGGGCCCAGGGGTTGCGCAGGCCGTCGGCCACTGTGCTGACGGTCAGGCTGCCTTCTTCACTGCGAAACTGCTGTTCGGCCGCCGCCTGCGCCAGCAGGGGCAGGAGTGCGGCGGCGGTCAAGGTTACCAGCCAGGGTGCTCGAAGCATGCAGGATTCCTTTCGTAGGGCGCTCATGGCGCGCGCGGGTTGCCCCGGGGTGGTCGGGTTGGCTCCAGGTTCGGGGTTTGCTGCTGGCGGCGCAGGTTGTCGCCATTGCCGATGCCGCGGTTGTCCAGGGTGGGCGTGCGCTGGTACGGGTCGGTGGACGGGCCGCGCACGGGTGGTGCAGCCGGCATGCTGCCCTGGCGGCTGTTGGGGTTGGCACGCTGGATCGGGCTGTTGTAGGGGTTGTTGTTGCCGGCGGCGAGTTGCAATGGCGGCGCGGGTGCCGCTTGCGCGGGCAGGCACAGCACCAGGCCGAGGGCCAGGATGGGCAAGGTTGGGGTCATGCTTCACCTCCTGTACGAAAATGCCGCGCCTGGTGGGTTTGATAGCCTAAGGCGCGAAGGGTTCGCGGCAAAAGTGTGAATGCGGGTGGAGATGATTCCTGATGTTTCAGTATGGGCCCATTCGCAGCACAAGGACGCTTCCTGCAGGAGCAGCCTTGTGCTGCGAATGGGCCGCAAAGCGGCCCCAGGTTACTGCCCCTTGTCCACCTTGTGCCGCGCCGCATACAGGCACAGCATTTCCATCGCCAGCGTGGCCCCGGCCAGCGCGGTGATGTCGGCATGGTCATAGGCCGGCGCCACCTCCACCAGGTCCATACCCACCAGGTTGATGCCGCGCAGCCCGCCGAGGATTTCCAGCGCCTGCACCGTGCTCAGCCCGCCGCACACCGGTGTGCCGGTACCGGGCGCATAGGCCGGGTCGAGGCAGTCGATATCGAAGGTCAGGTACACCGGCCGCTCGCCCACCCGCTGGCGAATCGCCGCGATCACCGCCTCGGTGCCCTGCCGGTGCACCTGGCGGGCGTCGAGGATGGCAAAGCCCTGGCTGTCGTCATTGGTGGTGCGCAGGCCGATCTGCACCGAGCTGGCCGGGTCCACCAGGCCTTCGCGGGTGGCGTGCCAGAACATGGTGCCGTGGTCGATGCGCTGGCCTTCCTCGTCCGGCCAGGTATCGCTGTGCGCATCGAAATGGATCAGCGCCAGCGGGCCATGGCGGTGGGCATGGGCCTTGAGCAGCGGGTAGCTGATGAAGTGGTCGCCACCCAGGGTGAGCATGGCGCAGCCTGCTTGCAGAATATGCGTGGCATGGGCCTCGATGCTGTCTGGGACCGACTGCGGGGTGCCGCTGTCGAAGGCGCAATCGCCATAGTCGATCACCGCCAGGTGGTCGAACGGGTCGAACGCCCAGGGCCAGTGCCGGGCCCAGGCCTGCTGCACCGAGGCGGCGCGGATTGCCCGCGGGCCGAAGCGCGCACCGGGGCGGTTGCTGGTGGCAGTATCGAACGGCACACCACTGACCACCACGTCGACGCCACGCAGGTCGCGGCTGTAGCGGCGGCGAGAGAAACTGGTAATGCCGGCGTAGGTACTTTCCGCAGCGGTACCATACAGGCTGTCGCGGGTCATGGCCTGGTCGTTGTTCGCGGCTTGCTCCACGGTCGGGCTCCTTTGTCGTTATTGGTTACTGGCGGCTGCGGAACGCGGTCCACAGGCGGTTGCGCTGGCGCAGGTCGGCCAGGGCCATGCTGCGGTCGGCATACAGGCGCTGGCGCACCGCGGCCGGCGGGTAGATGTCCGGGTCGTTGCGCACCGCTTCGTCCACCAGCGGCGTGGCCGCCTGGTTGGCGTTGGCGAAGAACAGCGTGTTGGTCAGCGCGGCCACCGACTCGGGCTTGAGCATGAAGGTGATGAACGCCCGCGCGGCCTCGGGGTGCGGGGCATCCTTGGGAATGACCAGGTTGTCCTGCCACACCAGCGTGCCTTCGCGGGGGATGCGGTAGATCAGCTCGAACGGCTTGCCGGCGCGGCGCGCCTGGTCGGCGGCCATCGCCGCATCACCGTTGTAGGTCAGCGCCAGGCACACGCTACCGTTGGCCAGGTCGCTGATCTGCCGGCCATTGGCGACGTAGCTGATCGACGGCTGCAGCTGGCTCAGCAGGTTCTGCGCGGCGGCCAGGTCGCCCTTGTCCTGGCTGTAAGGGTCCTTGCCCAGGTAATTCAGGGCCACGCCGATCACCTCCTGCGGCGAGTCGGGCATGGCGATGCCGCAGTCCTTCAGCCGGCTGGCGTACTCGGGCTTGAACAGCAGGTCGAGGCTGTCCAGCGGCACATCCCCCAGGCGCTGGCGCACCGCCTCCACATTCACCCCCAGGCCCAGGGTGCCCCAGGTGTAGGGCACGGCATGGCGGTTACCGGGGTCGGCCTCGGCGAGCTTGGCCAGCAGATCCTTGTCGAGGTTGGCATAGCCGGGCATGGCCTGGGGGTCGAGCGGCTGCAGGGCGTTGGCCTTGAGCGCCCGGGCCAGTACCGCCGACGACGGCACCACCACGTCATAGCCGCTGCCACCGGTCAGCAGCTTGGTTTCCAGCACTTCGGTGGTGTCGAAGGTGTCGTAGCGCACCTTGTAGCCGGTTTCCTGCTCGAAGCGCTGGAGGGTTTGCGGGGCGACATAGTCGGCCCAGCTGTAGAGGTTGACGACCTTTTCTTCAGCCTGCAGCGGCAAGGCCAGGACCAGGGACAGCAGGCACAACGATCGACGCATGGCGGACACCTCGGCAAATGGGTGGATGCCGCGAGCATGCCAGCCGGGTTACATTGCAGGAATGGCAAGTTTGCAAAGCTGACATTCATCAGGAGCAATGTAATGCTCGAACAAGTTCACGACCCCGACCTGCAGCTGCTGCGGCTGTTCGTCACTGTAGTCGAGGCCGGGGGCTTCAGCGCCGCACAAGGCGTGCTGGGCCTGAGCCAGCCCACCATCAGCCAGCGCATGGCGCAGCTGGAAGCGCGGCTGGGCTACCGCCTGTGCAGCCGCGGCAAGGGTGGCTTTCACCTGACGGAAAAAGGCGCGTTGTTGCTGGACGCCGCCCGTGGGTTGCTGCTGAACATCGAACAGTTTCGCCAGCAGGCCAATGGCGTTGCCGGGCGGCTGCTGGGGACCGTGCGCATAGGCATGGCGGAGAACCAGGACAAGGCGGTAAGCCTGAAGCTGGCAGCGGCCATTGCGGCGTTTCGCAGGCGCGAGGAGGCGGTGCAGCTGGAGCTGATCAGTGCGCCACCGGCAGAGCTGGAGCGGTTGTTGCTGGAACAGCGGCTGGATTACGCCATCAGCTACTTTTCCGGCAACCAGGCAGCCTTCGATTACCAGCCGCTGTTCGAGGAGCGGCAACGGCTGTATTGCGGCAAGGGGCATGTGCTGTTCGGTGAGGCTGGCGTTGGGCGGGAGCGGTTGCTGGCGATGGACCAGGTGCGCCATCCGTACCGGTTGCTCAAGGGCGGCGAGCCGTTCCAGAGCCAGCGCAGCATGGCGGTGGCGGAGCAGATCGAGAGCGTGCTGACGTTCATTCTGTCGGGGCGGCATATTGGCTATCTGCCATGCCATTGCGCGCAGGGGTGGGAGACTGAGGGGATGTTGTGGGCGCTGGACCCTGGGCTGGACTTTGTGGTGCCGTTTACCCTGGCCAGGCACCGGGCGCAGGCGGTTGGCGAGGCACAGCAGGCGTTTGCGCAGGATTTGCTGGCGGCGTTTGCCTGAACCGGCCTCTTCGCGGGCAAACCCGCTCCCACAGGGTTCTCACACAGCCTGAGGGCTGCGCCGTGCCTGTGGGAGCGGGTTTACCCGCGAAGAGGCCGGGACAGACAACACCCATCAGTAAGCCATGCTCCAGGTCAGGGTGTAGGTACGTCCGCGCCCCTGGTAGTCATACAGGTACGCCGGCCCGTAGGTCGGTGAGTAGAACAGCGTCGCACGCTGCCCCCAGACCGTGCTGTACTGCTTGTCCAGCAGGTTCTGGATGCCGGCGCTGAAGGTGCCGAAGCCGGTGTCCTGGCTGCCCAGCAGGTCGAAGGTGGTATAGCCGTCGATCTCGTGGTCGGCATCGTCCTTCAGGCTGAAGGCATGGTTGGCCTGCAGCCGCGCACTGCGGCCATCGCCCTTCCAGCCAACGAAAGCGGTAGCCTTGGACAGCGAGGCATAGCGGGCATCGCGCTTGATCCAGCCGCCATCCGCGTCCTCTTCCTCGGAGCGGGTCAGGTGCAGGGTGCCGCCGGCTTCCCAGCCGGTCTGGAAGTGCCGGGTCAAAGCGCCTTCAAAACCGAAGTCGCGGCTTTTCTGGTCTTCCACATTGATGGTCAGCGTCTGCGAATCGACGTTGATGATCTTGTCCGACCAGATGTAGTACAGCGCCGCCTGGGCATCCCAGTCCAGGTCGGCATAGCGCCAGCCCAGCTCCACCTGGCGGCTCTTGATGCCAGCCAGTGGGTTGTCGGCCACGCTCAGGCCGGGCTTGCCGTAGTACTTGGCCGGGTCGGGCAAGTCGAAGCCTTCGCCGTAGTTGGTCCATACCTGGTGGCCATTCTTGAAGTCGTAGATGGCACCCACGTTGAACAGGTTGACCTGGTAATCGTTGCTGCCACCGGGCACACCCTTGAAGTCGCTGACGTCCACGTCCATCTGCTGGCGCCTGGCGCCGCCGGACAGGGTCAGGTTATCGGTGGCATGCCAGTCCAGTTGGGCGTACACCGACACGCCATCGACCCGGTAGCTGGGGTAGCGTGCGGCCTTGCTTTCCTTTTCCAGCTCCAGGCCACCCGACTCGGACGACGTCTGGGCGTTGAAGGTGGTCTGCTCGGCGTTGAAGCGCTCGCGGTCCAGGTCGACGCCGTAGGTCAGCTTCAGCGCGTCCCACTGCTTGGCGAACAGGCCCTTGAGGCTGGTGACTTCGAAGTTCTGCTGCGAGGCGGCAAAGTACACCCCGCGCGAGCCGGTGGGCGTGGCGCGGTTGTAGTACGGGAACGGGTAGAAGTTGTCGTCTTCCTTGCGGTACGAGGCCTGCAGGTAGAAGTCCTGGCCCAGCACGTCGGTGTGGTGGTAGTTGGCGTTGAGCAGCAGGCGCCGGGTGCGCGGCTCCAGGTCCGACGAGTAGCCGCTGCGCAGCTCGGCGTCTTCCAGGTCGGAGGGGGCGTTGTAGTTCAGGTTGGGGAAGTAGATGCCGGTGCTGCCGTGGTTGCCCGAGTCATAGTACTGAGCCAACAGGTCGAGGCTCTGCTGGTCGTTCAGCTGCATCCCCAAAGTGCCGAGCACGTCGATGGTGCGGTTGTACTGCAGGTCGGTCTGGGTGTTGTCGATGAAGATCTGGTCGCCGGCACCGTCGTAGAAGGCTTCGTTCTGCTCGCCGGAAACCCCCAGCCGGGCGTTGAACCGCTCGTTGCCGCCACTGATCGACTGGGCGAAGCGGGTGGCCAGGTCATCGCTGTTGTTGAAGCCGCTGCTGGCACCGAGCTGGGTCTCGAAGCGCGCCGGGCCGGGTTCGCCCTTCTTGGTCACGATGTTGATGATGCCGCCGGTGGCGCCGCCGCCGTAGATGGCACTGGCGCCAGACAGCACTTCGACGCGCTCGACATTGAACGGCGAAATGCTGTCGAACTGGCGCGACAGGCCGCGCGAGCTGTTCTGGCTGACCCCGTCGATCATCACCAGCACGTTGCGCCCGCGCATGTTCTGGCCGTAGTTGGTGCGCCCTTCCGGTGCCAGGTCGAGGCCTGGCACCAGCTTGCCGATGGCTTCCTTCAGGCTGACACCGCTATCGATCTGCTCGCGCAGCTGCTGCTGGTCGACCACCCACACGGTGCCGGGGATTTCGCTGATCGCGGTGCTGGTGCGCGAGGCCACGCTGACCTCGATCGGCTTGAGGTTGACCGCCTGCGGCGCGGCGTCGGCCTTGCGCAGGGTCACCGTGCGGGCGTCGCTGAAGTGCCAGCTCATGCCGCTGCCGGCCAGCAACTGCTGCAGGGCCTGCTCGATGCTGTAGCTGCCCTGCAAGGCCGGGCTGGCCTGGCCGGCGACGTCGCCAGTGGTGTACAGCAGGTGCAGGCCGGCCTGGTCGGCGAAGGTGGTCAGGGCCTGGTCCAGCGACTGGGCCGGCAGGTCGAGCTGGACCTGACGGGTCTGGGTCTGGGCCTGTTCGGTGGCGGTCGAGGCAAACGCCTGCAGCGGGCCGACCAGCATGGCCAGGGCACTGCAGGACATCAGGGCATGGTGAAGTGGACCGCGACGGCGGTGCGAAGGCTTGAGCATCAGAGGCACGAATGAGCTTCCTGACAAGTCGTAAATGAGAATGGGTTGCTGATCAGTCCCACTACGACGATCTGGCGTGCAGGAACTTGCAGTGCCAAATGGAAAATATTTTTATTTCTGTGCTGGCCTCTTCGCAGCACAAGGCTGCTCCTACAGGGATGGCAGTTCGCTGTAGGAGCAACCTTGTGCTGCGAAGAGGCCGGCACAGGCGAATCAATGAACCACGGCTAACCACGGCAGGTAGGTCACCTTCAGCCCATAGCGCTGCTCAAGGGTGCGCAACAGGGCCTCTGGCTCATCGAGGTCGAACACCCCGCTGACCTCCATCGCCGCCAGCTTGCTGTCGGACAACACGATCCGCCCATGCCGGTAATGCTCGAGCTCCGCCAGCACCTGGCCCAGCGGCTTGCCGTTGAAGATCAGCTTGCCGCGCTGCCAGGCCATCTGCGTGCCGGCATCGGCCGCTACTGCCAGTTCATGCTCGCCAACCTTGGCTTCGCCCCGCGCCAATACCACGCGGCCATCGCGCCGCACGCTGAAGGTGGCCGCACTCCCCTGCACCCGCTCACCGGCCGTGTCGACCACAAAGGGCCGCGAATCATCGGTGGTCTCGAACAAGGCCTCACCGGCCTCCAGCACCACCCGCCGCTCACGGTCGCTGAACACCACGCTCAGGGCGGAGGCGCTGTTCAACGTAACCCGCGTGCCATCGGCCAGGGTCACCACCTGCCGCTCGCCCACCCCGGTGTGGTAATCCGCCAGCAGCACCGGCGCCTGCTGCCAACCCGCCACAGCAACAGCCAGCACCAGGGCCGCAGCCACGCCCGCCTGTTTGAGCCAGTTGCGGCAATGGCGCAGGGCCTGGCCGATGTACTTCGCCACCATGCTTTCGGAAACCCCCAGGCGCTGCGCGATCTGCGCCTGGGTCAGGCCGTCGACGCGGTTGAGCAACAGCGCCTGGCGGGCATTGGCGGGCAGCTGCTGCAGCGCCTGGTCGAGGATCTGCAGGCGCTCCCGGGCCAGCAAGGCCGCTTCGGGTGCCGGCGCCAGGCAGGCCACCTCACCTGCCCGCTCGCTGTCGTCGTGGCTGGCGGCAATGCGCTGCTCGCGGCGCAAGGCATCGATCGCCAGGTTGCCGGCCACGCGGAAGATGAAACTGCGCGCGTGCAGCACCGGCACTGCCTGCTGGTCGATGTTCACCAGCTTCAGGTAGGTTTCCTGCGCGACGTCGGCAGCGCGCTGGCGGTCGCTCATGCGCCGGGTCAGGAACTGCAGCAGGTCGTCGTAGTGCTCCTGGAAACTTGCCAGCAGGCCCGGCGCGGGAGAGGTCAGCATGGGTTCGGGAACGGCCAGTAGGAGAAGTTATCGGGCGTTAATGAGAAACAGTATCTTTCATATGGGCGGAGACTTTCAACGTCGACGCACATTTGCCACACTGCCCATTCGCCCACTCTGGCAAGGTCGTACCCCATGGCTGCCCGTCTGCACCGCTACGCCCGCCTGTTCCTGGTCCTGCTGCTGGCCTGCGGCCCGGGGGCCTGTGCGCTGTTCCAGGCACGCGACCCGGTCAATATCAGCGTGATCGGTATCGAACCGCTGCCCGGGCAGGAGCTGGAACTGCGCATGGCGGTGAAGATGCGGGTACAAAACCCCAACGAGGCGCCGATCGACTACAACGGCATCGCCCTGAACCTGGAGGTGAACGGCCAGCCGCTGGCTGCCGGGGTCAGCGACCAGCAGGGGCACATCGGCCGTTATGGCGAAGCGGTGGTCGTGGTGCCGGTGAGCATCACGGCGTTTTCCTTCCTGCGCCAGGCCTATGGGCTGGGCCGGGTGGACTCGTTGCAGGGCCTGCCCTATGTGCTGCGCGGCAAACTTGCCGGCGGGCTGCTGGGCACCGTGCGCTTTACCGACGAGGGCAAGCTGGACCTGCCCAAGGGCGCCTACTGGTAGGCGCCCGGCGGGGTGTGATCAGCGGTTGGCGCTGGCTGCGGCCATCAGCTTGTTGACTTCGCTGCGCACCATGCTGGCGTATTCGGGCGGCGACATGCCATCCAGCTCGGCGCGCACCCACTCGGCCCATTTGCCTTTGCGCCGTGGCTTTTCGGCGATCAGCCGCGCGGCTTCGCCCTTGGCCTTGCCCAGGTTGTTCTGCCACAGCTCGAACAGCCGGGCCTTCTCTGCCTCGATCTGCGCCCGTTCCTCGAAGCTCATGTTGGCCAGATTGAAACTCATGAAGGTACCTGCAGGTTTGAAAATGGCCGCTATCTTACACTCAGGAACTGCAACAGCCCAAAGCCGCCGCAACTTTCCTGGCGCGCCGGCATCCATTGTTCAAACCATACCATCGACGAGGACGAGTTCATGGCCCGGAAAAACGCCGCGCTGGCCGACAGCGATCAGATCAAGGACCAGGTATTCAGCGAACTGCAGGCGCTGATCGAAGAATCGGAAAAACTGCTGAACGACAGCGCAGCGCTGGTGGGTGACGAGGCGGAAACCCTGCGCGCGCAGGTAAGTCTCAAACTGCGCCAGGCGCGCCAGGCCGCCGACAAGGTGCGCAGCAAGGCGCAACCGGTGGTGGAAGCTACCCAGGACTATATCGGCGGCCACCCGTGGCAGACCGTGGCCATTTCCGCAGGCCTCGGGCTGGTGGTCGGCCTGCTGCTGGGTCGCCGTCACTGACGCCCGGGCCGCCTGGCGCGAATCAGGCGGCCTGCGCCATCGGGATACCGCTGTGGAAGCGCAGCTCCTGGTCAGGTGACTGGATCAGCTCCACCTCCGCAGCCCGCACCAGTTCCACCCGGCGGGCGATGTCTGCCTCGTCGCCGTAGTTGTGCGCCAGTTTCAGGTAACCCTGGTAGTGGCGCGCTTCGCTCTTCAGCAGGCCGTGGTAGAAGCGGCCCAGCTCCTCGTCCAGGTGCGGTACCAGCGCGGCAAAGCGCTCGCAGCTGCGCGCCTCGATGAACGCCCCCACCACCAGCGTATCCACCAGCTTGACCGGCTCGTGGGCGCGCACCAGGCGCCGCAGCCCCGACGCATAACGCCCCGCCGACACCGGGCGCAGCGGCACGCCGCGACGCTTCATCAGGCGCAGCACCTGCTCGTGGTGCACCAGTTCCTCGCGGGCCAGGCGGGACATCATGTTGATCAGGTCGAGGTGGGTGCTGTACTTGGCGATCAGGCTCAGGGCGGTACTGGCAGCCTTGAATTCGCAGTTCTTGTGGTCGATCAGCAGGGTTTCCTGGTCGGCGAGCGCCGCTTCGATCCAGGCGTCTGGTGTCGGGCAACCAAGAAAGGCGTCGATTTCGGGGATCAGGGACATGAGCGTGCAACCACAAAGAACGGGCAGGGCCGGCGATTATACCGGCGGCGGCGGGCGGTGCCAGTGACTATGCTTGATGTACATCAAGCGCCAGCGGGGGAAGCGCCGACTATAGTCAGGCATTGGCCGCCACCTTTGAACGGAGTTGAAGCCCATGCAAGCCGTCCGCAGCATCCTCGTCGTCCTCGACCCCGAGCACGCCCACAGCCGGGCCTTGACCCGGGCCAAGCTGATCGCCGGCGTCACCGGCGCGCGCCTGCACCTGCTGATGTGCGACAAAAGGCACGACCACAGCGCGCTGTTGAGCCTGCTGAGCAGCCAGTTGCATGATGACGGGTACGACAACGTCACCCATGAAGAGGCCTGGCGCGACAACCTGCACGACACCATCATCGACGTGCAGCAGGCCGAGGGCTGCGATCTGGTGATCAAGGAACACCGCCCGGACAACCCACTGAAGAAGGCCCTGCTCACACCCAGCGACTGGAAGCTGCTGCGCCAATGCCCGTGTGCGGTGCTGATGGTCAAGAGCGAGCGGCCTTGGACCGGCGGCAAGGTCCTGGCTGCGGTGGATGTGGGCAACCAGGACGAGGACCACCGCCGCCTGCACGCCAGCATCATCGACCATGGTTTCGAGATTGCCAAACTGGCCAAGGGTGAGTTGCACGTCATCACCGCCCATCCGTCGCCGATGCTGTCGGCGTCGGACCCGGTGTACCAGTTGACGGAAACTATCGAGAAGCGTTATCGCGAGGCGTGCAAGGCATTCCAGGCAGAGTACGACATCGGCGAAGACCGCTTGCATGTGGCCGAAGGGCCGGCGGATGTGCTGATTCCGCATACCGAGAAGAAGCTCGATGCGGTGGTGACGGTGATCGGCACCGTGTGCCGCACGGGGATTTCCGGGGCGTTGATTGGCAATACCTCGGAGGTGGTGCTGGATGCGCTGGAGGGGGATGTGTTGGTTCTCAAGAGCGAGGAAGCAATTGCCCATCAGGCGGAACTGGCCCGCGGTTGAGTTCGATCTGTCAGGGCCCTATCGCCGGCAAGCCAGCTCCCACATCAACCGCATTGACCTCAAGCCATGTGCAGTACCTGTGGGAAATTGCCCAGCCCTTGCAGTACCTGTGGGAGCTGGCTTGCCGGCGATGGGCTGCGCAGCAGCCCCTTTCAACACCAAAAGCTAGGCCAACGCTTCCCGCACCTTCGGGTCCAGCCCCTCCCCTGCATTGGCCTCGATCCATTGCGCCAGCTGCCGGCGCATCGCCGGTGTCCAGAAGCTCTGCAGATGCTGCCGTACCCCTTGCACCGCCAGCGCCCGGTCTGGCTCGCTGTCGAAGTAATGGGCAATCTGATTGGCCATCTTGACCAGGTTTTCACTGCTCATCGGCGCACCTCGGCTTTTTCCGCAATACGGCGCTCCTTCAGCAAGCGCCGCTGCTCGTCACTGAAGTCCTGGTAGCGCTTCTGCCACTGCGAAGGCTGGAACACTTTCACCACCTCCACCGCCGTCACCTTGTACTCAGGGCAGTTGGTGGCCCAGTCGGAGTTGTCGGTGGTAATCACGTTGGCCCCCGACTCGGGGAAGTGGAACGTGGTGTATACCACCCCCGGCGCCACCCGGGTACTGACCTTGGCACGCAGCACCGTCTGCCCGGCGCGGCTGCCGATGCCGACCCAGTCACCGTCCTGGATGCCACGGCTTTCGGCATCGGCCGGGTGGATTTCCAGGCGATCGGCGTCATGCCAGGCGACGTTGCCTGTGCGCCGGGTCTGGGCGCCGACGTTGTACTGGCTGAGGATACGCCCGGTGGTCAGCAGCAGCGGGTAGCGGTTGTTGACCTTCTCCTCGGTGGGCACGTAGCCGGTAAGCATGAAGCGCCCCTTCCCACGTACGAACTGGTCGATGTGCATGGTCGGCGTACCATCGGGCGCTGCATCGTTGCACGGCCACTGCAGGCTGCCATGGCGGTCGATCTCGGCGTAGCTGACGCGGTGGAAGGTGGGCGTCAGGCGGGCGATCTCGTCCATGATCTCGGACGGGTGACGGTAATTCATCGGGTAGCCCAGGGCATTGGCCAGGGCCACGGTCGCCTCCCAGTCGGCCTTGCCGGCCAGCGGCTCCATGACCTTGCGAACCCGCGAAATGCGCCGCTCGGCGTTGGTGAAGGTGCCGTCCTTCTCGAGGAACGAGCTGCCCGGCAGGAACACATGGGCGAACTTGGCTGTTTCGTTGAGGAAGATGTCCTGCACCACCACGCACTCCATGGCCAGCAGGGCCGCCGTGACGTGCTGGGTGTTGGGGTCGCTCTGGGCAATGTCCTCGCCCTGGCAGTACAAGGCCTTGAAGCTGCCGTCCAGCGCCGCTTCGAACATGTTGGGGATACGCAGGCCCGGGTCGGGCTGCAGGGTAACGCCCCAGGCACGCTCGAACTCGGCGCGCACGCCTTCGTTGGAAATGTGCCGGTAGCCGGGCAGTTCGTGGGGGAACGAGCCCATGTCGCACGAGCCCTGCACGTTGTTCTGCCCGCGCAGCGGGTTCACCCCTACCCCTTCACGGCCGATGTTGCCGGTGGCCATGGCCAGGTTGGCGATGCCCATCACCGCGGTACTGCCCTGGCTATGCTCGGTCACGCCCAGGCCATAGTAGATCGCCGCGTTGCCGCCGGTGGCATACAGGCGGGCGGCGGCGCGGATCTGCTCGGCAGGTACGCCACAGACAGGGCCAAGTACCTCAGGGGCGTTATCCGCCTGGCTGACGAAGTCGCGCCAGCGGGCGAAATCCGCGGTTTCGCAACGTGCATCGATGAAACGCTGGGCCAGCAGGCCTTCAGTGACAATCACGTGGGCCAGCGCGTTGAGCATGGCCACGTTGGTGCCCGGGCGCAGTTGCAGGTGCAACTCGGCGCGGGCGTGCGGCGAGTCGACCAGGTCGATACGCCGGGGGTCGATCACGATCAGCCGCGCACCCTGGCGCAGGCGGCGCTTGAGCTGCGAACCGAATACCGGATGGGCGTCGGTGGGGTTGGCGCCGATCACCAGCACCACGTCGGCCTGCATCACCGAGTCGAAGCTTTGCGTACCGGCCGATTCACCCAAGGTCTGCTTCAGGCCATAACCGGTGGGCGAATGGCACACCCGCGCGCAGGTGTCGACGTTGTTGTTGCCGAACGCCGTGCGCACCAGTTTCTGCACCAGGTAGGCTTCTTCGTTGGTACAGCGGCTGGAAGTGATGCCGCCGATGGAATCGCGACCGTACTTGAGCTGGATGCGGCGGAACTCGCTGGCGGCATAGGTCACCGCCTCGTCCCAGCTGACTTCCTGCCATGGGTCTTCCAGGCGCTTGCGGATCATCGGCCTGGTAATGCGGTCCGGGTGGGTGGCGTAGCCCCAGGCGAAGCGGCCCTTGACGCAGGCGTGGCCGTGGTTGGCGCCGCCGTTCTTGTCCGGGACCATGCGCACCAGCTGGTCGCCCTTCATTTCGGCGCGGAACGAGCAGCCCACGCCGCAATAGGCGCAGGTGGTGATGACCGCACGCTCTGGCTGGCCCAGTTGCACCAGGCTCTTTTCGGTCAGGGTCGCGGTCGGGCAGGCCTGCACGCAGGCACCGCACGACACGCACTCGGAGGCGAGGAAGTTTTCACCACCCGCGGCCGCCACTCGCGATTCGAAGCCGCGCCCGGTGATGGTCAGGGCGAAGGTGCCCTGGATGTCCTCGCAGGCACGCACGCAGCGGCTGCAGACGATGCACTTGCTCGGCTCGTAGTCGAAATACGGGTTGGATACGTCCTTTTTCTCAGCCAGGTGATTGGCGCCATCGTAGCCATAGCGCACTTCGCGCAGGCCAACCTGGCCGGCCACGGTCTGCAGCTCGCAGTTGCCGTTGGCAGAACAGGTCAGGCAGTCCAGCGGGTGGTCGGAGATGTACAGCTCCATCACGTTGCGGCGCAGGCCGGCCAGGCGCGGGGTTTCGGTGTGCACCACCATGCCTTCGCTGACCGGGGTGGTGCAGGAGGCCGGGTAGCCGCGCATGCCTTCGATTTCCACCATGCACATGCGGCACGAGCCGAAGGCTTCGAGGCTGTCGGTGGCGCACAGTTTGGGGATGCTGGTGCCGAGCATGGCCGCGGCACGCATCACAGAGGTTCCGGCGGGCACAGTGATGGCACGGCCATCGATGCTCAGGCTGACCTGTACCTCGCTGTCGCGGGCCGGGGTGCCGAAGTCGCTGCTGTTATCAGAAGCGGGGTCGAAGAAATTGATCACTGCGCGGCCTCCGTGTGGGTCAGCCCGAAATCGGCGGGGAAGTACTTCAGCGCGCTGGCCACCGGATAGGCGGTCATGCCGCCCATGGCGCACAGCGAGCCGTATTGCATGGTGTCGCACAGGTCGCGCAGCAAAAGGGCCTGGTCGTGCCGCTCGGTCATGTCGCTGGTGGCGATCAGCCGGTCGACCACTTCCATGCCGCGGGTCGAGCCGATGCGGCACGGGGTGCACTTGCCACAGGACTCCTCGGCACAGAACTGCAAGGCGAAGCGCGCCATGCTGGCCATGTTCAGGGTGTCGTCGGCCACCACCACACCACCATGGCCGAGCATCGCGCCCATGGCGGCGAAGGCTTCATAGTCCAGCGGCGTGTCGAAGTGGCTGGGCGGTACCCAGGCACCGAGCGGGCCACCCACCTGCGCGGCCTTCAGCGGCCGGCCACTTGCCGTGCCGCCGCCATAGCCTTCCACCAGTTCGCGCAGGGTCAGGCCGAAGGCGCGTTCCACCAGGCCGCCCTGGCGGATGTTGCCGGCCAACTGGAACGGCATGGTGCCCAGCGAACGGCCCATGCCGAAGTCGCGGTAGAACGCCGCACCCTTGGCCATGATGATGGGTACCGAGGCCAGGGTAAGCACGTTGTGCACCAGCGTCGGCAGGCCGAACAGGCCCTGCAGCGCGGGCAGCGGAGGCTTGGCACGGACAATGCCGCGCTTGCCTTCGATGGATTCGAGCAGTGCGGTTTCTTCGCCGCAGATATAGGCGCCGGCGCCGACCCTTACTTCCAGGTCGAAGGCCTGGCCGCTGCCGGCCACGTCGCTGCCGAGGTAGCCGGCGTCACGGGCGATGGCGAAAGCCTGGTCGAGCACGCGGATGGCATCGGGGTATTCCGAGCGCACATAGATGTAGCCCTTGTCGGCACCCACGGCGAGGCCGGCAATGATCATGCCTTCGATCAGCAGGAACGGGTCGCCTTCCATCAGCATGCGGTCGGCGAAGGTACCGGAATCACCTTCGTCGGCGTTGCACACCACGTACTTCTGGCCTGCTACGGCGTCACGCACGGTGCGCCACTTGATGCCGGCCGGGAACGCCGCACCGCCGCGGCCACGCAGGCCGGAATCGAGCACGGCGGCGACCACCTCGGCACCGTCCAGGGCCACGGCCGCCTCAAGGCCGGCGAAACCACCATGGGCACGGTAGTCGTCCAGCGACAATGGGCGGGTGATGCCGGCGCGGGCGAACAGCAGGCGTTGCTGGGTCTTGAGGTAAGGGATGTCCTCGACCGGCCCCAGGGCCAGCGAATGGCCGCCGGGTTCACCGGGCTGACCGGTAAAGGCGTCGAGCAAGGACGGCACGTCGTCCGGGGTGACCGGGCCGAAACCATGGCGCCCTTGCGCGCTGTCGCATTCCAGCAACGGCTCCAGCCAGTACAGCCCGCGGGAACTGGTGCGCTGGATGTCCAGCGGCAGCTGGCGGCGCTCGGCCTCCCGCTGCAAGGCATCGGCGACCTGGTCGGCGCCCACGGCACGGGCTACCGAATCGCAGGGGATGTACAGCTTCAGCATGCTGCGTCCTCCCGGCAAGCGTTGACCAGCGCGCGCAGGCGCTCAGGGGTAAGGCGCGCATGCACCTGACCGTCCAGTTCCAGCGCTGGCGAGCAGGCGCAGGCGCCCAGGCAGTACACCGGGCGCAGGTTGATGGCACCATCGGCGCTGGTGCCGTGGTCGTCCAGCGCCAGCTGTTCGCGCAGTTGCGCGGCCAGCGCCTCGGCGCCCCGGCTCTGGCACGACTCGGCGCGGCACAGGCGCAGGGTGTGGCGCGCCGGTGGCGTGGTGCGGAAATCGTGGTAGAAGCTGATCACCCCATGCACCTCGGCCAGGCTGAGGTTCAGGGCATGGGCAATTTCGGCGACAGCGGCATCGGGGATGTAGCCGATGTCGTGCTGGATGGCATGCAGGATCGGCAACAGCGCGCCGGGGGTATCCTTGTCACGGGCCAGAATGCGGTGGATCACAGGCAGGTGGAGCAATTCATCAGGCATACAGCGGACCTCGGCATCACGGACCCCGCCTGAATTGTTGTGAGGGCAGGTATCCGGCGTGTTCTGCTGCGGCGCGCCGACCACGTCACGGTTGCGTGGTGCCAGCGGCCTCCTTGCCTGCGGCCGCACGTCTGCGCGCGCTGGTCCGAGGCATCCTGCAAGCATGGCACTTGTGGCGCCGGGGGGTTGCGTGCGAACGACCAGGCGCATCCTGAAACCGACGCGGGTTGTTTCCATGCTATCGCTCGCCTGGCGCATCTTTTGCGGGAGCAGCCTTGTGCTGCGAAGAGGGCCGATACGGGCAACGGATATGAATTGCCAGCACCGGCCTCTTCGCAGCAAAAGGCCGGTCCTACAAATGCCTGCGCGCGGCTTCAAAGCTGCACGGCTTTGTCAATCAGTGCCTGGCCGCCTCGATCAGCCAGGCTGCTCGACAAAGACGCCGCAAGCCGGGCCCATGAGGCGCGCTTACTGGACCGACTCTGCCTCCAATGACGCAGGCTTGAAGCCCAGGCTTCGCATCAGATCACGTGCCGCCTCGAAGAACATGAGCTTGAGACTTTCGGCATATTCCTCCGTCAAACGGCTTGCTGGTCCTGAAATGACAAGAGCTCCCATCAGTTCCTGCTGCGCTCCGTAGATGGGCAGCGCCATTGAAGCGGCATGCGGGTCGGTGGCTCCCTTCGAGTAGTAGGGTTTCTGCAATGCAATACCGATGTGATACGGCGCGCGCAACGCCTGAGCCCCCGCCGCTTCATCCATCGGCCGCATGTCGCCGGGTTGAAGATTGAGGCGAAGTCGATGGGAAGAGTTAACACGGTACTGGCACATCCGATATGCACCGTGGCGCACATAGAAGGAGGCGGTCTCACCCGACTTTTCAGCCAAATCGTGCAAACGTGGCATTACATGCCTTTCGAGGTCCAGTGCCTCTTGATAGACCGTGTTCAAGCGCATGACTTCACTGGCTAGCTGATAACGCCCGTCAGCCATGCGCGTGATGAAGCCATGGTTTTCCAGAGACACCATCAAGCGCATGATCGTGCTTTTGATGAGGCCGGTACGTTCAACCAGCTGAACCAGGCTCAGCGCAGAGTCGCCTATCTGAAACGCGGTCAGCACGGTCAAAACACGGTCTGCCGATGCCACACCATTTACCGCTGGACGCGGCCGCGCTTTCACCATTTGCAAAACCTCACAGGATCGAAGCCCTCGATTGTACGCAAGGGCGGAAAAACCTCATTATCCGACAACGGTCGGCCACCGCCAACGTAGCATGCGCTGCGCGTGCAAAGTAAAAAAAGCCAGCAGGGCAATATATCTGCGCCTGCTGGCTAGAGGTTGATCGCTGTCGTATGGGGCAAATATCGGCAGACCTGGCAATCAGCGAACCTTACAGCCGATGCGGCCCCTTTCGCTGCGCTGGCCGACGCTCAGAACAGCGGCAGGGTGTAGTTGATGATCAGGCGGTTCTGGTCACCATTGCGTGCTGCCTCGCTGTGCGATTTGCCGTTGCGCCAGGCCACGCCAAGCCCTTTGAACGTGCCGCCCTGGATCACATAGTCCAGCGAGAAGTCTCGCTCCCACTCCGACTGTTCGGCGCCAGCGGCTGCCTGGATGTGGTCGCCTTTCAAATAGATCACCGAAGCCTTCAGCCCAGGTATGCCGTTGGCAGTAAAGTCATAGCCGTACTGGGCAAACCCGGTACGCTCACCAGCGCGCGTGAAGCTGAGCAGCATCTTGTCCGTCCACAGATACAGGCTGCTGCCACCGGCCCCCTTGTCGATCGACCCCTGGTTGATCTGCACGAAGTTGCTATCGTCGGAAACACGCTGATAACCCAGGGTCAGCGAGTGGCCCCGCAAACGATAGGTGAACGCCGCACTCCACAGGTCGTTGTCGATTTCCCCGTCGCTACCTTTGGTGTATCCACCAACGGTATAGCCCTGGCTACGCCCTGAGCTACTGCCGTTGGCACCGTCCGCACGGGTGCGGAAATAGCGCAGGTCAGTGGTCAACGAGCTGTCATCGGTCAACGCCAGGGTGTGATTGAGGCCGGTGAACTGCTGCAGATAGTAGTCTTCGAGTTGCCCGGCGTAATACTGCAGCAGCAGCGTTTTGGTGGCGCGGTAGTCGGCACCGACAAAGTTGAAACGGTCACTCTCCTGAGTACCGCCGTTTACGGCCATGCCGGTAAGGTCGGTCGAAGCCCGGCCCCTGGCGCGGTTCAACGCCCCGCCGATGAGCATGAGGTTATCGATGTCACTGGACTGCAATTGCACGCCCTGGAAGGTTTGCGGCAGCAACCGGCCATCAGAGGCCACCAGTATCGGCAACCTGGGCATCAGCTGCCCCACGCGCAGCTCGGTCTGGCTCAGCTTCATCTTGGCGGTGGCACCGGCGCTGCTCCAGCGGTCAGCTGCGCCATCGCCATCGGAAGGAATCATGCTACCGCCCTGATGCCGCCCTCTGCCGCTGTCCAGCGTAAGGCCCAGCATGGCCGTGGCGTCCACGCCGAAACCAACCACACCGTCGGTATAACCGGAGCGCAGGTCGAGCAGAAAGCCTTGCGCCCACTCCTCGGTTCTGGAGGGCTGCGCCGTACCGTCGCGGTTATCGCTGTTGAAGTAGAAATTGCGCATCGACAAGTTCGCGTGGCTGTCACCGATCAGGTCGGCCTGGGCAGACAAGCCTATGACGCTGCCGCCTGCTGCCAAGGCAATGCGGCAGATGGAAGGTAGGGATTTCAAGCAAGAGACTCCAAAGGATCGTTTTTATTATTTTGAAACGGCGTTTCTTTATATGGAGGCAGATTATCGCAGCCTCGTCAACAGCCAGGGCAACACGACCCTGAAAATCAGGAATTTCAGCAAAAACAGCTTCACCCTTCGTCCGATTTTGTTTTATTTTGCAACGCCATTGCATTAAATACATCAAAACAACAATCGGACGCCCAGGCGTCCCCGGCCCTACAGGAGCGCCCATGAGCTTCTTTGCTGCCCCGCCGACCGTGGAGACCACGGTATTCACCCGCCTGCCCGACCGCTTCCGCGACCCGCGCCCGACTGCCTGGGCCAATGCCAACCGCCAGGGCCGTGCCATCGACTCGTTCCTCGAAGGCCCATCATTCGATCGTCAAGGCCGGCTTTACGTGACCGACATTCCCAACGGGCGAATTTTCCGCATCTCGCCGCAGGGCGAATGGGAACTGGTGTGTCAGTACGATGGCTGGCCGAACGGCCTGAAGATTCACCAGGACGGACGCATCTTCATTACCGACTACAAGCGCGGGATCATGCTGCTCGACCCAGATACCGGTGCTATCGAAGCACTGCTGGACTCAGCTGGTTCGGAAGGCTTCAAAGGCGTAAACGACCTGGTGTTCGCACCCAACGGTGACCTGTATTTCACAGACCAAGGCCAGACCGGGCTGCAGGATGCCAGCGGTCGCGTGTACAAGCTCGACGCCAGCGGCAACCTGACCTGCCTGCTTGGCACCATCCCCAGCCCCAATGGCATCGTCTACGACCCGCACCTCAATCATCTGCTGGTAGCAGTGACACGCGCGCAACAGATCTGGCGCATCCCGCTGGGCAACGGCTCGATCATCGGCAAGGTGGGCGTTTTCGCCCAGTTGCACGGCGGCCTGGGCGGGCCCGACGGCCTGGCCCTCGATGCGCAGAGCAACCTGTACATCGCCCATACCGGTTTCGGCTCGGTATGGAAGCTGTCGAAAGTCGCTGAGCCATTGCAGCGCATCGTCTCCTGCGCAGGCATCAGCAACACCAACCTGGCCTTCGGCGGCAATGACGGGCAGACCCTGTACATCACCGAATCCGAAACCGGCAGCATTCTGCAGGTGCGCACCACTGCGCCTGGGCTGCCAATGTATTCCCACAGCTGAACCAGGCCCCCTGTCAGGGCACACAACAACTACAAAAGAGTGACGACATGACCCACGAAACCCCCGCTGCCCAGGCGCCGCTCAGCGACGCCGAGGGCGAACGCCTGATGCGCCGCGTGCTGTGGCGCCTGGTACCGTTCATCTTCATCTGCTACGTGATCAGCTACCTCGACCGCACCAATGTCGGCTTCGCCGCCATCAGCATGAACCAGGACCTGGGCCTTACCGCGACGATGTTCGGCTGGGCAGCCGGCCTGTTCTTCTTCGGCTACTTCATGTTCGAGATCCCCAGCAACCTGCTGATGCAGCGCTTCGGCGCACGGGTGTGGATTGCGCGAATCATGATCACCTGGGGGCTGATCTCCATGGCCACCGCCTTCGCCACCGGGCCAATCAGTTTCAGCATTGCGCGCTTTTTGCTGGGGCTTGCCGAAGCGGGCTTCACGCCCGGCGTATACCTGTACTTCACCTACTGGTTCCCCGGCAAATGGCGGGCGAAAGCCACTGCCGCCTTCCTGCTCGGCATTCCTGCGGCCAACATCATCGGCTCGCCCCTGTCCGGCTGGCTGATGGAACAGCACGGCGTCTTGGGCCTGAAGAACTGGCAACTGCTGCTGGTCACCGAGTCGATGCCGGCCGTGCTGCTTGGCATCGCTTGCCTCTTCGTGCTGGTCGATACCCCGGCCAAGGCAAAATGGCTCAACCCGCGAGAGAAAGCCTGGCTTGACCAGCGCCTGTCCCAAGAACAACAAGCCATCGGTGCGTCTCATGGCAATACGCTGCGCGCAGCCTTGACCAACCCCAAGGTGTTCACCCTGGCGGCCATCAACTTTTGCTGCATCGTCGGCTCGATTGGCATAGGCATGTGGCTGCCACAGATCATCAAAGGCCTGGGCATCGATAGCGGCGTGGTCGGCCTGGTGGTCGCCCTGCCCTACCTGCTCGGGGCACTGGCGATGACGATGTGGGCACGGCTGGCCAACCGAAGCCGTCACCGCCTGCCCTATGTGGTCAGCGCATTGGCCTTGGCCGCCGTGGCCCTGGTGGCCGCCGCCCTGCTTGACCAGCCGGTGTTGAAGATCGCCAGCCTGTGCGTGGCGGTGGCGAGCATCCTGTCATTCCAGGCCACGTTCTGGGCGATACCTTCGACCTTCCTGACTGGTCGTGCCGCCGCTGGCGGCCTGGCGATGATCGTCTCGATCGGCAACCTGGGCGGCTTCACAGGCCCGTTCCTGATCGGCCTGATCAAGGACGCCACTCATAGCTTCAGCATGCCGTTCTTTGCCGTTGCATCGATCCTGCTGGTCGGCACCTGCCTGATGCTTTGGCTGGGCGACCCCGCCAAGCAGCAGACGCCTCACGGCCAAGGCCAGACAATCTGACCGCTCAGCTGCGACGACGCATGCCGTATTGACCCAACAGCCCGATCACCAGGCACCCTCCGGCGACCCCCAAGGTCGCCGGCGCTCCCCAGCGGGCCGCGATCAGCCCCGCCGCCATGCCGCCCAAAGCTTCGAAGCCGAAGCGCATGGCAATATAGAAAGCGATCACCCGGCCACGCAAATGGCTGGGTGCGCCACTTTGCAGCTGCATGTTGGTACTGACATTGCTCAGGGTGATGCCGAAACCCAGAACGCCCAGCGCCAGCAGCGCCAGTGGCAGCGCACCCGCCATCCACAAACCGATCAGCGCAACCGCGCATAGCAGCGCTCCAGCATCGGTGAACTGGCGCAGGCGAGGCAATGCACCGCCAACCGCCAGCACCAGCGTGGCCACGAACGCGCCCGCGCCTGCCGCCCCCCACAACCATCCAAGCACTCGCGCATCGCCAGCGAACACAGCCCTGGCCAGGATCGGCAGCAGTGCCGCGTAGCAGGATGCCAACAAGTTGACCATGATCACGTTGACCAGCAACTGGCGAACGTTGCGCGTTTGCCACAGATACAACAACCCTTCGCGAAACACTTGCGCAGTTGAGCCACTGGCCTTTGGGCCGGCAGTACCGCGCACTTTCAGCAAGCCACCCAGCAAGGCCATGAAAGCCACGGCAGTAAGGGCGAAGCAGGCCGCCTCGCCGGCCAGGGCAATGAGCCCACCGGCCAATGGCGGGCCGACGAACCGTGCGGCATTGATCAACATGGCATTGAGCACCAGCGCGTTCGGCAGGTCGGCCGGGTCGTCGACAAAACTGCCGATCAGCGCTTGGCGCAGAGGGGTTTCCAAGGCATTGAGCAAGCCAAGCAGCAATGCCATGGCAGCAATGAACGGACCATCGATCCAGTTGCGCCAGGTTGCAAGCGCCAGCACGAGCGACTGCGCGATCAGGATAAGCTGCACGATGATCAGCAACCGGCGCTTGTCATGCCGATCGATCCACGCTCCTGCCAACGGGCCGATGAGCAATTGCGGCGCGAGCGAAAGGAAGGTGATCAGCCCCAGCAGTACGGCAGAACCGGTCAGATGATAGGCCAGCCAGGCCAATGCAACCTGCTGAACCCACTTGCCCAGAGTGGAAACACCCTGGCCGGCGAAATAGATCTGAAAGTTGCGATGAGCGAGCGCCCGCACGGCGGCGGGCCAACGTTTGCGATGCGGTGACGATGAATCGGACAAGTCTGCGAATCCTCAATAGAACCCGCGACCGACACCGACCCAACAGCCGCTGCACACCCCATCGCAAGGTGCGCAGCGCATGCTGGATCAGCCTGGCAGCAGGCAGCCTTTCTTCTTCAAGGACTCCAGGACCCAGGAACGGTCGTTGGTGCCTTGGGCAATGTGTTCCATCTGTGCGGTTTCGGCAGTGTGCTTGGCGGTGGCGCGAGCATAGACCTCGGCGACGTGGTCGTAAGGCACGCACAGCAGGCCATCGTCATCACCGATCACCAGGTCGCCTGGCTCGATCACCATACCATCAATGGCAATCGGCACGTTGATCTCGCCCGGGCCGTCCTTGTATGGGCCACGGTGCGAAACGCCAGCAGCGAACAACGGGAAGTCACCCGCACCGATGTTGGCTGCATCGCGAATGGCGCCGTTGATGACGATACCGGCCAAGCCACGCTTGACCGCGTAAGCCACCATCATTTCACCGATCAGGGCGTTGGTCAGATCGCCACCGGCATCGACCACGATCACATCGCCCGGCTGAGCGATATCGATCGCGTAATGCAGCATGAGGTTGTCACCTGGGCGCGCCTTGACTGTCAAGGCCGGGCCACACAGCACACCTTCGCGATGCATGGGGCGCAGGCGGGCACCACCTGCAGTCATCCGGTTCATCGAATCGCTGACGTTGGCAACCGGAACCTCACGATAACGTGCAACCCACTCATCACCGACTTTACGTGCGCGCTCAAGCACTTGGAAGCCAATGCTCATGTGACATACCTCTCTTGGTGTTATTCGATGTCATCGGCCGCTGCCGAATCTGTTTTTTAGAATGTCATTTCATTAAAGTCGTGGCAATGTGTTTTTGTCGGCTTTTTTTGCCAGGCATCGGCGACCATATGAATTTTCTTGCAACAGCGTTTCATTATGATAGGGTTTACCTCATTGCCGCACATGAGCGGCAGACTGCGCCCGAACCGCTCCCAGACAAGAACAAGGTATCCCCGATGTCCCGTACCATTCTGCTGACCGGCCCTGAGCTTGCTGCCGAGGCCATGAACCTTGCCGCCGAACAGGGCGTCAGAATCGTCCCCACTACGCCCTACCTGCCCGCCGAAGAACTGGAAGCGATCATTCGCGCTGAACAGCCCGATGCCATCGTGGTCCGCCAGGGCAAACTGACCCGCGCCATGATCGACGCTTCAGCCAACCTGAAAGTGATCGCCAAGCACGGCGTGGGCTACAACACCATCGATCTGCAGGCCGCCGCCGACCGCAGCATCCCGGTATCGATCGCCCTGGGCGCCAATGCCCAGTCGGTGGCCGAGCTGGCCTTCGCGTTGATGTTCAGCGTGGCACGTCAAACCGCGCTGCTGGATGCGCGAATGCGTGACGGGCATTGGGACAAATCCTCGGCCAACGGCATGGAGCTGTCGGGCAAAACCCTGGGGCTTATCGGTCTGGGCTCGATCGGCAGCATCCTCATGGACCTGGTGGCGCCACTGCGCATGAAGGTCAAGGTGTTCGACCCCTACCTCAAGCAACTGCCGGAGCGCCCGCACGTCGAGCGTGAAGAGGATTTCGATCGCCTGCTGGCTGAAAGCGATATCATCAGCCTGCACTGCCCGCTGACCGAGACCAACCACAACCTGATTGGCGCTGCCCAGTTCGAGCGCATGCGCCCTGGCGCCATCCTGATCAACACTGCCCGTGGTGAGCTGATCGACACCAACGCCCTGGTAAAAGCGCTCAGCGAACGCCGCATCGCCGGTGCCGGCCTGGATACCTTCAGCCCCGAGCCGCCGCCTGCCGACAGCCCGCTGTGGGGCCTGCCGACACTGGTCGCCACGCCGCATGTCGGTGCCAACACCACCGAGGCCCGCGAACGGGTAGGCCTGGTAGCGCTGAAGCAGGTTCTCGATGTATGGGCGGGCAATGCTCTGGATCCGCGTTGCGTGGTCAACCGCCACCTCTTCGCCAGCTGATCGCACCCTCGCGTGCCTCTCGTGAGCGGGGCACGTTCACACGCGTCACTCCAGAAAAAAAACAATTGGAGAGCACCATGACTTCAGCAACATCGCTGCCGGATGAACTCGAACGCAGCACCATGCGCCGCATCGCCTGGCGACTGCTGCCCTTTCTGATCGTCTGCTACCTGATCGCGATCATCGATCGCGGCAACATCGGCATGGCTTCCCTGCAGATGAACGAGGACCTGCAGCTCACGGCCAAGGTGTTCGGCTTCGCCAGCAGCCTGTTCTTCTTTGCCTACTTCCTGGTCGAAGTGCCCAGCAACCTGGCCATGCAACGCTACGGGGCACGCATCTGGATAGCCCGCATCATGATCACCTGGGGCCTGATCTCGGCAGGCACGGCGTTCGTTCAGGGTGCCAATTCACTGTACGTGATGCGCTTTTTGCTGGGTGCTGCCGAGGCCGGTTTCTTCCCGGGCGTGCTGCTGTACCTCACCTACTGGCTGCCGTCTGCCTACCGCGCGCGCATGGTGGCGCTGTTCATGGTGGCGATCCCTGCCGCCAACTTCATTGGTTCGCCACTGTCGGGCCTGCTGCTGAACCTGGATGGCTGGATGGGCATGCGTGGCTGGCACTGGCTGTTCATTCTCGAAGGCATTCCTGCCGTACTGCTGGGCATCGCCTGCCTGTTCGTGCTTACCGACCGCCCCGAGCAGGCCAAGTGGCTGAATGACGAGCAGCGCGGCTGGCTCACCAAGCGCCTGGCTGATGAAGCCTCGAAAAAGACCGCCATCGGCCATATTTCGCTGTGGAAGCTGCTGCGCCACAAAGACATCTGGGTGCTGGCCCTGATCTACTCGGGCGCTTCAGCTGCAGGCAGCACCATGAGCGTGTGGGCCCCGCAACTGCTGAAGACATTCGGCCTGAGCTCGATGGAAATCGGCCTGGTGAATGCCATCCCTTACGGTGTTGCCTCTGTGCTGATGATCATCTGGGGTCGCAGCTCCGACCGCAGCGGCGAGCGTCGCTGGCACACGGCGATGACCATGCTGCTGATCGCGGCGGGCCTGTTGATGACCTTGTTCACCTCGTCCCTGCCGGCAACGGTGATGATGCTGACCATGGTCCTGGTGGGCGCCTACTCGATGAAAGGGCCGTTCTGGGCGCTGGTGTCGGGTTGGCTGTCTTCCTCGACTGCTGCTGCGGGGCTGGCAGCCGTGGGCGCCATGGCCAACCTGATTGGCGGAGGCATCATGGTCAATGCCTACGGCGCCATTCACGATGCCACCGGCAGCTACTCCCTGGCGCTGATGCCGTTGGCCGCGCTGTGCACCGTGGCCGGGGTCGCGGTACTGGTGATCGGCCGCAAGCGCCAGCGCGAGCAAGCTGAGGCAGCCAGCGCCCTCAGCGCGAAATAAGCCGCAAAAGCCGTACTTCGATGCCCACTTCCTGCCTCAGGAACGTGGGCATCGTCATTTCACAACAACAAGAAACGAGGAATATCCATGACGTTGTCTCGTCGTCAATTCTTGCAGGCCACCGGTGCACTGGGTGCTGTCGCCTCCATGGGCGCCATGGCCGACGTGCCCTTCAGCAAGGGCGATGCGCACCCGCGCCTGACGCCGCCCGCAGGCAGCATCGACTGCCACATGCACCTCTACGACAGCCGTATCCCGGCCGCACCCGGCGCTACCCTGCTGCCGGCGGATGCCTCGCTGGAGGATTACCGCAAACTGCAGCAGCGCCTGGGCATCCGCCGCATGGTCATCGTCACGCCATCGACCTACGGCACCGATAACCGGGTGATGCTCGATGGCTTGTTGCGCAGCCGAGGCGATGCCCGGGGTGTGGCGGTTGTGTCCAATGGGATTACCGACACAGAACTTGCCGAACTGCACCAGGCAGGAGTGCGTGGTATCCGCTTCAACCTGAGCGTCGGCAGCCAGGCGCTCGATGGGCTGGAAAGCCTGGCCGCGCGGGTCGGCGAACTGGGCTGGAACGTACAGGTCGCTACCGGGCCGCTGCTGCCCGAGGTTGCCCCGCGCCTGCTGGCCTTGCCAGGCAAGATCGTTATCGACCACATGGGCCATGTACCACAGCCAGAAGCGCTGAAGTCGCCAGCTTTCGCCGCACTGGTGCGGCTGCTGGACACCGACCGGGCATGGATCAAGCTGTCGGCACCTTATCTTCGCTCGAAAATCGGAGCACCGCTGTTCGAGGACGTCGGCCGAGTCGCCACTGCACTGGTCAGCCATCGCCCTGATCGCATGCTATGGGGTAGCGACTGGCCGCACCCGACGCTTGCCGCCGAGCAGAAACCCGACGATGCGCAGGTCCTTGACCTGCTGATGCGCTGGGCACCAAAGGAGCAAACCCAGGCCCTGATCTTGCGCGACAACCCCACCCAGCTCTACGACTTCTGATCACCTGCCAAACCGAAAAGTCGGCCGCATCGGAAGGGCGCGCACCACCCGAAGATGATGAGCGTGGGCCTGCATGGGCGGATCAGTGGCCATCCTGGTCGTGCGATGGCGCTGGCGCGCTTTCTCGATTACGTGCAGGGCCACGACGGGGTGTGGGTCTGCCGGCGCGAAGAGATTGCCAGGCACTGGATAGCCCAGTTCCCCGCCTGAGCGGTCAGTCGTTCGCAACAAACACGGGATCAGCTAACGACCCGCCCTGCCGGACGCGCCGAGCACAGCCTTGCGCTGGCACTTCACCAGGACCTTGCGGCCGGTTTCGACAAAGGGCGTGACGATCAGGCTATAGACCGTCAGGTAACGCTGGTGGTCCTGCTCGTTGGTGCCGAAGCGGATGTTTTCGGGCGTTGATGTAGTGACATAGAGCGTGCCGAACATCCAGTCCCAGAGGGACAGGTTGGTGCCGAAGTTACGGTTGAAATGGCGCGGGGCGTCGCTGTGATGGATCTGGTGCTGGGCCGGGCTGTTGAACACATGTTCCAGTTGCGGGCCGAAAGACAGCCAGACATGGCTGTGCCGCAGGTTGGCCGCCAGGCTGTTGAAGATGAATACCAGGTAGGTCACGCCGAACAGGGTGTAGCGGCTGACTTCACCGCCGCAGAGGTACCAGAAGCATCCGGCGTAGAGGCCGATGCAAATGCCGGTGCTAAGTTTCTCGACGATCTTTTCCACGAAATGCACCCGGCTCGCCGTCGCCGGTACCAGCACGGGCGCCGAATGGTGGACCTTGTGAAAGGCCCAGAGCCAGCGGGAGTGAAAGGCCCGGTGCGCCCAGTAATGGATGAAGTCCTTGAGCAGGAACACCCCCAACCCGTAGAGCAAGGACAGTGCGAGGTTTTCGCCCAGGCGCGGGCGCGCGCCCCAGAGGTTGTTGAAAAAGGCCAGGTAATCGCCGGAGCGCAGGATGTAGGGGTCGACCAGTTGGACGACGGGCAGCACCAGCGCAATCTTGAGGATGGCCCGCACGAAGTAGTAGCGGTAGTCCAGCAGCGCCGAGGGATGCAGATGTACCCGGGCGCCGCCGATGAATTGCCAGAACGACTGGGCGTCGCTCAGGCCGCGCCGCTTCCTGAAACGGAACAGGCCGTAGGCTGCGCCATAGGAGATGCAAAGAAACAAGACCCCGAAACGGCCGTTCATATTGAAAATGCCGAGAAACTGCTCGGTAACGGGCGTGATCACCCAATCGGTCAGGTGCTCAGAGAAAAGCGGCAGGGCATCCACGAAACGTCAGCCTCGGCAAAAAACGGGGGGTGCAATTGTAAATCAGTTTTATTTACTCAAGCGGTTTTATGCAAGCGCCCGGTACCCTCGACCGACACAGGCAGTACCACCTTGCAGACAAGGTCCGAGGGGTGAACTACCCGCTGCCCCCAGTCGACTGATCATGCGAGGGCAGTTACGCTGGCGCTTTCCACCTGCACGGAAGCGCCAGTGATCGAAACATACGAAGGAAGCTGCTTGTGCGCAGCGGTCAGTTACCTGCTACTGACCCCTCCCAAGGCAGTCAGTCATTGCCATTGCAGCCAGTGCCGCAAAAGCCACGGGGCAGCCTTCGCCTCCTATGGCAGCGTTCCACGCAGCAGGCTGCGAATCCTCCGCGGCACCTGCAGCATCAAAGCCTTTGCCTCTTCGCCGACGGTAGTGCGCGAGTTTTGCGCCGAGTGCGGCTCGACTTTGTTCTGGTCACGTTCCCAAGGCGACTTTGCCGACTGGGTTTCGATAGCACTGGGCACACTTGATACCCCGTTCCTGCCCAAGAAGCAGAAACACGTTCATGTCGATTTTGCTGCCCCCTGGTACTGCCCTCACCTGCACACATTGGCAACGCCAAGCCATCCACAGCACGGTCAAGACAATCCTTGATAGAGCAATCACGGCTAGGCACCTCCATGTCTGAACAACGGATGCTAGCGCTCACCGCACCTTCCGGAGATTCCGTTCGTTGACTGACTCACAGCACAACCCAACCTACGCAAAACGGTTCGAAGCCGTGCTTGCCTATATCGACAGCCACCTCGAAGGGGACCTGTCGGTAAATGCCCTGAGCCGCATCGCCAATTTCTCGGCCTTTCACTTTCATCGGCAATTCACGGCATACATCGGCATTCCGGTATCACGGTATGTGCAACTGATGAGGCTGCGACGCGCGGCGCATCAACTGGTCGCCTCGCCGGCCATCTCCGTACTGGAAGCAGCTTTCGGCGCCGGCTTTGAAAGCCCCGAAGCCTTTTCCAGGGCTTTCAAGCGTGCGTTTGGCATGGCGCCGAGCGTATTCGCCAAGGCCCCGAACTGGCAGGCCTGGAGTGCGGTTTTCGTTGTTCCTCATCTTTCAAGGAGTATCACCATGCAGATCCGCATCGTGGATTTCGCCGAAACCCATGTGGCCGCGCTCGAACACCAAGGGGCGCCCGGCCTGGTCAGTGAAAGCGTTGCGCGTTTTCGCCAATGGCGCATTCAGAGCAGCCAGTCACCGGCGGCCAGCAGCCGAACCTTCGGCATCCCCTACGACAACCCCGACACCACCCCGGCGCACGCCTTTCGCTTCGCCGTGTGTGGCGAGATAGACGAAGCTGTGCAGCCCAATGATTTCGGCGTGCACGAACGCGTCATCCCAGCGGGCCGCTGCGCCGTGATCCGCCATACCGGGTCGCCTGACTACATTGGCGAAACCATTTATCCGCTTTATCGGGACTGGTTGCCTTCGAGCAATGAGGAACTGCGGGATCATCCGCTGTTCTTTCACTATTTGAGCGTGTATCCGGAAACGCCGCTGGAGCACTGGCAAACGGATATCTACGTGCCACTCAAGTAGGTCGGCTGGTGGCTAATCTGGGTAGGAGGCTGCTGGGCTGCGCATGGATCGAGTCCAGACGGATAGCCAGCTCTCTTGGTAAACTAGCCGCCTGCCCTGGCAATCACCGATCTCCTGCCGCCGACTTTTGCTACGTCGAGCTTCTCGGTTTGCTGCAAACACCCTCGAAACTGCTGAATTTGGTACAAGACACGTTGAACGATATGACCACAAACACAGGCTCTAACCCAGCAACCACGCGCTCTGAGCCTTCCCGTCGCTTCAGCGTTGCGCCTATGATGGACTGGGCATAGTCTTTTTTAAAGCCTTTAAACACGATACCTCCAGGCGACTCACGCACTTCCCGTACCATTTTTGTACCATCTGATCTCAAGTCATTCGCTGTACGCTACCTCGCGAATACTGGGTAAGGGGGCTAAGTCTGTGCTAGATAGCTGCCTTCCACCCAGCCCAAGGCCAGAACATGGACATATCAGATCCCCACAACGGAATGGTTTCTTTCCAAAAAGCGCTAGATGACAGAGATCTGTCGCCAGGCCCTGTGCGGGGCTACCGAGATCTCTGTAGCGGCCCCCGAGACGATTCGGCTCACGTATGTTCGCCTCAATCCTGAGCGCAGCAAGGACCAATCCTTCGTCAGCTACGTCAGGAACGGCTTTGTGAAAGGCACCCGTCGCTGGCGTCGGATACGCAGTTCCGAAAGCCTTGCGCAATCGAGGCTATGCCAAGCAAATCAAAGATCGTGACACTTGCCCAGCCTAAATCATGGGTTGGGATCTCGTACAGATGGATAGTGACAGGCATCTGCAAAAACACCACATGGATGAAATATATGAACAGCTTACACCCACTAGACATAAATACACATAAAAACACGTTAGCCAACGGATCCAGTGAAGTCAGCTTCATTTACAAGAATACTAAATGCCCTCTTCTTGAACTAACAGATGAGCGCGCCATCACTTGCAACCTAAATCAGTTAGTGATAAAGGACTTCGAAAAACAGTTAATCCCAACATTGCAACTTGCGATAGCTCTGCTTGGAGATGATAACACCCAGCAGTCGTGTGAATTAACCTATGACAACCCAACAAGCCTAGTTGTCGGCAGCCTGATTAACTCATCTGTAGTCACGCACTCCAAGATCACCACCTCGTCATTGCTACGCGGTAAAGACAACCTATATCTACTGCACATAAAAGAGCATCTAAACGAGCAGGAAATCAAGACTCATGTATCAGTAAAGCATATGCGCGACAAGTGGATTGCCCACTTAGACGAAAACCCATTCGAGACCGCCAAAACTCTATTGGTGTTCGACCCTTCACAGACGTCACTCCCAGCACTTGCGCACCACGTCTCATTTCAATCGGTACGCCTAAGCCCGGCATTCCTCCCAAACTTTTTATCTTTAGCAGAAAAGGTACTTACCATAATCCAAGAAAAACAAAAAAAGACTCCCGCGCAATCTCTAAAGTCGAGCCGCTAATGCGGACTGTACAATACCCAAACTCAGCAAAAACCACCCTCATCTACAATGAAGAATAGCCGCGCAAGAACGTGAGAACATTAAGGGCGTTAGGTATAAAAGGCCGGGCTGCCGGTCAACACGTTCTATGCTAAATTTTCAACGCACCCGCCACAGTTGATCGATCCGGGTTGTATAGGAGCGGCTCATCATCTCGCGGCGCATCCCCCAATCAGGGGGGGACGCTGGCCGAACGCTTCGCCCCCGGCCGTACTTACCATTGATCTCGTTTAGAACCGACATCAGCCAGTCACAAGCCATCGGCTGCGTTACCGCGAACAGGTCATCGGTGAACTCGCCTGGATGCCGGAGATCCATGAGCAATACCTCTGCCTTGCTGTACCGGCCCCCTGGCCGGAAGGCCTGCTCGACCGACTCGGTAGCCTCCCTGGTGAGCAGCAACGTATCGTTGGTGGGGTACGGTAGCCCCACCAAAGTAGCAGCCGTGACTGTGGTGTCTTATTGCGTCCTAACTCGGCCCCATTTCCGCCCTAAATTTGCCCTAAACCCATCCCGCCTATCCATATGCATACGCTTGCCTTATAGGCATTGCCAACTCCGTTTAAGGGAACACCCCAAGATCCAGCCAGATGAAAAACCTGAAGAATATGAGCAAAGAAAAGGCCAATCAGCATCACGAGAAAGGCCTTACTGTCGAAAAACGGACGCTAAATGGTAAGTTTCTTCCGTATACCCTCATGAAGCTTCTCAGGATCAATTCGCTTTGCGCGAATTGCGTCCTCGATCAAATCCCTGATACGACTCATATTGTAACGAACAACTTTATTTTCTCGCATTTTTTTAGCAATCACATTCGAGACGGCTTCCAAATCCCGAACGTCAAGCTCTGCTAGATCCCTATGACTACTTACTAGATCCGCACAAGCTGTCTTACCCTCTGTCTCGATTATCTTTATCTCATGAGCCTCGAACTCACCAGAGTCAATAACTACAATGTCGAGAGAGTCGAGATTCTGGTTTGCCGAAGCAATTGCTAGCACACCTTCGTCAACGGTCTTCTCAGATTCAACCATCCAAAACGACAGCGTATTATTTTTTGTTTTTAGACAGAGAGTAATCGCATCCGCATTAGCAGGATCAAAACTCATATTCCACTTTGCCTTGTTAACCATACGAACCATTAACGTCATGGCAGCGCTTCCAAGCGATTAAGATATGAACGAGTTCTTGTACTCTTGCAACCACTCCGGCTCGAGAGGCCTAGTGGCCAAATCGACATAGAACTCAGGTCGCTCCCAATATTCATAGCACCTCACTGCGCACTCTCTTATTTCGAGCGACTCATGAGACAATGAGGAGGTAGCTATCATCCGATTGGTTGGGGTAAATTCAATCGGATCAACATGCATTACCACCTTCAAAAGTGCCATAAGAGCGTCAGGATTCGTCTGGTTCTCGAGATAAATCTCACTCAACCACAACTGCACTTGAACGCCCCCTCTATTCATCCAGCTCTCGACATATATCTCAGCCATAGATTTCACCCCGTATTCAGAGTGATCAGACATGAGACAGTCACGAAAGCCTTTCTTGAACTTTTCTTTATCAGGAGACGCAACTACTTGCTTCCTCTGATTGGTGTCAGATTTTCCAGAGGAAAACTTTACAATGGGCTGCGCTGACTCCGGAAGAGTAGTGGTACTGCTTTTGCTTTTTTCAATCCCAGCCAGCGAGGCGCTACTTTCAATAACAACCAACGGCATCGACTGAGGAAGCACATCAGAACCAGAAATAGATACAGATGTGTTAGCCATAGATCCGCCCCAAAACGTCAGATCTCATGTTATTCATAGCCACGAGTGCTTGCTCCACGAAAGTTCGAATTATTGAAAAATCCCGAAGCATTACGCCATGCACTGGCGACGTATTAATATCTAGCATCAAGTGGTGTGACTCTTGCTCTTGAAGGCCTCGATTATCGCCTATCTGAGCTTTAACACGCGCCAAGGCATAGATGAGATTGGAAGGAATCCCAACCACCTCCGCCAGAACAACATCACGAATATTCCACTCATTGGTTGGTAGCCCCCGTGCGAACGGAAGCTTCTCCCCCAAGAACTTATCACGCACAGCACCCAACTGGTCAACTGGCAACGGCGACAAAAAGCTCTCCTGTACCACACCTACTCTATTAACTGCGGCCGGGAAGATTTTTATCAACTCTTCAGCAACTGGCAGAGCAGCCTGAGTGAATTGATCCATTGTAATCTTAGACGCCGGACTCCCAGGCAATGGCACAGCAACAATATCCACACGATCACTAAGAATATTAACTGCAATACCAGTTCCAATTGACTGCAGGGATATTCTATTTTGAGTCTCACCTACACCTGGATTAAACTCTTGAATCTGATTTGGAAGCATTTGAAACTTAAAAAAGCCCTCAAAGCATTTCCGCAAATTATCCTCAGTAGCGCCGTACTTTGAAAAATCTCCAAAAATGCAAATCTGATACTTTAGTTTAGTTTCCTGACCCACAATACATCCTCCGTTCAGCATGTCCATTTGCCATCAAATTCGCCTTATATACCATAAACCCCAGTCACCAGCATAGTGGAAGTGTAGTGCGCCGCTCGACGGTCAGGTGACAGGGGAAACGGTTAGCCATCTTCAAGACTGGTGATACCTGTGCCTGATCCTGCAGCGAGCGGGCAAACCGTCAGTACTGCGCCAAAACGAGTTGTTTTTTTAGAACAACCCACCCAGCAATGCCGGCTCCCAGTTGGTGATCGCCAGTTCACCTGTTACCTCCGCCCTGCCCTGACGCTGGTTCGTGTTGCTATAGCGGATATCCAGATACTCGAAGTGGAAGCCGTCAAAGACGCGCCTGATGTCCGGGTGATCGTTGATGCTGACCATCACCTTGCCCTTGCACCGGCGCATGAAGTCGGCCATGCGCTCGTACTCCTCGAAGGGGAAGTCCACGCCGTAGCCAGTGGTCTGCAAGTACGGGGGGGCCATGTAGAAAAATGTGTGTGCTCGATCGTAGCGTTCAGCACAGTCGAGCCAACACAGGTTCTCGACGTAGGTGCCGGCAAGGCGCTGCCATGCCGCGGATAGGTTCTCCTCGATACGTAACAAGTTGATTGCCGGTCCAGTGGTCGCGCGGTACCGAACGTCTGCCCAGTGACCTTACCGCCGAAGGCGTGCTGCTGGAGGTAGAAGAACCGCGCCGCTCGCTGGATATCGGTCAGGGTTTCAGGGCGCGTCATCTTCTGCCACTCGAAGATCTGCCGAGAGCTGAGTGCCCACTTGAAGTGGCACCCTCGGGTCCCATGCGCCAAAGTGCATAATCCACCATGACCTGCTGGCTGATGTCCGAGTCGATCTTCTCCCCCAAGTAGCTCTCCTTGATGGCATTGAGTGTAAGCCGCTTGGTTTCACCGAGAGGCCGGGCTTTCTCCGCCTCGATCAGGTAGCGCTCGATCATCTCCTTGACCGTGTGCCCCTTGCGGGCTGGCCCGCTCGATCGCACCAAGTACCGCCAATTCGGTCTCCCGTCGCTTCGCCCAGGCTTGAGCAGCCTGCTTGCGCGCGAATGTCTGGGCTTCTTGGTAAACTATGACACCCTTTTTCTTGAGGCGGATCTGGACGGTGTAGCTGACCGTCCCATCGGCCTTTTTCCTTGCTCTGATCGTTGCCATGATTTTCGGTGGTACAAGCGTGATTGGCGGTGGTACATCGCACCACTGTCACACCAAAAACGCCCAAAAACGGCACAAAAATGCGTAGACCAGAATGCCCCTAGAATCAGCCTCAAAGCCACAAACCACGCGCCCTGAGCCGTCACGCCGGTTCAGCGTTGCGCCCATGATGGACTGGACAGACCGCCACTGCCGGTTCTTCCTGCGCCTGCTTTCCAAAAACACCTTGCTCTACACCGAAATGGTCACCACCGGTGCCCTGCTGCACAACGACGCCGACCGTTTCCTACGTTACGACGCCTCCGAGCACCCGCTGGCCCTGCAACTGGGCGGCAGTGTGCCGGCCGACCTGGCCGCCTGCGCCCGCCTGGCCGAGGAGGCTGGCTACGACGAGGTCAACCTCAACGTCGGCTGCCCGAGTGACCGGGTGCAGAACAACATGATCGGTGCCTGCCTGATGGCCCACCCGACGCTGGTGGCCGATTGCGTGAAAGCCATGCGCGATGCGGTGTCGACCCCGGTGACGGTCAAGCACCGCATCGGCATCAATGGCCGCGACAGCTACGCCGAGCTGTGCGACTTCGTCGGCCAAGTGCGCGAGGCAGGCTGCCGGAGCTTTACCGTGCACGCGCGCATCGCGATCCTGGAAGGGCTGTCGCCGAAAGAGAACCGTGAGATTCCGCCGCTGCGCTATGACGTGGCAGCGCAGTTGAAGGCGGACTTCCCGGACCTGGAGATCGTACTCAACGGCGGGATCAAGACCCTGGCCGAGTGCCAGGCACACCTTGAAACCTTCGATGGCGTGATGCTGGGGCGTGAGGCGTACCACAACCCTTACCTGCTGGCCGAGGTGGACCAGCAGCTGTTCGGCAGCGAGGCGGCGGTGGTCAGCCGCAGCGAGGCGCTGGCGCAGTTGCGGCCTTATATTGTCGCGCACATGGAAAGTGGTGGCGCGATGCATCACGTTACCCGGCATATTCTGGGGCTGGCGCAAGGGTTCAAAGGCGCGCGGCGCTTCCGCCAGCTGCTGTCGGCGGATATTCACAAGGCGGCAGAGCCGTTGGCGGTGTTCGACCAGGCGGTGGAATTGTTGCAGGGGCGGTGATTCAGCCGGCGGGCGTACTCGCCGGCAAGCCAGCCCTCCCGCAGCATGCTGCCGGGGTTCAGACATATGCAGATTCTGTGGGAGCGGGTTTACCCGCGAAGAAGGCAGCGCGGTGCATGGCACCGGCTTCGCCGGTGTTCGCGGGTAAACCCGCTCCCACCGGGATCGGGCAAACTTCCGGATTTTGTGTAAGCCGGTTGCATCCACAGTGGCCCTTGCAATCAGATGCGGAACCTCGGGGCCGCTTGCGACTCGAAGCTTCACCTTTCGCACCGCGCTTCGCGGGCCCTTGAGTGGCCGTCGGGGCTCGGGTAATGTCGAGTCATTGCACAGGACAGAGCACGCCCATGACCTCCAAGCTGGAACAACTCAAGCAGTTCACCACCGTGGTCGCCGACACCGGGGACCTGGACGCCATCACCCGCCTGAAACCGGTCGATGCCACCACCAACCCGTCGCTGCTGCTCAAGGCTGCGGCCATCCCGGGTTACGCCGAGCTGCTCAAGCAGGTAAAGGCCGATGCCAAGGGTAATGTCGACCTGGCCTGCGACAAGTTCGCGGTGGCCGTGGGTTCGGGCATTCTCAGGGTCATCCCGGGGCGTATCTCCACCGAGGTGGATGCCCGCCTGTCGTTCGACGAACCCGCCCTGCTGGCCAAGGCGCGCAAGCTGATCGAGCTGTACGAAGCCGCCGGTGTTGGCCGCGAACGCGTGCTGATCAAGCTGGCCTCCACCTGGGAAGGCATCCGCGCCGCCGAGAAGCTGGAGAAGGAAGGCATCCAGACCAACCTCACCCTGCTGTTCTCCTTCGCCCAGGCCCAGGCTTGCGCCGATGCGGGGGTGTTCCTGATTTCGCCGTTCGTTGGCCGTATCTACGACTGGTACAAGAAGAGCACCGGCAAGGAATACGTGGGCGCTGAAGACCCGGGCGTGCAGTCGGTCACTCGCATCTACAACTACTACAAGGCCAACGGCTACAACACTGTGGTGATGGGTGCCAGCTTCCGCAATATCGGCCAGATCGAGCAGCTGGCCGGCTGCGACCGCCTGACCATCAGCCCAGAGCTGCTGCAGCAGCTCAGCGATGATCAGGGCGACCTGCCGCAAGTGCTGAAGCCGGGCAATGCCGGCGAGCCCAAGCAACAACTGAACGAAAGCCAGTTCCGCTGGGCCATGAACGAAGATGCCATGGGTACCGAGAAGCTGGCCGAAGGCATTCGCCAGTTCGCGCGGGACCAGGAGAAGCTGGAGAAGTTGATGGCTGAAAAGGCCTGACACATTTCGAGATTGCCTGACGGGCGGGAAGTGTTCAGCATTTTCCGCCCGTTTTTCGTCTGGCCCCCATCAAGTGCCGGGCTTTAGCAGTTTGTTGAATTCAATGGCCCTATCGCCGGCAAGCCAGCTCCCACAGTTACTGCACAGCCTTCGAGATCCGCGCTGTACCTGTGGGAGCTGGCTTGCCGGCGATAGGGCCGGTTAGCCCTCAGAGCTGTCGATGACCTCCTCTACCCCATTGCCCCTCGTACTCGCCGGCCCGGTACTGCGCCGCCTGGAACCTCAGCGCCTGGCCATCTGGCTGGTCGCCACGCAACCACTGCAACCCGAATTCATCTTTCCGGCAAGCGAGGCCCGGGTCGATTGCCAGGTAGTCACGGTGGGCCAGCACGCCTTCATCCACCTGCTGGACATCTACTTCACCCCCCCCCTGCCCTGCAACCAGCTGCTCGACTATGACCTGCTCATCAACGGCCAGGGCATCGCCGGCTGGGCGCCGCACCTTCTCTACTCCGGTGCCCAGCGCCCAAACCTGGTGCTGCGCGATCGGCTCGACCACCTGCTGCACGGTTCCTGCCGCAAGCCGCATTTTCCGGCCGCCGATGGCCTGCTCTGCGCCGACCGCCTGCTGCAGGCCTGCGAAAGCCCCGCGGACCGGCCCGCCGTGCTGTTGATGACCGGCGACCAGGTCTATGCCGACGATGTCGCCGGCCCGATGCTGCGCGCCATTCACAGCCTGATTGCATGCCTGGGCCTGTTCGACGAGGAACTGGAGGGCGCGGTGGTGCCCGACAGCCAGGCGCTGTACCAGCACCCGGCCTGCTATTACCACCGCGCCGACCTGCTGCCGGCGCAGGAACGCAATGAAACCCTGCGCGAGCGCTTTTTCGGCGGCAAGCGCAAGCCGATCTTCTCGTCCAGCAACGCCGACAACCACCTGGTGACCTTCGCCGAGGTCATGGCCATGTACCTGCTGGTGTGGTCACCAGTGCCCTGGCAGCTGGTGAACCTGGACATGCCCGACGGGCTTACCGCCCCGCGCCAGGCCCGTTACCACCAGGAACTGCCGCTGATCCAGGCGTTTGCCGACAACCTTGGCCAGGTAGCGCGAGTGATGGCCCACCTGCCGTGCCTGATGATCTTCGACGACCACGACATCACCGACGACTGGAACCTCTCGGCGCTGTGGGAAGAAACCGCCTACGGCCACCCCTTCTCGCGACGGATCATCGGCAATGCCCTGCTCGGCTACCTGCTGTGCCAGGCCTGGGGTAACGACCCGCAGGGCTGCAAGCCCCTGGTCGAGCAATGCCAGGCGTTGAACAACCAGACCCAGGATGAGCTGATCGGCGCGCTGCTGCGCTTCCAGGGCTGGCAGTTCAGCCTGCCCACCAACCCACCCTTGCTGGTGCTGGACACCCGCACCCGCCGCTGGCGCAGCGAAAGCAGCCTGGCAAAGCCGTCCGGCCTGCTGGACTGGGAGGCGCTGAGCGAGCTGCAGCAAGCATTGCTGGACCACCCGTCGGCGATCATCGTGTCGCCTGCGCCGATTTTTGGCGTGAAGTTGATCGAGACAGTGCAGAAGCTGTTCAGCTGGCTGGGTTACCCTTTGCTGGTGGATGCCGAAAACTGGATGGCTCATCGCGGTGCAGCACAGGTCATCCTCAACATCTTCCGCCACTCGCGCACGCCGGGGCACTACGTGGTGCTGTCCGGCGACGTGCATTACTCGTTCGTCTATGAAGTGCTGATTCGCCACCGCCAGCGCAGCCCGCACTTGTGGCAGGTGACCAGCAGCGGGATCAAGAACGAATTCCCGCGGCGCCTGCTGGATGTGCTCGACCGGCTCAACCGCTGGCTGTATGCACCGCGCTCGCCGCTCAACTGGTTTACCAAGCGGCGGGAAATGGAGGTAGTGCCGCGTACGCCCAGCCATAGCAAGGCTGGCGAACGGTTGTGGAATGGCGCGGGGTTGGGGCAGGTGTTCTTCGATGAACAGGGTCGGCCGGCGCGGGTGTATCAGCTGGATGCGGGTGGGGGTGAGGCTACCGAGTTTGCGCGGCGAGGGTGATCAGGCAGGTAATGCTTGTGTTGGCTTTGCCGGCCTCTTCGCGGGTAAACCCGCTCCCACCAGGGCAACACAGGTTCTGAATGCAACGCAGTACCTGTGGGAGCGGGTTTACCCGCGAAGAGGCCGGTACAGGCTGAAGATCAGGTCCGCTCCAGCGCATTGACCAGGTCATGGAAGGCTTCGCGGTTGGAGTCGTTCAAGCCCATGAGGATCTTGTGCGCCTCCAGCACCTTGGAGCGCACCACGTCCTCATTCTGGTCCTGGGACGGCAGGTCGGTCAGGCATTCCGGGCAAGGGATCGGTCGATCGACGATGTTGAACACCTGATCGAAGCCCATCGACTGCAACAACCGGGAAATGTCCGGGTTGGTGGTGACCACGGTCGGCAACAGGCCCACCTTCTGGCGCGACAGGATCGACAGCTTGGCCAGCAGGCCCAGGGTGGTACTGTCGATGCTCTCGGTTTCGGTCAGGTCGATGACAATCGCCGAGAAGTTCAACGCAGTGAAAATCTTCTCGATCGTCGCATCCAGCGCCGAACACAGGGTCAGGCGCACTTCACCGACGAATTTCAGGACGAAGGTACCACTCTGCTCGGCGAACTGGATTCTACCGGTACTCATTGAAGGTTCCTGCTCAACACCAATAGGGCGATATCATCCGGCATCTCCCCAAGCGTAGCCAATCCAAATCGTTGGCGCAGCCCATCCAGGCTGCCACCTGCTGCCCTGACGATTTCCGGCAGGGCGGTTTCTTTATCTTTGAGCGTGTCACCCGGCAAAAGGTCCAGAATGCCATCGGACATCAAGCTGAGGCTGAACTGCGGCGGCAGCTCCACTACCAGGTCCTGGTAGGTGGCCTCGTCGAACAACCCCACCGGCAGGCCGCGGCCTTCCAGGTAGCGGGTGTGCTCGGGGGTGTGCAGCACCGGCAGCGGCAGATGGCCGCCAACGGCGTAGGTCAACAGACCGGTGTCTTCGTCGATCACCCCGCCAACCATGGTCACGTGCTTGCCCAGCTTGCAGTTGATCAGCCCGCGGTTGATGTGGCTGAGCACCTGCGAGGGTTTGAACTCGCGCATCTTGCTGCCGCGCTTGAATTCGAACAACAGCCGTGTGGTCATGAATTTCAGCAGCACGGTGACGAACGCTGACGACGCACCATGCCCGGAGACATCGGCGAGGTAGAAAGCGATGCGCCGTTCGTCCACCCGGAAGTAATCGGCAAAATCACCCGACAGGTAAAGCGACGGGATGATCTGGTGCTCGAAGGCGAAATCGCCGGCCACCCAAGGGCTTTCCGGCAGCATGTTCATCTGCACCTGGCGACCGGCGGTCTGGTCCTCCTGCAGCAGGTGCAGGCTGGCTTCCAGTTCGCGGTTGGCAGCTTCAAGCTTGTCGCGGTAGCGCTGGTTTTCCAGCACCAGGCGCGAACGGTCGAGGGCGCGGCGCACCGAATGCTCGAGCACGGCCAAGTCTTCCAGCGGCTTGATCAGGTAGTCGGCAGCGCCCAGGCGCAACGCTTCCACCGCATCACTCATGACGCCGGCACCGGACACCACGATCACCGGCAACTGCGGGGCACGCTCGCTGACCTGACGGATCAGCTCGAGGCCACCCATCTGCGGCATACGCAGATCGCAGATCACGAGGTCGGGCTGGTGTTCTTCGAAGACCTGAAGCCCCTGCTGGCCATTGCTGGCCTGGAGGACGCTGAAGCCACTGTCTTCAAGATAGGCGGCGAGGCTTGCACGGACCACGTCGTCGTCATCGATGATCAGCAGCGTTGCACTGGTTTTCTGCATGTGGGCGAACGGCGCCGATTTGGGTTGGTGCAGCGGTGTCGGCAAGGCAGACGGCCAGCTACGGGAATTCTTTGTGGTCACACTCTACTTGAGTTGTAGGACAAGAACACTTGCCCGGCAACTGTCAGAGGGACCTTGTAAGGCGCAGACGGTACTCCCATCCGGCAGGCGTTTCAAGCATGCAAAGGTTCACCTCGACGCACTTTACAGGCCAAATCACCGGGAGTTATAAGAAAGTCGACCAGCGCAACCCGATGGGAAGGATGCAGCATGCCCCACACGCCCTCCAGTCATGACGAGAAACGCGATTTCATCCGCATGCGCATCGACACCGAGGTCAGCCTGCTGCACGCAGGCCAGGTGATCGCGGCAGTGTGCCTGGACCTGTCCAGCGGCGGCATGCAGGTGCAGGCACCGCAGCGCTTCCATGTGGGGGACCATATCGAGGTACGGATCGAGTCCGACCACCCGGCGCTGAAGGGGCTGCACGCCAGCACCGAAGTGGTGTGGATTGCCGACCAGCCTGGCGGGCAGCAGAAGTTCGGGTTGCGGATCCTGGCGATGCACTGAATCAGGGGCTGCAAAGCAGCCCCAGATCCGTGGGTCAGAAGTCGTCTTCGACTTCGCCATCCTTCACCTTGAACTCGCGGTTCTGCAGGTAGGCGTTGCGAATGAAGATGTACTTGTCGCCTTGGATCAGCTTCTCTGCCGAGAGCAGGTCGGCGCGGGTGTCGATGATGTCCAGGGCGAAGATCGAGTTGCGCGTCGGTACATGGTCGATGTAGCGGTAGGGTTCGGTATAGGTATCCGGGTACTTGGCCACGCCGTCACGCACGGTGCTCGGGCCCAGCAGCGGGATGACCACGTACGGGCCGCTCGGCACGCCCCAATAGCCGAGGGTCTGGCCGAAGTCCTCGTCGTTGCGCTGCAGGCCCATCTTGGTACCCACGTCGAAGAAGCCGCCCAGGCCGAAGGTGGTGTTGACGATCAGCCGCGCCGTGTCCACCCCCGCCGCATGGGGCTTGAACTGCAGCAAGTCGTTGGCCAGGTTGGTCACGTCACCCAGGTTGCGGAAGATGTTGTGGATGCCATCTTCGAGGAACTGCGGGGTGACCGCCTGGTAGCCCTTGGCCAATGGCTTGAGGGCATAGGTGTCGAGGGTATCGTTGAAACGGAAGATCGGGCGGTTGACCGCTTCCCAGGGATCTTCCTCGGTGGCGGCCTGGGCGGCTGCCACGGGCGCCAGCAGCATGCTGGCGCAGACACAGGCCTGGGTGACTCGTTCGATCACACTGGCACCGATCCTACGCATAGGTGTTTCTCCATCGAATTTCTCGGCCGCAAGCGCAAACGGGTGCGCTGCTGTACGGCGGCAGTATAGAGGCTTGCGGGCTGATAAACAGCTTTACACATCACTGCTCAATATTTTGTGAACAACTGTTGCGTGGCGCCTGCTGTCACAGGGCGGTAACAATCGCCGAATAGTCTGCGGACTATTTGAGGGAAGTTGCCATGGACGCTGCACCCGCCTTCACCGCTGTGCTGTTCGGCTTGCGCGGCTGCCTGGTGCAAGCTGCCAATGGCGCCCCTTCGCCCGCACCCGGCGCCCTGGCCACCCTCGCCAGCCTGCGCCAGCGCCAGGTGCCGTGCATCTGGCTGGACGACCTCGACGCCACCCAGAGCAAGCGCCTTGCGCATGTACTGCCTGCCTGGCTGCCGGGGCATTCGGTGAACGGCGTGCTCTGGCCGGCGCCAAATGCCTGCTGGCAAGCCCTGATGACGCTGGACAGCGAACGCCTGGACGGCTGCGTGCTGGTCAGCGGCGACCCACGCCTGTTGCAGTCTGGCCTGAACGCGGGGCTGTGGACGGTGGGGCTGGCCGCCTGCAGCCCGTTCTGCGACCGCAGCTCGCGGCAATGGCAAGCCATGACGGCGCAGGAACAGGACTTGGCCCGTGGCAAGGCGACGCTGGAACTGTTCAGCCTGGGCGTGCACTCGGTCATCGACCACCTGGAGGCGCTGGATAACTGCCTGCAGGACATTGCCCAACGCCGGCGCAAGGGCGAAAAACCCTGATACAGCACCCTTGACGCGGATCATGCAAAGCAACGGCAGGTGGATTACGCTGAAGACAAGCCAGAACCTTTGCCGCTTCGCTGAGGTCCATGGCTTGCCAAGCCATTGATGGAGAACTGCCAATGCCTGCCCGCGAATTGCAAGAGCGCCTGAACAGCTTGCGCGAGCAACTGGACCGCAACGTGCCACTGTCGGACGAGGAACTGGCCGCGCTGCACGAAGAAGCGCGCCAGATCGAGGCGCAACTGAAGCTTGAGGAAGCCACGCCAGACAACAACCTGGTGGACGGCGTGAACCTGGCGATCGAACGCTTCGAGGCCGAACACCCCGACCTCACCGCTACCCTGCGCAGCATTGCCAACTCGCTGCACAGCATGGGGATCTAGAAATACTGGGGCCGCTTTGCGGCCCTATCGCGACACAAGGCCGCTCCTACAGGTACAGCGCAAGATTTGAGGCTTGCGCTGTACCTGTAGGAGCAGCCTTGTGTCGCGATAGGGGCGCGAAGCGCCCCCCCCGGCGTACTTGCGAACCTTACTGCCGAACCAGGCGCTTGTTGTCCGGGCTGATCGCCCCCGTGCTGCGGTAAGGGTTGATATCCAGCCCACCCCGGCGCACGTAGCGCGCATACACCGTCAAATGCTCCGGCTGCAGCAGGTTCTTCAAGTCCAGATAGATCCGCTCCACACACTGCTCGTGGAAGTCGGCATGCTGGCGGAAGCTGATCAGGTAGGTCAGCAGGCTGGCATGGTCCAGCCCCCTGCCCTTGTACTCGACCACCAGGCTACCCCAGTCTGGCTGGCCGGTGACCGGGCAGTTGGACTTCAACAGGTGGCTGTGCAGGGTTTCTTCCACCTGCTGCTCCGGGTTGCAGCGCAGCAGCCCTGGTTGTGGTTGTTCGTAGTTGCTGATGGCAACGTCCAGCGCATCGATGCACTGCCCCGGCAATGCCACCACGCCTTGGGCCTCGACCTCGGCCAAGGTGCGCACTTTCACGCCCACCGGCTTGCCGGCGGCTGCGGACAGGTCTTTCTCCAGGCACGCCTGCAGCTCGCCAGGCGAGGCGAAAACCGTCTGGTTCAGCGAGTTCAGGTACAGCTTGAACGACTTGGACTCGATGATGTTCGGCGAATCGGCGGGAATGGCAAACTCGCCGATCGCCACCACCGGCTTGCCCGAAGGCAGCAGCCAGCTCAGCTCGAAGCAGTTCCAGTAATCCACACCCTGCCACGGCAAGGTCTGGGCAGTAACGCCCAGCTCGGCCCACTTGGCGGTACGCGGGATCGGGAACAGCAGCTCCGGGGAATAGGTGGCAATGTATTCGCTGGACTTGCCCAGCGGGGAATGTTCGGCAGCGGGATGCATGGAAACTGACCTGAAGGTTCGAAATTGCCCCTAGTCTACCGGTTTTGCACCTCGCCTTGGAGCGCAAGTCAGCGGGATTACATCTTCGTCAGTTTGGGGCGAGCGGGTGCATCGTCACGTATCATCTCAGCATCACCCAGCCCCAGTAGGAGCGGGTTCACCCGCGAACACAGGCAAAGCCGGTGCCATGCACCGTGTTGAATTCTTCGCGGGCAAACCCGCTCCCACAGGGCTTTGCGCCGCTTGCTGGAGTCAATTCACCCAATGAAACTGCTGATCGTCGAAGACCAGGCCCGTACCGGCCAGTACCTGAGCCAGGGCCTGAACGAGGCTGGCTTCGCCACCGAACTGGCCACCGATGGCGAGACCGGCCAGTTCCTCGCCCTGACCGGCGACCACGACCTGCTGATTCTCGACGTGATGCTGCCCGGCCGGGACGGCTGGCAGATCCTCCAGGCCGTGCGCCAGGCCGGCCTGGACACCCCGGTGCTGTTTCTCACCGCTCGCGATGCCGTGGAGGACCGAGTACACGGCCTGGAGCTGGGCGCCGATGATTACCTGGTCAAGCCGTTCGCCTTCTCCGAACTGCTGGCCCGGGTGCGCAGCCTGCTGCGCCGGGGCACCAGCCCCAACCAGGACACGACCCTGGGCCTGGCCGACCTGCGCCTGGACCTGATCCGCCGCCGCGCCGAGCGCGCCGGCCAGCGCATCGACCTGACCGCCAAGGAGTTCGCCCTGCTTGAACTGCTGCTGCGCCGCCAGGGCGAGGTGCTGCCCAAATCGCTGATCGCCTCGCAGGTGTGGGACATGAATTTCGACAGCGACACCAATGTGATCGAAGTGGCGATCCGCCGCCTGCGCCTGAAGATCGACGACCCGCACCCCAACAAACTGATCCATACCGTACGCGGCATGGGCTATGTACTCGAAGAGCGCGCGGAGTGATGCGTCGGGTCTCCCTCGGCAGCCGCCTGGCCCTGCTGTTCGCCGCATGCACCGCCGCTGTCTCGCTCGGTGCCGGCCTGATATTCAGCCGGGCCAGCGAGCAGCACTTCGTCGAACTGGACCAGCAACTGCTGGACTCGCGCCTGTCGCTGTTCCGCACCCAGTTGGCCGGCATCTCCACCCCGGCCGAGCTGCAGGCGCGCCTGCCCGCCTTGCGCGATGAACTGGGCCACCAGGCCGACCTGGCCCTGCGCATCAATGGCAGTGACGGCGCCACCTGGTTCGAAAGCCGCACAGGCCTGCCCGGGACACCGCTGCCCGACGGGCTGGCAACCCTGCATGCGCAAGGCACCGACTACCGCAGCCTGGCCGTGCACCTGGCGCAAGGCGCCCCGCAGTCGCCACAACTGACCCTGTACCTCGACATCACCCATCACCAGCACTTCCTGCAGGGCATGCAACGGCTGATCTGGCTGACAGTGGGCCTGTCGGCGCTGGCCACGGCCCTGCTCGGTGCCTGGGCAGCACGCCGCGGGTTGCGCCCTTTGCGGCAGATGGGCCAGGTGGCTGCCAGCGTATCGGCGCGCTCGCTCACCACCCGCCTGCCGGTGGCACAGATGCCCGAAGAGCTGGCCGAGCTGGCGACGGCCATGAACGCCATGCTGCAGCGCCTGGACGATGCCTTTCAGCGCCTGTCGGCGTTCTCTGCCGACATTGCCCACGAGCTGCGCACGCCGCTGTCCAACCTGCTGACCCACACCCAGGTCACCCTCACCCGCCCGCGCAGCCTCGAAGAGTACCGCGAAGCCCTGCACGGCAACCTCGAGGAGCTGCAATGGATGGCGCAGATGATCAACGACATGCTGTTCCTGGCCAAGGCCGACCACGGCCTGCTGGTGCCGGGGCAAGCACCGCTGGTGCTGCATGAGGAGGTGGATGCGCTGCTTGAATACTACGCACCGCTGGCAGAGGACAGCGGCGTGCAGATGCTGCGCGAGGGTGAGGCGCTGCTGCAGGGCGACCGGCATATGCTGCGCCGGGCGCTGTCCAACTTGCTGGACAATGCCTTGCGCTTCACCCCGGCGGGAGGGCAGATACGGGTGACATTGGGGCCAGGGCCGAGGATTGGTGTGGCCAATACCGGGGCGGCTATCGAGCCGGCGGCGTTACCGCGGCTGTTCGACCGCTTCTACCGGGTGGACCCGGCGCGGCGGGAAGGCAGTAGCGAGCATGCCGGGTTGGGGTTGGCGATTACCCGGTCGATCGTGCAGGCCCATGGCGGGCACATCAGGGCGGAGTGTGCGGACGGTTGGACACGATTCGTGATCGATTTCACTGAAGGCCGGTGACATCGGGGCTGCTTTGCAGCCCATCGCCGGCAAGCCAGCTCCCACAGGTACAGCGCATGCCTTGGGCTTGATGCAATCCTGTGGGAGCTGGCTTGCCGGCGATGAGGCCCTCAACAGTTACTCAAACTGCCAGGCCAATCGCCGGCTGCACCTGCGATGCCCGATAAGCCGGGTAAATGGTCGCCAGGAAGCTCATCACCAACCCGGCAGTGCAGATGATCGCCACATCGCCCCACTGCAGCTGCGACGGCAAGCTGCTGACGAAGTAAACATCCGAAGTGAAGATGTGCTGCCCGCTCACCCGCTCCAGCCAACCGACGATCTGGCTGACGTTGAACGCCGCAATTACCCCCAGTACGCCACCGATCAGCGTCCCGACAATGCCGATCAGGCTGCCCTGGACCATGAACGTGCCCATGATCTGCGCCGGCGTGGCGCCCAGGGTGCGCAGGATGGCGATGTCCGGCCCCTTGTCGTTCACCACCATCACCAGGGTGGCGATGATGTTGAACGCCGCCACCGCGATGATCATCATCAGCAGCAGGCCGATCATGGTCTTTTCCATCTTCATGGCGCTGAACAGGCTGCCCTGGGTGTGCGACCAGTCATCGGCACGGTAGGCATCGCCCAGCCCGGCAGCGATGGCCTTGGACACCTGCGGCGCGGCATACAGGTCGTGCAGCTTCAGGCGCACGCCCTGCACCTGGCCCGGCGCCCAGCGCTGCATGGCGCCAGCATCGGCCACATGAATGTAAGCCTGCGAGCCATCCAGTTCGGCGCCGACCTTGAAGATGCCGACCACGGTCAGGCGCTGCATGCGCGGTGTGATACCGCCCGGCTCCTTGCTGATTTCCGGCACGATCAGCGTCAGCTTGTCGCCGGTGTTCAGGCGGAAGCGCCGCGCAGTCAGCTCACCGATGACCACGCCGAACTCACCCGGCTGCAGGTCCTGCAGGCGGCCCTGGACGATATGCTGGCCGACGATCGAGACCTTACCCTCTTCGGCCGGGTCGATACCGCCCACCTGGATCGGCTGCATCGCGCCCTTGTACGACAGCATGCCTTCCATTTCGGTAATCGGCGCCGCCGCCATCACCGCCGGGTCGCGCATGGCCGCGTCGGCCACCTTGTGCCAATCGTCCAGCGGTTGCACGCCGAGGATGGCGGCATGCGGTACCAGGCCGAGGATGCGCGAACTCATTTCGCGCTGGAAGCCGTTCATCACCGACAGCACCACGATCATCGCCAGCACACCCAGCGACAGGCCGATCATCGAGGTCATCGAGATGAACGAGATGAAGTGGTTGCGGCGCTTGGCTCGGGTGTAGCGCGCACCGATGAAGATGGGCAAGGGTCTGAACATGTACGAAATCACCCAATGAAAACAGGAAAACGGGGCGGCACCGGCCACCCCGTGCAGTCGATCAGATCGCCACCAGGTGGCCGTCGTCGAGCTTCAATACACGGTCCATCTGGCGCGCCAGGTTGAGATCGTGGGTGACCACCAGGAATGCCGTGCGCGACGCGCTGGACAATTCCTGCATCAACTCCTGAATGCCCTGGGCGGTGTGGTGGTCGAGGTTGCCGGTCGGCTCGTCGAGCATTACCAGGCCGGGGCGGTTGACCAGTGCCCGGGCAATTGCCACCCGCTGGCGCTCACCACCGGACAGCTCGGCCGGCTTGTGGTTGAAGCGGTGGGACAGGCCCACGCGCTTGAGCAGCGCCTCGGCACGCTCACGGGCCTCTGGGATGGGCGTGCGGCCGATCAGCAACGGCATGCACACGTTCTCGATGGCAGTGAATTCCGGCAGCAGGTGGTGAAACTGGTAGACAAAGCCCAGCTCGCGGTTGCGCAACAGGCCACGGGCACGCTCGCCCAGCGCCGACAGCTCCTCCCCGGCCAGCCAGACGCTGCCCTGGGTCGGCCGGTCGAGGCCGCCCAGCAGGTTCAGCAAGGTACTCTTGCCCGAGCCGGAGCTGCCCACGATGGCTACCCGCTCACCGGCGTGCAGCTCGAGGTTGAGCCCGGACAGCACCTGCACCGATTCCGGGCCCTCGTCGTAGGACTTGCCCAGGTTGCGGCAACTCAGAACGGCTTTATCACTCATGCGCGACTCACTCATAACGTAGCGCCTCTGCAGGCTGGGTGCGGGCCGCACGCCAGGCCGGGTACAGGGTGGCGAAGAAACTCAGGACCAGTGCCGCACCACAGACCATGTACACGTCCTGGGCCTGGATCTGCGACGGCAGGTAATCGATGAAATACACATCGGCGTTGAGGAACTTGTGCCCGATCAGTTTCTCGATGCCGGCGATCACCGCGCTCACGTTCAGCGCGGCGACGATCCCGACCACGGCGCCGATCAGGGTACCGATCACCCCGATAACCGTGCCCTGGACCATGAAGATGAGCATGATCTGCCCGGGCGTGGCGCCCAGGGTACGCAGGATGGCGATGTCGCCACGCTTGTCGTTGACCACCATCACCAGGGTGGAAATGATGTTGAACGCCGCCACCGCCACGATCAGCAGCAACAGCAGGCCGATCATGGCCTTTTCCATGCGGATCGCCTGGTACAGGTTGCCGTGGGTACGGGTCCAGTCACGGCTGTAGAATTCTTGCTCACCCAGGCGCTGGGCGATGTCCCAGGCCACCCGTGGCGCCTGGAACAGGTCGTCGAACTTCAGGCGCAGGCCCTGGACCTGGTCGGGCTTCCAACGATGCAGCCGGGACAGGTCGCTGATGTTGGTCAGGCCCAGGTAGCCGTCGATCTCGCCCGCGCCCACATGGAAGGTACCGACCACGGTGAAGCGTTTCATGCGCGGGAACATGCCGGCCGGGGTCACACTGACCTCGGGGGCGACGAAGGTGAGCTTGTCGCCGATGCCCACGCCCAGCTTGGCCGCGGCCTTGTCGCCGATCATTATGCCCCACTCGCCCGGCGCCAGCTGGTCGAGGCGCCCTTGCAGGACGAACTTGTCGATGATCGACACTTCGCGCTCGCGGGCCGGGTCGATGCCGTTGAGCAGCACCTTCTGCACCTTGCCTTCATGGGTCAGCAGGCCCTGCATCTGGGTGAAGGGCGCGACCGCCACCACCTGCGGATTCTGCTTTACTTGTTGGGCAAGGGCCGGCCAGTCGGCAATGGGCTGGCCGCTCTCCAGCGTGGCATGGGGGATCATGCCCAACACGCGGGTACGCATCTCGTGGTCGAAACCGTTCATCACCGAGAGCACCACGATCATCACCACCACGCCCAGGGCGAGGCCGATCATCGAGGTCAGGGAAATGAACGAGACGAAGTGATTGCGACGTTTGGCACGGGTATAACGCGTGCCGATGAATGCGAAAAGAGGTCTGAACATGTCGGGGCTTGTTCGGATGAAAGGGAACGTCCTTGTGGCGAGGCGCCTACGGCGGCTTTACACTCGGACCACCGCCGCTACCTTGGGTTCGCCATGACGACATTAGACGAAGAAGATCGCCGCGAATACTACCGCATCGAAGATCGGATCGCACTTCAAATCAGCCCCCTCAGCGCGGCCGAAGCCCTTGACCCAGATGTGTTGCAAGATGATTCGCCATTGTTCAACCTGCTCAGCGAACTGCACCTGTCCGACTTCGAGTCGCAGCACCTGCTGCGCCAGCTTAGCGATAAGGACCGCACCCTTGCCGCCTTCCTGCGTGCGCAGAACAAGCGCCTCGACCTGCTCAGCGCGGTGGTTGCCCAGACCCTGATCGGCGAAGTTGGCCAGCCCCAGCCGGTGGTCATTTCCGAGGGCGGCATCGAATTCGCGCAAGCCACAGCGGTGGCCCCCGGCTCCCGAGTGAAGGTGAAGATGGTGCTGATGCCGCGCGCCCATGGCCTGCTGCTTCGCGGCAAGGTTACCCATTGCGACCCGCGCCCGGAGGGCGGCTTCGAGGTCGGCACCGAATTCACCGACATGACCGACGCCCAACGGCAACTGCTGGCCCGCTACATCCTGCAGCGTCAGCAACAGCAACGGCGCCAGCAGCTGGAACAGAACGACCCCGCCTCCTGAGCCTATTTTTCTCTGATTTGAAGGAACGAACGTGACCCTGATCTACGGCCACCGCGGCGCCAAGGGCGAAGCGCCCGAGAATACCCTGAAGAGCTTCCAGCAATGCCTCGCCCATGGCGTGACCCGCTGCGAGCTGGACCTGCACCTGTCGGCCGACAACGAGCTGATGGTGATCCATGACCCTACCCTCAAGCGCACCACCGGCAAACGCGGCAAGGTGGTCGAGCACCCGGCCGCAGACCTGGTCAAGATCGATGCCCGCAAGGGCGGCCCGGGCCATGTCCAGCCCTGCCCGATCCCGAGACTGGAGGAACTGTTCCAGAAATGCCCGTTCGAGCACTGGCAACTGGAGGTGAAAAGCGCCTCGCGTACCCGTGCCGCCACCACCGTGCTGGCGATCCGCGAGCTGGCCCAGCAGTACGGCCTGCTGGACAAGGTGACCATCACCTCCAGCTCACGCGAAGTACTGGGTGCCGCCCTGGAGCTGGTGCCGGACGTCAAGCGCGGGCTGGTCGCCGAATACGCCTGGCTCGACCCGCTGAAGGTGGCGCAGAACTACGGCTGCGATCTGCTGGCATTGAACTGGACACTGTGCACCCCCGAGCGCCTGCTGAAAGCCCAGGGCCAGGGTTTGCACGTGTCGGTGTGGACGGTCAACGAACCGGCACTGATGCGCCGGCTCGCTGATTTTGGCGTGGACAGCCTGATTACAGACTTTCCCGGTTTGGCCAAGACCACCCTCGGGCAGGGTTGAAATCGGTCTCTCCGACCGGCTCAGGCCACCGGTCGGAGCCGCTCAAAAAAGCCGGTTCAGGCCGTCGTAGGCAGCTACCCGATAGGCTTCGGCCATGGTCGGGTAGTTGAACGTGGTGTTGACGAAGTATTTCAGGTTGTTCTGCTCGCCCGGCTGGTTCATCACTGCCTGGCCGATATGGACGATTTCCGAAGCCTGGTAGCCGAAGCAGTGTACCCCCAGCACTTCCAGTGTTTCGCGGTGGAACAGGATCTTCAGCATGCCTTGCGGCTCGCCTGCGATCTGTGCACGGGCCATGCTCTTGAAGAAGGCCTTGCCCACTTCATACGGTACCTTGGCCTGGGTCAGCTCCTGCTCGTTCTTGCCGATCGAGCTGATCTCCGGAATGGTGTAGATGCCGGTCGGCACGTCGTTGACGAAGCGCCAGCTGCCGTTATCGACGATGCTGCCAGCGGCAGAGCGGCCCTGGTCATGGGCGGCACTGGCCAGGCTCGGCCAGCCAATCACGTCGCCGGCACCGTAGATGTTCGGCACGCTGGTGCGGTAGGCCTCGTCGACCTCGATCTGGCCGCGGCTGTTGACCTTGATGCCGATGTTTTCCAGGCCCAGCTTGTCGGTGTTGCCGGTACGGCCGTTGCACCACAGCAAGGCGTCGGCCTTGATCTTCTTGCCCGACTTCAGGTGCAGGATCACCCCGTTGTCCAGGCCTTCGACGCGCTCATACTCTTCGTTGTGGCGTACGGTGATGTTGTTGTTGCTGAAGTGGTAGCTCAGCGCCTGGGAAATTTCCGAGTCGAGGAAGCTCAGCAACTGGCCACGGTTGTCCACCAGCTCTACCAATACACCCAGGCCGCTGAAGATCGAGGCGTATTCGCAACCAATCACGCCGGCACCGTACACGATCAGCTTGCGCGGAGTGTGGCTGAGGCTGAGGATGGTGTCGCTGTCATAGACGCGCGGGTGGTGGAAGTCGATGTCGGCCGGGCGGTACGGGCGCGAGCCAGTGGCGATGATGATGTGCTTGGCGTTGAGCTTTTCCACCACACCGTTCGGGCAGACCACTTCGACGGTCTGCTCGTCGGCGAAGCTGCCGGTGCCGACGAACACGTCCACGCGGTTACGCGCGTAGTAGCCGGTGCGCGACGCTACCTGCTTGGCGATGACCTTCTCGGCGCTTTTCAGCACGTCCGGGAACGAGAACCAGCGCGGCTCGCCGATGGCACGGAACATCGGGTTGGTGTTGAACTGCATGATCTGCCGCACCGAGTGACGCAGTGCCTTGGACGGGATGGTGCCCAGGTGGGTGCAGTTGCCCCCGACCTGGCGACGGCTATCGACCATCGCCACCTTGCGCCCTGCTTTGGCGGCGTTCATTGCCGCACCTTCTCCGGCCGGGCCGGAACCCAGCACCACTACGTCGTAGTTGTAGACAGCCATGCGTACTCCTTCAGAACTGGCCCGCAAGCCACGGTCGCTCGCGGGGCGCGATCATGCCGCCGGGGCGTCATGAGAAAATTCGGGTGCAGTCTAATCAAGCGTGAACGCCGCGCACATTAACCCTTGGTCGCGTCGTAGGCCAATTTTGCCCGCACTACATGTGTGAACCATTCCCTGGCGGCGATCATCCCTGCTTGTGCTTTCACTCGCCTTTCACTGCCCGTTCGAATGCAGGCGTAGCTCGGGAGACGAAGCCACCCTCGGCCCGAGTCACCAATACTGCGGCCAGGCCATGCGCCACGGCGAAATCCCAGCCACGCTCCGGGCCCAGGATCAACAGCAGCGTCGAATAGCCGTCGGCCTGCAGCGCCGAGGCATCGAGCACGGTGACCGCGGCCAGGTCGTGCTGCACCGGGCGCCCGAGGCGAGCATCGAAGGTGTGCGAATAGCGCCGGCCATTCTCCTCGAAATAGTGCCGATAGTCACCCGAGGTTGATACTGAAAGGCCATTGACCGCGATGATCTGGCGGGCTATCTGGCGATCTTCGCGGGGCAGCTCCAGGGCGATGCGCCATGGGCTGCCATCGGGCTTGTGGCCGGCGGCCTTGAGCTCGCCGGTGGCTTCGGCGACAAAGCTGGCTACGCCCATGGCCTGCAGGCGCGCGGCGATCAGGTCGACCGCATGGCCGGCGGCGATGCTGTTGAAGTCGAGTTGCACCGGGGCGTCCTTGCACAAGGCCTGGCCGTCGATGTGCAAGTGCCGGTAGCCCACGCGCTGACGCACCTGGGCCAGGGCCAGCGGGTCGGGCACCTGCTCGTGGCGGGCCTGGGGGCCGAACCCCCACAGGTCGAGCAAGGGTTCGACGGTAAGGTCGAAGGCGCCGTCGCTCTGCTCGGCCAGGTGCTGACCAAGGCTGACCAGTTCGAGCATGTCGGGCGGCAGGACCTGGCACTGGTTGGCGGGCAACTGGTTGAAACGGCTGACGGTGGAGTCGCCGCGGTAGGTCGAGTAGTGCTGGTCGATGTCGTGCAGAATGGTTTCGACTGCCGCCCGCACCTGGACCGGCGCCGGGCCGCCGGGTTCGCGCACGTACTGGATGCTGTAGCTGCTGCCCATGGTCGGGCCGCCCAGGCGCTCCAGGGTGGGACCCTGGTCGCAGGCGGTGAGCAGCATCAGCAAGAAACAAAGAAATGCGCGCAATACCGAGATCTCGAATGTCTGTACTGGCCCTTTCGCGGGCACGCCCGCTCCCACAGGTACCCCACTGCCCTCCAGCCCTGTGATATCCCTGTGGGAGCGGGCGTGCCCGCGAAAGGGCCAGTACAGGCACAGTAAATGCCCGATCAGTTAATCAGGCAAAAAAAACGGGAACCCGAAGGTTCCCGTTTTTTCATTGCCTTACAAGCGTATCAGTGCGGAAACGCTGGCGGGTTCACACCGGCCATCTCTTCCATCACACGAACCACCTGGCAGCTGTAACCGAATTCGTTGTCGTACCAGACGTACAGAACAACGCGGTTGTCGTTGCAGATGGTCGCTTCGGCGTCAACCACACCAGCGTGGCGCGAACCTACGAAGTCGGTCGAAACCACTTCCTGCGAGCTGACGTAATCGATCTGCTTGTGCAGTTCCGAGTGCATGGCGGTCTGGCGCAGGTACTCGTTGATCTCGTCGCGGCTGGTGGCCTTCTCGAGGTTCAGGTTGAGGATGGCCATCGAAACGTTCGGCGTCGGTACGCGAATGGCGTTGCCGGTCAGCTTGCCTTTCAGCACTGGCAGTGCCTTGGCGGCAGCAGTGGCGGCGCCGGTTTCGGTGATGACCATGTTCAGCGGCGCGGCACGGCCACGGCGGCTGCCCTTGTGGAAGTTGTCGATCAGGTTCTGGTCGTTGGTGAACGAGTGAACGGTTTCGACGTGGCCGTTGACGATGCCGTACTGGTCGTTGATGGCCTTGAGCACCGGCACGATGGCGTTGGTGGTGCAGGAAGCGGCCGAGATGATCTTGTCATCGGCAGCGATGTCACCGTGGTTGATGCCGTGCACGATGTTCTTCAGCGCGCCCTTGCCAGGTGCGGTGAGGATCACGCGGGCAGCGCCCGGGCAGGCCAGGTGCTGGCCCAGGCCGTCGGCATCACGCCATACGCCGGTGTTGTCGACGATCAGCGCGTTTTCGATGCCGTACTGGGTGTAGTCGACTTCGCTCGGGCTCTTGGCGTAGATGACCTGGATCAGGTTGCCGTTGGCAGTGATGGTGTTGTTGGCTTCGTCGATGGTGATGGTGCCATCGAACGGGCCGTGCACCGAGTCGCGGCGCAGCAGGCTGGCACGCTTGACCAGGTCGTTCTCGGCGCCCTTGCGCACGACGATGGCGCGCAGGCGCAGGCCGTCGCCGCCACCGGTCTTCTCGATCAGGATGCGCGCCAGCAGGCGGCCGATGCGGCCGAAGCCGTACAGGACAACGTCAGTGCCCTTGCGCGCCGAAGCGTTCTGCTGGCCAACCACCTCGGCCAGTTCTTCACGGACGAACTGCTCGGCAGTGCGGCCGTTGCCTTCCTGCTTGAACTTGTTGGCCAGCTTGCCCAGGTCGACCGAAGCGGCGCCCAGTTTCAGCTCGCTCATGGCCTTGAGCAGGGGGAATGTCTCGTGGACGGACAGTTCGGTTTCGTCGGTTTGACGATGACGCGCAAAGCGGTGCGCCTTGAGGATCGAGATAACCGAACGGTTGATCAGGCTACGGCCATAAATCGAGCTCACCACGTTGTTGTTGCGGTAGAGCTGACCGATAAGCGGGATCATCGCTTCAGCCAGGGCTTCACGATCAATCCACTCACCAAGACACTGGTCGGGCTTCTGAGTCACGGGAACCTTCCACATGTAGGGACAGAAAAAAGGGGCTACATTATGACGCCCCAACGCGTTACGGGCAATGAGCGCCTGTCGCGGCGACGCAAGCCAGCGTTCACGCCCTTCCGAGCCTGACAGCCGGCACCGTCACCGGTACAATCGACCTCTTTGCCGCAACGCTTGGAGTGCAATCTCCCGTGTCAGTTCTGCGCCTACCGCAAATGTCGGCCACAGCCGGCAAACAAACCTGGGGCAATCTACCCGGTGCCACCCTCAGCCTGGCCATCGCCGAAGCCGCCAGCAGCGCGGGCCGCTTCACTTTGCTGCTGACTGCCGACAGCCAGGCTGCCGATCGTCTGGAACAGGAACTTCGCTTCTTTGCCCCGGACTTGCCGGTGCTGCCGTTCCCCGATTGGGAAACCCTGCCCTACGACCTGTTCTCGCCGCACCAGGACATCATTTCCCAGCGCATCGCCAGCCTCTACCGCCTGCCGGAGCTGAGCCACGGCATCCTCGTGGTGCCGATCACCACCGCCCTGCACCGCCTGGCGCCGACCCGCTTCCTGCTGGGCAGCAGCCTGGTGCTGGACGTGGGCCAGACCATCGACGTGGAGCAGATGCGCCTGCGCCTGGAAGCCAGTGGCTATCGCTGCGTCGACACCGTCTACGAGCATGGCGAATTCGCCGTCCGCGGCGCGTTGATCGACCTGTTCCCGATGGGCAGCAAGCTGCCCTACCGCATCGACCTGTTCGATGACGAGATCGAGACGCTGCGCACCTTCGACCCCGAGACCCAGCGTTCGATCGACAAGGTGGATTCGGTGCGCCTGCTGCCGGCGCGCGAGTTCCCGATGCAGAAAGAGGAAGTGACCCGCTTCAAGGCGCGCTTCCGCGAACGCTTCGATGTCGATTTCCGCCGCAGCGCGATCTTCCAGGACCTGGCCAGCGGCATCATCCCCGCCGGCATCGAGTACTACCTGCCACTGTTCTTCGAAGAAACCTCGACCCTGTTCGACTACCTGCCGGCCGACACCCAGGTGTTCTCGCTGCCCGGCGTGGAACAGGCCGCCGAACACTTCTGGAACGACGTGCGCGGGCGTTATGAAGACCGCCGTGGCGACCTGAGCCGGCCGCTGCTGCCGCCGGCCGAGCTGTTCCTGCCGGTTGAAGACTGCTTTGCCCGGCTCAAGCAATGGCCACGGGTAGTGGTCAGCACCGAAGACCTCGCCCCCGGCGTGGGCCGCGAGCGCTTCCCGGCGCGCCCCCTTCCCAACCTGGCAATCGAGGCCAAGGCCAACCAGCCCTTGGCCGAACTGGCCAATTTCCTCGACCAGTTCCCCGGCCGGGTTTTGTTCACCGCCGAATCGGCAGGCCGCCGCGAAGTGCTGCTGGAGCTGCTCGAACGGCTGAAACTGCGCCCGCACACCGTCGACGGCTGGGCCGACTTCATCACCGGCAGCGAACGGCTGGCAATCACCATCGCCCCGCTGGACGAAGGGCTGCTGCTGGACGACCCAGCCATTGCACTGGTGGCCGAAAGCCCTCTGTTCGGCCAGCGGGTCATGCAGCGCCGGCGCCGCGACAAGCGCGGCGAAACCGCCAACGACGCGGTGATCAAGAACCTGACCGAGCTGCGCGAAGGCGCGCCGGTGGTGCACATCGACCATGGCGTGGGCCGCTACCTGGGCCTGGCCACCCTGGAAATCGACGGCCAGGCCGCCGAATTCCTCACCCTGGAATACGCCGAGGGCGCCAAACTGTACGTGCCGGTGGCCAACCTGCACCTGATCGCCCGCTACACCGGCAGCGACGATGCACTGGCACCGCTGCACCGGCTTGGCTCGGAGGCCTGGCAGAAGGCCAAGCGCAAGGCCGCCGAACAGGTGCGCGACGTGGCCGCCGAACTGCTCGACATCTATGCCCGCCGCGCCGCGCGCAAGGGCTATGCATTTGCCGACCCGTCCGCCGACTACGCCACCTTCAGCGCCGGCTTCCCGTTCGAGGAAACCCCGGACCAGCAGGCTGCCATCGAAGCCGTGCGCGCCGACATGCTGGCGCCCAAGCCGATGGACCGCCTGGTGTGCGGCGATGTCGGCTTCGGCAAGACCGAAGTGGCCATGCGCGCGGCGTTCATCGCCGTGCACAGCGGCCGCCAGGTGGCCGTACTGGTGCCCACCACCCTGCTCGCCCAGCAGCACTACAACAGCTTCCGCGACCGCTTTGCAGACTGGCCGGTGACCGTGGAGGTGATGAGCCGCTTCAAGTCGGCCAAGGAAGTGGCCAACGCCGCCGCCGAGCTGGCCGAAGGCAAGATCGACATCCTCATCGGCACCCACAAGCTGCTGCAGGACGATGTGCGCTTCAAGGACCTGGGCCTGGCCATCATCGACGAAGAACACCGCTTTGGCGTGCGTCAGAAGGAACAGCTCAAGGCCCTGCGCAGCGAGGTGGACATCCTCACCCTCACCGCCACGCCGATCCCGCGTACGCTGAACATGGCGGTGGCGGGCATGCGCGACCTGTCGATCATCGCCACGCCGCCAGCGCGCCGCCTGTCGGTACGCACCTTCGTCATGGAGCAGAACAAGAGCACGGTCAAGGAGGCACTGCTGCGTGAGCTGCTGCGTGGTGGCCAGGTGTACTACCTGCACAACGATGTGAAAACCATCGAAAAATGCGCCGCCGACCTTGCCGAACTGGTGCCCGAGGCGCGCATCGGCATCGGCCACGGGCAGATGCGCGAGCGCGAGCTGGAACAGGTGATGAGCGACTTCTACCACAAGCGCTTCAACGTGCTGGTCGCCTCGACCATCATCGAAACCGGCATCGACGTGCCCAGCGCCAACACCATCGTCATCGAACGCGCCGACAAGTTCGGCCTGGCCCAGCTGCACCAGCTGCGCGGCCGGGTTGGCCGTAGCCACCACCAGGCCTACGCCTACCTGCTGACGCCAACCCGGCAGAAGGTCAGCGCCGACGCCGAAAAACGCCTGGAGGCGATCGCCAACACCCAGGACCTCGGTGCCGGCTTCGTGTTGGCCACCAACGACCTGGAGATTCGTGGCGCCGGCGAGCTGCTGGGCGAAGGCCAGAGCGGGCAGATCCAGGCGGTGGGCTTTACCCTGTACATGGAAATGCTCGAGCGAGCGGTCAAGGCGATTCGCAAGGGCACCCAGCCCAACCTTGAACAGCCGCTGGGCGGCGGCCCGGAAATCAACCTGCGCCTGCCTGCACTGATCCCCGAGGACTACCTGCCCGACGTGCATGCGCGGCTGATCCTGTACAAGCGCATTGCCTCGGCTGCCGACGAAGAAGGCCTCAAGGACCTGCAGGTGGAAATGATCGACCGCTTCGGCCTGTTGCCCGAGCCGACCAAGAACCTGATGCGCCTGACCTCGCTCAAGCTGCACGCGGAAAAGCTCGGCATCAAGAAAGTCGACGCCGGCCCCAACGGTGGCAAGATCGAGTTCGAGGCCGAGACCCCGGTCGACCCGCTGACCCTGATCAAGCTGATCCAGGGCCAGCCCAAACGCTACAAGTTCGAAGGCGCCACCCAGTTCCGCTTCCTGGTACCCATGGAACGCCCCGACGAACGCTTCAATACCCTGGAGGCGCTGTTCGAGCGCCTGACCCCACAGCCTGCCTAAGGAAGATCCATGCGTGCCATCCGTTGCCTGACCCTGCTGCTGGCGCTGTTCGCCCCGGCCGCCTTCGCCGAAGGCCTGTATCAGGTAGAAATGATCCTGGTGCGGCAGAACAGCGTGCCCGCCTTCACCAGCCCGTTCGCCCCCGAAGACTGGAGCGCCGGCGCACCACGCCTGGAGAAGGACGCAGAGCGTCGCCTGGCGCTGGAAGACGAAGCCACCCGCCTGGAAGCCACCGCCGACTACACCGTGCTGCTGCACAAGGCCTGGCAGCAGCAAGTGGGCAGCGAGCCCAGCCGCATCGCCCTGGGCGAAGGCACCGAGCAGTTCGGCCACTTCCCCATCGAAGGCAACCTGAGCATCGCCGAGGGCCGCTTCATCGCGGTGGAGGCCAACTTCTGGGTCAACCAGCTGGACGGCAACGGCAGCGTGCTGCAAAGCGAGCAGTTCAAGCAGAGCAACAGCAACGTCAAGGGCGGCCAGCTGACCTTCCTCGACGGTGGGCACCTGGCGGTGCTGCTGAAGGTGACACCACCGGGTACGCCAAAAATGCCGGTGATGGACCCGGAGATGATGGAGCAGTGATGCAATGAGTCGTGACGCTCTCCAGCTGCTGCGCGAGTACCCGAACTGGACGCAGTCGTTCACCGACCCGGTTCTGCAGCGCGGTGAGCGTTACGCCCGGGAAGACCGGGTAGAGATCGAAAGCTGCACCGGCACGCTCGTCGAAGCCAGCTGTCGTGGCAGTGAGGGCAGCCCTTATCGGCAGAAGATAACCCTCACTGCCCTGGCTGGCCGCTGCCATGTACGCGGCCAGTGCAGTTGCCCCGTGGGGCACAACTGCAAGCATTGCGCCGCCGCGCTGTTCGTCCTGAGCGAACAGCAGGCAACGGCGAAAAGTGACGGTGACGCACTGCCGGCCAACCTGCAGCGCTGGCTGAAAGGTCTCGAACAGCCTGCGCAGGAGCCTGCCGAAACCCAAGACAAACGCGGGCGCATGGTTTGCTACCAACTCGTGCTGACCGACGAGCCCGGCTGCGCGCTGCGGGTACGCAAAGGCACACGCGAAGACCAGGGGCTGCGCTATAGCCGTGTGCAGTCACTCTACGATTTCCTTTACGAACCTCCGCGCTTCGTCAAGGAAGACGATATCCGCATCTTGCGCCTGCTTTCGGCGCTCAATCAGGCCGGCAGCCAGGACCGCGGCTACCAGCTCAAAGGTCGGGAAGGCGGTGAGCTGTTCCAGCGCGCACTGGATACCGGCCGCATGCTCTGTAACGAAAACAAGCCCCTGCTGCGCGAAGGCCCTACGCTGGCGGCCGAGTTCCGCTGGGTGCGGCTGGACAATGGTCACTATAGGGGCATCTGGTACCACGGTGAAACGCCGCTGAACTGCGTGATTGCGCTGCTGCCACTTTACTATTTCGATTTCACCGGCAGCGTGGTGGGCAAGCTCGAGCACAGCCTCGATCCGCATATTGCCCTGCAACTGACCATCGCCCCTGACGTTCCGGAACACCTTGTCGTGCCCCTCAGCCACAAGCTCAACGCCTTGAACCACCAACTCCCTACGCCAACCACGCTGGACGAACAACTCATTGACGACCTGCAGCCCAGGCCGCACCTGACCTTGGGCAGTCTCGAATTCAGCGCCTACATGCCCAAGACCGGCCGCATGCAACGGCAGATGCAACACCGTGCCGCGCTGGCATTCGACTACGACGGCCTGCGCGCCAGCGGCAGCGACGACAAGCCGCTGACCCGCCTGGTCGGCGACACCTGCCAGCGCATCCGCCGCCAGCCCCAGGCCGAACAGGCGCTGCGCAAGGTGCTGCGCGACCTCGGTTTCAAGGCCGCCACCCGGCAGAGCAAGGCCCTGCCTGACAGTGCCGGCGAGATGCTCCAGCTGCCCGATGACGAAGCCTGGCTGCGCTTTGCCCGCGAAGGCCTGCCGCGCCTGCGCGAAGCCGGTTGGAACATCGACATCCACCGCGACTTCGCCTTCAACCTGCAGGAGGTGGACGACTGGTACGCCACCATCGACGAAGCGCCCGGCCATGAATGGTTCGACCTGGAGCTGGGCATCGTGGTCGATGGCCAACGCCACAGCCTGCTGCCGATCGTGCTGCAACTGCTGCGCAACAACCCGGAACTGCTGCGCCCCAGCGAACTGGCCCGGCGCAGTGACGACGAGCACCTGCTGATCGACCTCAACCGTGGCCGTCTCGATGCCCCGGCCCTGCGCGTTGCCTTGCCCTATGGCCGCATCAAGGCAGTGATGGGCACCTTGGGCGAACTGTACCTGCACGAAGACGTCGCAGGTCCGTCCCTGCGCCTGGACCGTGCCGATGCCGCACGCCTGAATGAAATCGACAGCCTTCCTTTGCACTGGGAAGGTGGCGAGCATGTACGCGACCTGGGCCGACGCCTGCGCGATGCCCGTGACTTGAAGGTCGAACCGCCGGCCGGGTTGCAGGCAAGCCTGCGCCCTTACCAGCAACAGGGCCTGAACTGGCTGCAGGCGCTGCGCGAGATGGGCACCGGCGGCATTCTCGGCGACGACATGGGCCTGGGCAAGACCCTGCAGGCCCTGGCACACCTGCTGCTGGAGAAGCAGACCGGGCGCCTGAGCGCGCCGGCCCTGGCGGTGATGCCGACCAGCCTGGTGCCCAACTGGCTGGACGAAGCCCAGCGCTTCGCCCCCGGGCTGCGCGTGCTGGCCCTGCAGGGCCCGGGGCGCAGCAAGCATTTCGCCAAACTGCACGAATACGACCTGGTCCTGACCACCTATGCCCTGGTGCCGCGCGACCTCGAGCACCTGCGCGCCCAGGCCTGGCATGTACTGGTGCTGGACGAGGCACAGAACATAAAGAGCAGCACCAGCAAGGCCGCCCTCGCGGTTTGCGAGCTGCGGGCCAATCAGCGCGTCTGCCTTACCGGCACGCCAATGGAAAACAACCTGGGCGAGCTGTGGTCGATTTTCCACTTCCTCATGCCTGGCTGGCTGGGTGACCTGAAGCGCTTCAACCAGGACTACCGCATACCGATCGAGCGCCACGGCGACAGCGAGCGCATGGCCCACCTGGCCAGCCGCATCCGCCCGTTCCTGCTGCGCCGCACCAAGGAGCAGGTGGCCACCGAGCTGCCGGCCAAGACCGAAATGGTGCACTGGGTCGAGCTTAGCGATGCCCAGCGCGACACCTACGAGGCCGTGCGGGTGGCCATGGACAAGAAAGTCCGCGATGAAATCGCCCGCAATGGCGCCGCGCGCAGCCAGATCGTCATCCTCGACGCCCTGCTCAAGCTGCGCCAGGTGTGCTGCGATCTGCGCCTGGTCAAAGGGGTGGAAAGCAAAGGCAACCAGGCCGACAAGGGCAAACTGGGCGCGTTGCTGGAAATGCTCGAAGAGCTGCTGAGTGAAGGGCGCCGGGTGCTGTTGTTCTCGCAGTTCACCTCGATGCTGGTGTTGATCGAGCAGGAACTGGAGAAGCGCAGGATCCGCTACAGCCTGCTGACTGGCGACACCCGCGACCGGCGCACGCCGGTGCAGCAGTTCCAGCAGGGTGAAAGCGAAGTGTTCCTGATCAGCCTCAAGGCGGGTGGCGTGGGCTTGAACCTGACGGCCGCAGACACGGTGATCCACTTCGACCCCTGGTGGAACCCGGCCAGCGAAAACCAGGCTACCGACCGCGCCTACCGCATTGGCCAGGACAAGCCAGTGTTCGTGTTCAAGCTGATCACTCGGGGGACAGTGGAAGAAAAGATCCAGCAGTTGCAGCAGGAGAAGGCGGCGCTGGCGGCGAGCCTGCTGGATGGTGGGCAGGCCGGGCAATGGCGGCTGGGGGATGAAGAGATCGAAGCGCTGTTCGCGCCGCTGCCCGGGAAGCGCGGGCGGTAGCCCAGTGCCCCCACTGCCTGTACCGGCCTCTTCGCGGGTAAACCCGCTCCCACAGGGATATCAGTGCCCTCAAGGGCGGTGCCGTACCAGTGGGAGCGGGTTCACCCGCGAAGAGGCCGGCACAGGTACAACACTAATTTCGAAACCAGCACAGCACCTGTGGGAGCGGGCATGCCCGCGAAGGGGCCGACGCGGTCAATCGACCAGCTGCGCCTCCCGCAACGCCCCCAACGCCTCCAGCCACCGCGGCTGCTGGCGATAATCCGTGCGCGCAAACCCTTGCCCACGCATCCGCGCAATCCGTGGCGAGGGCTTGACCTTCATCCGCTGCGCCGCACTCAACGCCAGCTCCGCCGCCGCCCGGTCATTGCACACCAGGCCCATGTCGCAGCCAGCGCTCAACGCCGCCTCGATCCGACTGGCCGCGTCCCCGACCACATGCGCACCCGCCATCGAAAGGTCATCACTGAAGATCACCCCGTCAAAGCCCAGCTCGCCACGCAGAATGTCCTGCAACCAGCGCCGCGAGAAGCCAGCCGGCTGGTTGTCGACCTGCGGGTAGATGACATGCGCCGGCATCACTGCCGCCAATTGCCGGCTCAGGCGGGTGAACGGCAACAGATCGGCCTGGCGCAGCTGCTCGAGGTTGCGCTCATCGGTGGGAATGGCCACATGCGAGTCCGCTTCAGCCCAGCCATGCCCCGGGAAGTGCTTGCCACAGGCCGCCATGCCTGCCGCATTCATGCCACGGATGAACGCCCCGGCCAGTTGCGTGGCGCGCAGCGGGTCACCCTCGAAGGCGCGGCTGCCCACCACGGCGCTGCGCTGGTGGTCCAGGTCGAGTACCGGGGCAAAGCTGAGGTCCAGGCCAACCGCCAGCACCTCGGTCGCCATCAACCAACCGCACTGTTCGGCCAGGTACTCGGCGTTGTCATTGTCGGCTATCGCCCGCATGGCCGGCAGGCGTACAAAGCCCTGGCGCAGGCGCTGCACCCTGCCGCCCTCCTGGTCCACCGCCAGGATAAGATCGGGACGGATGGCGCGGATCGACGCGCACAGTTCACGCACCTGGCGCGGGCTGTCGATATTGCGGGCGAAAATGATCAGGCCGGCCACTTCAGGCTGGCGCAGCAAGTGACGGTCCTCGGCGGTCAGCCATTTACCGGCGATATCCACCATCAGGGAGCCTTGCAGGCTTACAGTCATGGGTAATCCTTCATTGAAGACTGAGAGAAGCCCACTGGGGGCAAGCGGCCTGCTCGATGCGCACCGGGCAATGGGCCGGCACCTGCTCGAACAGTCTTAGCAAATCGGTGTTGCGCAGGCGTATGCAACCATGGGACAGCGCTACGCCCAAGGGTTCCGTATCCGGAGTGCCGTGCAAGTAGATATAACGGCGGAAGGTGTCGACCGCACCCAGGCGGTTGACCCCCGGTTCGCAGCCACTGAGCCAGAGAATGCGGCTAAGGATCCAGTCCCGGCCGGGGTATTGCGCATGCAAGGCCGGCGACCACACCTCGCCGGTCCAGCGCCGCCCGACAAATACCGCATTCAGCGGCAAGCCCGCACCGATCTTCGCCCGTACCTGGTGCAGGCCACACGGCGTGCAACCCGAGCCGTTGCGCTCGCCGGCGCCATTGCGCGCCGTGGAAACCGGCACGCGCAGGCGCAGCTGGCCATCGGCAAAGCCATAAAGGCACTGGTCAGCAAGGGAAATGTGCAAGAAGTCGAGCTCGGGCATGGGCGCTAGCTTAGCCGAAGCGCCCTGCCCCGCCCAGCCTTCAGACCTTGGCGGTGGTGGCGCTTGCGCTGGTCTTGGTGCGCGGGCGCAACTGCGCGGTGGCCATGGCGTCGTCGGTAACACCGCTATCGGCACGCATGCCCGCTGCCAGGAACGGCACCATCAGGCGCATTACCTGCTCGATCGAGGTGTTGATGCCAAAATCGGTCTCGGCAATCGCCCGCAGGGCCTTGATGCCGGACATGCTGAAGGCCGCAGCGCCAAGCATGAAGTGCACGCGCCAGAACAGCTCCAGCGGCGGAATGCGCGGTGCGGCCTCGTTGACCAGCAGCATGTAGCGGCGGAACACCTTGCCGTACATGTCTTCCAGATACCGCCGCAGGTGGCCCTGGCTCTGGCTGAACGCCAGGCCCAGCAGGCGCATGAAGATGGACAGATCGTTGTTGCTGCGCGGCTGCACGGCCAAAGCCTGCTCGACCAGCATTTCCAGCAGCTCTTCGAGGCTCGGCTTGTGCTCCGGCTTTGCCTGGCGCCGCTCCAGCTCACGTTCGAGGCTGGCGCAGAACGGCCCGAGGAAACGCGAGAATACTGCCTGGATCAGGGCCTTCTTGGAGCCGAAGTGATAGTTGACCGCCGCCAGGTTGACCCCGGCCTTGCTGGTAATCAGCCGCAACGAGGTTTCTGCGAACCCCCTTTCCGCGAACAGCTGCTCGGCAGCATCGAGAATGCGTTCAACGGTTTCCGATTGGGCCATGACTACTCCGACTACTCCGCCAGACAAACAGGTGTTTGAAACATACGTTTCAGCCCTGCTTCTGTCAAGGCTCGGTGACCGGCCGGTCGCCATTTAAAAGCGCCAGGAGGTCGGCTGCAAGCGCCATTGCTGCTGTTTATTGCAGGTTTTGGCTTGCAGCGCATCCAGTACTGTATATAATCCCAGTCACTGTACAAAAAGACAGAGCGCTCACAATGTTGAAACTGACGCCACGCCAAGCCGAAATTCTCGCGTTCATCAAGCGTTGCCTGGAAGATAACGGCTTCCCGCCGACGCGCGCCGAGATCGCTCAGGAGCTGGGCTTCAAGTCGCCCAACGCCGCCGAGGAGCACCTCAAGGCCCTCGCCCGCAAGGGCGCGATCGAGATGACCCCGGGCGCCTCCCGCGGTATTCGCATCCCCGGCCTGGAAGCCAAGGCCGAAGAAAGCGGCCTGCCGATCATCGGCCGGGTTGCTGCCGGTGCGCCGATCCTTGCCGAACAGCACATCGAGCAATCCTGCAACATCAACCCCGACTTCTTCCACCCCCAGGCCGACTATCTGCTGCGCGTACACGGCATGAGCATGAAGGATGTCGGCATCTTCGATGGCGACCTGCTGGCGGTACACACCTGCCGCGAAGCCCGCAACGGCCAGATCGTTGTGGCCCGCATCGGCGACGAAGTCACTGTCAAGCGCTTCAAGCGCGAAGGCAGCAAAGTCTGGCTGCTTGCCGAAAACCCCGAATTCGCCCCCATCGAAGTCGACCTGAAAGAGCAGGAGCTGGTGATCGAGGGCTTGAGCGTCGGCGTCATTCGCCGCTGATCCAGGAGGCGTCATGCAGCAGTTCATTCACGCACCCGAGCAAGCCCAGTTGCCATTGTTCGAAGCATTCCTCGCCCAGCCCGTACTGCCTGGCCTCAAAGCCAGCGAAGTGGCGCGCAAGAGCAGCCAGCCCGAGCTGTTCAGCGAACTGTCGTTGCGCGGAGCCCCCGGGCACTGCCAAAGCCTGCTGGCACCCGTGCTGCGCGAACTGAGCGAAGAGGACGAGACCCGCTGGCTGACCCTGATCGCCCCGCCGTCGAGCCTGACCCAGGCCTGGCTGCGCGATGCCGGGCTCAACCGTGAACGCATCCTGCTGCTGCAACCTCGCGGCAATCAAAGCCCGCTGCAACTGGCCTGCGAAGCCTTGCGCCTGGGCCGCAGCCACACCGTGGTCAGCTGGCTGGGCAACGTCAACGCCACTGCACGCCAGCAATTGCTGCGCGCTGCCAGTGCCGGAAACGCACAAAGCCTGAACATCCGCCTCGGCTGATGTTCAGGCTTTGCCTGTTACTGCATGAAACCTGATGCCCTGCTGCACCTCAGTGCAGCACACGCGGCCCTTCATCACGCTCTAGCTCGCCATCCATGAGGCGGCCGGCCATTTGCACGCCCACGCTGAGCATGGCCTTGGCCACTTCCACATGCTGACCCTGCAGGAACGCCTTGGCGTCTTCCGAGAAATCCAGGGTTACCAGAGAGCCCTCATCCTCGGCGCGACGCAGTTCGATGCGGCCATCAGGCAACTCGACAATTTCCAGAAACGACGTAGACATAAATGGCAGTTCTCCGCGAAAGGCCAGTATTGTACCAGCCGTAGCAGCTATCAGCACTCACTCAACGCGTCACGGAAACGCCTCACCAGGCCCTTGAGGTTGCTGCGCCAGCTTTCCAGCTCAGTGCGCGACAACGCCGAAGGCTCGGGCTCATCGAGATTGACCGCCTGGATCAATGGTTGTGTGACGTCGGTTTTCGGCGCTTTTTTCGCGACCGGTGGTCGGAACAAATCGGCATAAGCACTGAGCATTTGCGCCAGCCAGGTTTCGCGCTGGCGGGCCAGTTCCAGCAATTCAGCCACTTCCGGGATAGCGATGCCGTTCAGGGCGTCGTCAGCCAGCGCTTGCTCGACCGTTGCAACCACAGGCAGGCGGTAGAAGCCACCGATCTCATGGCACAGGCCCAGCAGCGCGCCGTAGAGATGGAACAGCGCCGCCTCACGTTCGGCCTGGACCAGGCCCTGGGCATTCATGGCCTGGCTTTGCTCAGCCTTGGCCATGGACTCGAGGGCAAGGCCGGCGAAGAACAGTTTCTGGTTGGTGCGGGTGTAGAGTTCCTGGGCCATTTTTGTGCCCTCCCTAAGGCTGCAAGGCGGATAACTGAATCATAAATGATTGGGGCCGCTTTGCGGCCCATCGCCGGCAAGCCAGCTCCCACAGTGATTGCATCAGGCCCGAGACCTATGCTGTACCTGTGGAAGCTGGCTGCCGGCAATGGGCTGCAAAGCAGCCCCAATTACAGCACTGAAGAATCAGCGCTTGTCTTCAACCTTCCACGTATTGCCGTCGTAGAACGCCTTCCAGCCGGTCGGCTTGCCATCAACCTCGGACTGCACATACTGCTCCTTGGTCTTGCGGCTGTAGCGGATAACCGCCGGGCGGCCTTCCGGGTCTTTCTGTGGCGCATCGCACAGGAAGTGGTACTTCGGATCGATCTCATGCTTGTGCGGCACGATCTCCAGTACCAGCGGCGCACGGGTTTCGCGGTTCTTGGGGAACTGGCTGGCGGCCAGGAACAGCCCCGAAGCGCCATCACGCAGCACGTAGGTATCGTCGACCTTCTCGCACTTGAGCTCTGGCATGTCCACCTTGTCCATCTTCGGTGGCGCTGCCTCACCGCTCTTGAGCAGCTTGCGGGTGTTCTTGCACGCCGGGTTGGTGCAACCGAAGAATTTGCCGAAGCGGCCCGTCTTCAACTGCATCTCGCTGCCGCACTTGTCGCACTCCAGGCTCGGCCCTTCGTAACCCTTGATGCGGTAGTTGCCTTCCTCGATCTCGTAGCCGGCGCAATCCGGGTTGTTACCACAGATGTGCAGCTTGTGCTTCTCGTCCAGCAGGTAGGCATCCATCGCCGTGGCGCAGATCGGGCAGCGGTGCTTGCCCAACAACACGCGGGACTCCGATTCGCCCTCGTCGTCGGCAGCAATCTCGTCGCCCGGCACCAGGTTGACGGTGGCCTTGCAGCGTTCTTTCGGCGGCAGGCTGTAGCCCGAGCAACCGAGGAACACGCCAGTGGAGGCAGTGCGGATCATCATCGGCCGGCCACATTCCTTGCACGGAATGTTGGTCATGGTCGGCTGGTTGGCACGCATGCCGTCTTCGCTGGACTCGGCGGTCTGCAGCTTTTTGCTGAAGTCGCCGTAGAACTCGTCGAGTACGTTCTTCCAGTCACGCTCGCCCTGGGCGACGTCGTCGAGGTTCTCTTCCATGTCGGCGGTAAAGCCGTAGTCCATCAAGTTGGAGAAGCTCTCGGACAGGCGCTCGGTAACGATGTCGCCCATCTTCTCGGAATAGAAGCGGCGGTTGTGCAAGGTTACATAGCCACGGTCCTGAATGGTCGAAATGATCGCCGCATAGGTCGACGGGCGGCCGATGCCGCGCTTTTCCATTTCCTTGACCAGGCTGGCTTCGGTGAAGCGCGCCGGTGGCTTGGTGAAGTGCTGGCTCGGGTCGATCTGGATCAGCTTCAGCGCTTCGCCCTGGACCATTTCCGGCAACACGTCGTCTTCGCCAGGCTTGCTCTGCTGCGGCAGCACACGCGTGTAACCATCGAACTTGAGGATACGGCCCTTGGCACGCAGCTCGAAGTCGCCTGCGGCCACGGTGACGCTGGTGGACAGGTACTGCGCCGGCGGCATCTGGCAGGCCAGGAACTGGCGCCAGATCAGCTCGTACAGGCGCTCGGCGTCACGCTCCATGCCACTGAGCTTGCTCGGGTGGGTGTTCACGTCGGAAGGACGAATCGCTTCGTGCGCCTCCTGGGCGCCTTCCTTGCTGCCGTACACCAGCGGTGCCTCGGGCAGGTACTGCTTGCCGAACTCACGCTCGATGTAGCTGCGGGCCATGTCCAGGGCATCGGCCGACAAGTTGGTCGAGTCGGTACGCATGTAAGTGATGTAGCCGGCTTCGTACAAGCGCTGGGCCATCATCATGGTTTTCTTCACACCGAAGCCCAGGCGGTTGCTGGCAGCCTGCTGCAAGGTGGACGTAATGAACGGTGCCGACGGCTTGCTGCTGGTCGGGCGGTCTTCACGCTTGACCACGCTGTAGCTGGAAGCCTTGAGCTTTTCCAGCGCGGCCATGGCCTGGGCTTCATTCAGCGGTTTGAAAGCCTCACCCTTCTCGCGGGCCACTTCGAAACGCACCTTGGCGTTCTTGGCGGTGCCGAGGTCGGCGTGAATTTCCCAGTACTCTTCCGGGATGAACGCGCGGATCTCGCGTTCGCGCTCCACCACCAGCTTGACCGCCACCGACTGTACACGACCGGCGGACAGGCCACGGGCGATCTTGGCCCACAGCAGCGGCGAAACCATATAGCCGACCACGCGGTCAAGGAAACGCCGCGCCTGCTGCGCGTTGACCCGGTCGATATCCAGCTCGCCAGGCTGCGAGAAGGCTTCCTGAATAGCCTTCTTGGTAATTTCGTTGAACACCACGCGCTTATAGCGGGTGTCGTCGCCGCCGATGGCCTCGCGCAGGTGCCAGGCAATGGCTTCCCCTTCGCGGTCCAAGTCGGTTGCGAGATAGATAGTGTCGGCGTCCTTCGCCAGACGGCGCAGCTCCTCGATCACCTTTTCCTTGCCGGGCAGGATCTCGTACTTGGCCTTCCAGCCGTGGTCGGGGTCGACGCCCATGCGCGCCACCAGCTGGCGACGAGCCTTTTCCTTCGGCGACAGGGCCGGAGCCTCACCCGCGGCCTTGCCACGCTTGGCGGCCGGCTCTTTGCTGGCGCTGGCCGAACCGCTGGTGGGGAGGTCTCGGATATGGCCGATACTCGACTTCACCACGTACTGGTTGCCCAGGTACTTGTTGATGGTCTTGGCCTTGGCCGGGGATTCCACAATGACCAGCGATTTGCCCATGGATCGGAGTATTCCTGAATCTGAAGATGAAAAACGCGTCAGGTGCCAGACGCGGCACCGCTATATATAGTGGCAAAAGTGTGAGGTCAAGTTCGGACTATCACTCGTGCGACTTGCCCAGCAACCCGGGCAGCCCCTCTTCGGCCTTGACCAAAGCAAAGCGTGGCACCTGCTCGCCGTCAACCTCGACGGACTCCTGAAACATCGAAAGTGGCCGTACCCAGAAGCTGTAATCACCATACAGGCATTGGTAGAACACCATCCACTCTTCGCTCTCGGAGTGCCGCGCAACACTGAAGACACGGTACTCAGGCCCTTTGTAATGCCGGTATACGCCTGGTTGTATCTGCATGTTGCCCACCCTCTTGAACAAAACCTGTAAAAACAAAACCGGGGCACAAGGCCCCGGTCGCTGTCCCGCTGCGCGATCAGACGCGTTCGAAGACCGTGGTGATACCTTGGCCGAGGCCGACGCACATGGTCGCCACCCCCAGGGTACCGCCATTCTGCTTCATGACATTGAGCAGGGTGCCGGAAATCCGCGCCCCGGAGCAACCGAACGGGTGGCCCAAGGCAATGGCGCCGCCGTGCAGGTTAACCTTCTCATCCATCTTGTCGAGTACTTTCAAGTCTTTCAGCACTGGCAGGGCCTGTGCAGCGAAGGCTTCATTGAGCTCGATGAAGTCGATGTCGGCCATGGTCAGGCCAGCACGCTTGAGGGCTTTCTGAGTCGACGGCACCGGGCCGTAGCCCATGATCGCCGGGTCGACACCAGCCACCGCCATGGAACGGATGACCGCCAATGGCTGGATACCCAGGTCCATGGCGCGCTGGCCGGACATGACGATCATGCACGACGCACCGTCGGTGATCTGCGACGAGGTACCGGCAGTGACGGTACCGCCTTTCGGGTTGAACGCCGGCTTCAACGATGCCAGGCCTTCGAGGGTGGTTTCCGGGCGAATGGTTTCGTCGAAATCGAACACCTTCAGGAAGCCGTTCTCGTCATAGCCCTGCATCGGGATGATTTCGTCCTTGAACTTGCCTTCGACCGTGGCCTTGTGGGCCAGCTGGTGCGAACGCAGGCCGAACAGGTCCTGCTGCTCACGGGTAATGCCGTGCATCTTGCCGAGCATTTCCGCGGTCAGGCCCATCATCCCGGAAGCCTTGGCGGCATGCAAGGACAGGTGCGGGTTGGGGTCGACACCATGCATCATGCTGACGTGGCCCATGTGCTCCACGCCACCGACCACGAATACATCACCATTGCCGGTCATGATCGCCTGGGCGGCGGTGTGCAGCGCACTCATCGACGAGCCGCACAGACGGCTGACGGTCTGCGCCGCGGAAGTGTGCGGGATCTGGGTCATCAGCGAAGCCATGCGGGCGATGTTCCAGCCCTGCTCGAGGGTCTGGTTGACGCAGCCCCAGATCACGTCCTCGACTTCTTTCGGGTCGACCTTGTCGTTGCGTTCCAGCAGCTTGCTGATCAAGTGCGCCGACATGTCTTCGGCGCGGGTATTGCGGTGCATGCCACCCTTGGAGCGGCCCATCGGCGTGCGACCGAAGTCGACAATCACCACGTCTCTTGGATTCAGGCTCATATCAAATTTCTCGCTCTAGCTCGTTGACCGCTCAGTTGAAGAAGCGCTGGCCGTTCTTGGCCATTTCACGCAGCTTGGCGGTCGGGTGGTACAGCGGCCCCAGGTCGGCGTACTGATCGGCCAGGGCAACGAATTCGGCCACACCGATCGAGTCGATGTAGCGCAGCGCACCACCGCGGAAGGGAGGGAAGCCAATGCCGTAGACCAGACCCATGTCAGCTTCGGCGGCGGTTTCGACGATGCCGTCTTCCAGGCAGCGCACAGTCTCCAGGCACAGCGGGATCATCATCCAGTTGATGATGTCTTCGTCGGTGACTTCACGCTGCTCGAAGACGATCGGCTTGAGCACGTCGAGCACGGTGGCATCGGCGACCTTCTTCGGCTTGCCGCGCTTATCGGTTTCGTAGGCGTAGAAGCCCTTGCCGTTCTTCTGGCCCAGGCGGTTGGCCTCGTACAGTGCGTCAACGGCCGAGCGACGCTCGTCCTTCATGCGGTCCGGGAAGCCTTCGGCCATCACGTCACGGCCGTGGTGGCCGGTGTCGATGCCGACCACGTCCATCAGGTACGCCGGGCCCATCGGCCAGCCGAACTTTTCCATGACCTTGTCGATACGCACGAAGTCGACACCGGCGCTTACCAGCTTGGCGAAGCCGCCGAAGTACGGGAACAGCACGCGGTTGACCAGAAAGCCCGGGCAGTCGTTGACCACGATCGGGTTCTTGCCCATCTTCTTGGCGTAGGCCACGGTGGTGGCGACCGCCACTTCACTGGACTTCTCGCCACGGATGACTTCCACCAACGGCATCATGTGCACCGGGTTGAAGAAGTGCATGCCGACGAAGTTTTCCGGGCGCTTGAGCGCCTTGGCCAGCAGGTTGATGGAAATGGTCGAGGTGTTGGAAGCGAGGATCGCATCTTCCTTCACCTGGGCTTCCACTTCAGCCAGCACGGCCTGCTTGACTTTCGGGTTCTCGACCACGGCCTCGACGACGATGTCGACATTGGCGAAGTCGCCGTAGGACAGGGTCGGGCGAATGGCGTTGAGTGCCTCGGCCATCTTGGCCGGGGTCAGGCGGCCCTTCTCGACACGGTTACCGAGCAGCTTGGAGGCCTCGTTCAGGCCCAGCTGGATGGCTTCCTCGCGGATGTCCTTCATCAGGATCGGGGTGCCCTTGACCGCCGACTGGTAGGCGATGCCGCCCCCCATGATGCCGGCGCCGAGCACGGCGGCCTGCTTCACGTCGCGGGCGATTTCGTCATGCGCCTTGGCCTTGCGCTTGAGTTCCTGGTCGTTGAGGAACAGGCCGATCAGGCTCTCGGCAACCGAGGTCTTGGCCAGCTTCGCGAAGCCTGCGGCTTCGACTTCCAGGGCCTTGTCACGGCCGAAGTTGGCGGCCTTCTGGATGGTCTTGATGGCTTCGACCGGGGCCGGGTAGTTCGGGCCGGCCTGGCCAGCGACGAAGCCCTTGGCAGTCTCGAAGGCCATCATCTGCTCGATGGCGTTGAGCTTGAGCTTTTCCAGTTTTGGCTGACGCTTGGCCTTGTAGTCCAGCTCGCCACTAATGGCGCGCTTGACCAGGTCAAGAGCACCGGCCATCAACAGCTCAGGCGCGACCACGGCGTCGACGGCACCCACTTTCAGGGCGTCTTCGGCACGGTTTTCCTTGCCGGCGGCGATCCATTCGATGGCGTTGTCCGAACCGATCAGGCGCGGCAGGCGCACGGTACCGCCGAAGCCCGGGTAGATACCCAGCTTGACTTCCGGCAGGCCGATCTTGGCGCTGGTGGACATGACCCGGTAGTCGGCGGCCAGGCACATTTCCAGGCCGCCGCCCAGGGCGATGCCGTTGATGGCGGCGACGGTCGGCACTTCGAGGTCTTCGAAGGCGTTGAAGATGCGGTTGGCTTCCAGGTTGCCGGCGACCAGTTCGGCCTCGGGCAGCTTGAAGTTGTCGACGAACTCGGTGATGTCGGCGCCGACGATGAACACGTCCTTGCCACTGCTGACGATCACGCCCTTGACCGAGGCGTCGGCCTGGATGGCATCGACGGCCTGGCGCAGTTCGTTCAGGGTCAGGCGGTTGAACTTGTTGACGGACTCACCCTTGAGGTCGAACTTGAGCTCGACGATGCCACTTTCAAGAGCCTTAACCGTGATGGCTTTACCTTCGTAAATCATCAACTGATCTCCACGATATGGAAGCTGAACAGTACACGCCGATCGCTGCAGCAAAAGCAGGCCTAGCTGCCCTGCCCCAGGCACACCCGTCAGCGCGCTAGTCGGAAGTATGGCTTGGCGTCATGACATACAAACGCTCAATTCATACGCCCGTTTGATTTGGGTGTGCACACATTCTCCGAAAAGATCGGCGTTGTCAAATGCTCGCGAGCATGGTGAAAACACGACTTTCCGGTCATTTTGTAGCGTCCTGGTACAAACATGATGACAGTGATTGTTGACCATTCATGTCGGCGATTGACCATGAACCGCAGGCGAATGTTGCAGCTCTGCCTTGCACGGCGACCTCGAACGGCTACACTGGCACTTGCTTGAACGCATACCCGGCCTGCCTGGCCTTTTCTGCGCAGCAGAACGCAAAGCGGCGACTTGGCACCCCACCCCTTCAGGGTTCTGCCAAGCCGCCGCTTTGTCGTTTTGTGCTTGCCTTCGGATGAGAAGACCAATGGTAGGGCTTAGCGGGGCCCTGTGGGAGCGGGTTTACCCGCGAACACCGGCAAAGCCGGTGCCATCCACCGCGTCGCCTTCTTCGCGGGTAAACCCGCTCCCACACAGGCTGCGCAAAGGCAGGTCTCAGGCCAGGGTTTCGAGGACGTAGGCAACATCCTGCAACACAGCCGTATCGCCCCGCTCGGTCCAGTACAGCGCAATCATGCGCGCATCGGCCTCTACCTTGTAGACACTCGCCGGCAAGCGCGCCAAGGCCTCCATGAAGCGTGGGTCCTCACAGGGTTCACGCCACTGGTTCCACCACACCCCCGGGGTTATCTGCCAGAAGCTGAAGCTGTCCTCATGCCCGCGGCGACGTGCCCGGTGGTATTGCGGGCACGGGCTCGGCGGCTCCTTTTCCAGCCAGTGCGGCCACTGCTGCGGCGCCAGCTGCATGGCCAAACCCATGCGCCGAGCCTCCAGGCGCAGCTTCATCTGCTCGCTCTGCTTGCGCGAGGTGCGCAGCCACGAAAGCGGGCTGAGAATCAGCGCCAGGATTGACACCACCAGCAATACCGTCATATCTGTAGTTCCCATAAAACGTTGCAAATGAGCTGGTTAGCCATTTTTCACGGAAGACCCGCCCGAAAGCGACCATACTTCTTCTATCGCGATTGTCAGGAGTTCCGCTCATGTCCTACGAACATCTTCTGGTCGCCGTCGACCTGACCGAAGAATGCGACCCGGTGATCAAACGTGCCATGGCGCTGGCCGCACCGTCGAATGCCAAGGTTTCGCTGGTACACATCGTCGAGCCGATGGCCATGGCGTTCGGCGGTGACGTACCGATGGACCTGTCGCAGCTGCAACAGCAGCAGTTCGACCAGGCCAAGGAACGCATGGACCGCCTGTTCAACAAATACCCGGACATCCACCGCGGCGACTCGCACCTGACCTATGGCCAGCCGCGCCAGGAGATCCACCAGCTGGCCAAGGACCAGAAGTGCGACCTGATCGTGGTCGGCAGCCATGGCCGTCACGGCCTGGCATTGCTACTGGGCTCTACGGCCAATGACGTGCTGCATGGCGCGCCGTGCGATGTACTGGCGGTGCGGTTGCAGAAGAAGGAATGATTCAACCTGTGCCGGCCATTTCGCGGGTGAACCCGCTCCCACAGGTACTGTACCGCGTCCAACTGCGGTGCAGTCCTTGTGGGAGCGGGTTCACCCGCGAAGAGGCCGAATCAGGCTGACGCTGGTCAGCCTTCCAGCTCGGCCCAGCGCTCTACCAATACATCCAGCTCACCCTGCAGCTTCTCGATCTTGGCCAGCACCGCCGAGGTTTCCGCAATAGGCCGCTGATAGAAGCCCGCCGCATTCACTTCTTCCTGGGCCTCGGCCATGCGCTGCTCCAGTTCGTCGATCTGCCCCGGCAGCATTTCCAGCTCACGCTGCAGCTTGTAGCTGAGCTTCTTTTTCGAACCATCGGCCACCACTGCAACAGGGGCAGGCGCCGGCTTGGCCTCGACCTTCTCCACCACCGCGCTGTTGAGCTCGGACTTGCCGCCCTTGCTCTCGGTCACGCCCAGCAGCTTCGGCGAGCCACCCTGGCGAATCCAGTCCTCGTAACCACCAACGTATTCACGCACCTTGCCCTCGCCTTCGAACACCAGGGTGCTGGTGACGACGTTGTCGAGGAAGGCCCGGTCGTGGCTGACCATCAGCACGGTGCCCTTGTAGTTGGACAGCACCTCCTCGAGCAGCTCGAGGGTTTCCACGTCCAGGTCGTTGGTCGGTTCGTCAAGCACCAGCAGGTTGGCCGGCTTGCTGAACAGCTTGGCCAGCAACAGCCGTGCACGCTCGCCACCCGACAGCGCCTTGACCGGCGTACGGGCACGCTGAGGGCTGAACAGGAAATCGCCCAGGTAGCTCAGCACATGGCGGTTCTGGCCGTCGATCTCGATGAAGTCGCGGCCTTCGGCCAGGTTGTCGATAACGGTCTTTTCCAGGTCGAGTTGGTGACGCATCTGGTCGAAATAGGCCACTTCCAGCTTGGTGCCGCGCTCGACCTTGCCGGCGGTCGGCTCCAGGTCGCCGAGCATCAGCTTGAGCAGGGTGGTCTTGCCGGTACCGTTGGCGCCCAGCAGGCCGATGCGGTCCTCACGCTGCAGAACCATGGAGAAGTCCTTGACCAGCACAGGCCCGTCGGGGTGATGGAAGCTGACGTTTTCCAGCACCATCACCTGCTTGCCGGACTTTTCCGCCGCCTCGATCTGGATGTTGGCCTTGCCCTGGCGTTCTCGGCGTTCGCTACGCTCCACACGCAGGGCCTTCAGCGCGCGCACTCGGCCTTCGTTGCGGGTACGGCGAGCCTTGATGCCTTGGCGGATCCACACTTCTTCCTGGGCCAGGCGCTTGTCGAACAATGCGTTGGCGGTTTCTTCGGCGGCCAGCGCGGCCTCCTTGTGCACCAGGAAGCTGGCATAGTCGCCGTTCCAGTCAATCAGGCCGCCGCGATCCAGTTCGAGGATGCGGGTGGCCAGGTTCTGCAGGAAGGAACGGTCGTGGGTGATGAACAGCACCGCGCCGTTGAAGCCGCGAAGTGCCTCTTCGAGCCAGGCGATGGCACCGATGTCCAGGTGGTTGGTCGGCTCGTCGAGCAGCAGCAGGTCGGGTTCCGACACCAGCGCCTGGGCCAGCAGCACGCGGCGGCGCCAGCCACCGGACAGTTCGGCCAGGGTCTTGTCGGCCGGCAGTTGCAGGCGGCTCAGGGTGCTTTCCACCACCTGCTGCAAGCGCCAGCCGTCACGGGCTTCCAGCTCGTGCTGGACGTGCATGAGTTTTTCCAGGTCTTCATCGCCCTGGATGTTCAGGCTCAGGTGGTGGAACTGCGCCAGCAGATCGCCAACGCCATCCAGCCCTGCGGCCACCACGTCGAACACCGTGCGTTCGTCGGCCACCGGAAGCTCCTGCGGCAGCTCGCCGATCTTCAGGCCTGGGGCACGCCAGATTTCGCCGTCGTCGCCCTTCTGCTCGCCCTTGACCAGGCGCAGCATGCTCGACTTGCCAGTGCCGTTGCGGCCGATGATGCACACCCGCTCGCCACGAGCGATCTGCCAGGACACTTTGTCCAGCAGCGGCATGGCGCCGAATGCGAGGGACACATCGCTGAATTTGAGCAGGGTCATGTTGGTCTCCATAAATCGGGCGCGCATTCTACCTGACTTGGCCCCCGACGGCATCCGCCTGGCCAACCGGCGAGGGCTTTGCGACATCTGGTCGAACTTAATATCCCGATACAAGCACAGTGCTTTCACCCGCGGCCGGCAAACAGCTAAGCTAAGGCAATAGCTTCCAACAGTGCTGGCTCCGCCGTCACTTCCCCATGGTTCAACTGCCCGGACGTATCATGCGCAGCCGCCTGTTACATATTGCATCCTGCCTGCTGCTCACCGCCGCCACCTGCGCGGCGCAGGCCGCCGACCTTACCCTGCAACGCCAGTACTATGACGAGGCCAAGCGCGCGCTGGCCAAAGGCGACAAAGGCCCGTACCTGCGCTATGCCCAGGCCCTCAGCGACTACCCGCTGACGCCCTACCTGGCCTACGACGAACTCACCGCCCGCCTGAAAACCGCCAGCAATCAGGAAATCGAAGGCTTCCTCGCCAAGCATGGCGACCTGCCCCAGGCCAACTGGATGAAACTGCGCTGGTTGCGCTGGCTGGCCGAACGCGGCGAATGGAACACCTTCGTCAAGTACTACGACCCCAAGCTCAATTTCACCGAACTGGATTGCCTCAACGGCCAGTACCAGCTCAGCCACGGCCTGCGTGCCGAGGGCTTTGCCACGGCCGAAAAACTGTGGAACGTCGGCAAGTCGCAGCCGGCCACCTGCGACACGCTGTTCGGCATGTGGGCGGCCGAGGGCCAGCTGACCGAGGCCAAGCGCTGGCAACGCACCAAGCTGGCGGCCCAGGCGCGCAACTACGGCCTGGCCAACAACCTGGTCAAGACCCTGACCACTCTCGCCCCACAGGGGCGCCTGCTGGTCGATGTGGCGCAAAAACCCGAGCTGCTCAACCAGCCGTCGCGCTTCACCCCGGTCAACGAAGCCATGTCCGACGTGGTCAGCCTCGGCCTGCGCCGCCTGGCCCGACAGGACCCGGAGCGGGCCATGACACTGCTCGACGACTACGCCCAGCGCATGCACTTTTCCCGAGACGAGAAGGTGGCCATCGCCCGCGAAATCGGCCTGACCCTTGCGCGCCGCTACGACCCGCGCGCGCTCGGCCTGATGACCCGCTACGACCCCGAACTGCGTGATAACACCGTCAGCGAATGGCGCCTGCGCCTGCTGCTGCGCCTGGGCCGCTGGGAGGACGCCTACGAGCTGACCCGCCGCCTGCCCCAGGACCTGGCCAGCAGCAGCCGCTGGAAGTACTGGCAGGCGCGCAGCCTGGAGCTGGCGCAACCGAACAACCCACAGATCCCGCTGCTGTACAAGACCGTGGCGCGCGAGCGTGACTTCTACGGTTTCCTCGCCGCCGACCGGGCACAGACCCCTTACCAGCTGAACAACAAGCCGCTGGTGCTCAGCCCACAGTTGGTCAACAAGGTACGCAATACCCCGGGCATCCGCCGTGCCCTGGAGTTCCACGCTCGCGGCCAGATCGTCGAAGGCCGCCGCGAGTGGTACCACGTCAGCCGCCACTTCAGCCGCGACGAAATGGTCGCCCAGGCACGCCTGGGGTACGACCTGCGCTGGTACTTCCCGGCCATTCGCACCATCAGCCAGGCACAGTACTGGGACGACCTGGACATCCGCTTCCCGATGGCCCACCGCGACACACTGGTGCGCGAGGCCAAGGTCCGCGGCCTGCATTCGAGCTGGGTATTCGCCATTACCCGCCAGGAAAGCGCGTTCATGGAGGATGCACGCTCCCCGGTGGGTGCCAGCGGCCTGATGCAGTTGATGCCGGCCACGGCCAAGGAAACCGCGCGAAAGTTCAGCATCCCGCTGGCATCACCGGCGCAGGTGTTCAACCCGGACAAGAACATCCAGCTGGGTGCGGCCTACCTGAGCCAGGTACACAGTCAGTTCAACGGCAACCGGGTGCTCGCTTCGGCAGCCTACAACGCCGGCCCCGGGCGTGTGCGGCAGTGGCTCAAAGGCGCCAAGCACCTGAGCTTCGATGTGTGGGTGGAATCGATCCCGTTCGACGAAACGCGCCAGTATGTGCAGAACGTGCTGTCGTATTCGGTGATCTACGGGCAGAAGCTGAACTCGCCGCAGCCGCTGGTGGATTGGCATGAGCGGTATTTCGATGACATGTGATCGCTGGTGAGCCTGTTCCGGCCCCTTCGCGGGTAAACCCGCTCTCACAGGTACTGCACCGCATTCAAACCCGGTGCAATACCCGCGAAGAGGCCGGCACAGGCAACACAGCTACTCCAGGATTTCGACCTGCATCCCTACCTCCAGCCACCCGCTGCCATCCACCGCCAGGTTTTGCCCGAACAGCACATCCCCTTCTTTCTCGCGGAAGGTCCTGAGCGTGGCCATCGGCTCGCGGTCCTCGCTGCGCTCGCCGGTTGCCGGGTCGATGGTGGTAAAGATGCAGCGCACACTGGGCTTGAGCACGCGAAACTCCAGGCCGCCGATACGAATCCGCTTCCAGCCATCTTCGGCAAACGGCTCAGCCCCCTGCACCACCAGGTTGGGCCGAAAGCGCAGCATCTCCATGGGCCGGCCGATACGCCGGTCGAGTTCGTCCAGCGAACCCTGGCCGATCAGCAACAACGGGAAACCGTCCGGGAACGCCGCCCGGTCACTGTTGAAGCCGTAGCCATTGGGCAGGTAACGCGCGCGCTGCTCCGGGCAATGCACCAGGCGCACGGCCTTGCCCAGCAACTGGCTCAGCCAGGCCGCCGCCGCATCGCCCGCATCCGGCACACGCAGGGTATCGCGCCAGATGGTCACGCCGCGCAGGGCATCATCGGCAGGTGGCACAGGCACCCACAACGGTGCCTGCCCAGGTGCTTCCAGCAGCAACTGGCCACGGTCATCATCGCTTGCCTTGATCCGGCCAAGCTGAGGCCAGGCGCGCTGGGTAAGGAAGCGTCCGTTTTCTTCCTCCACCACCATCCAGCGCCGGTCGCCGTGCACCCCCAGCACCCCCACCGGCGAAGCCTGCAAGCGTTGGGCCTGCCCCGACTTCACCGGGTACCGATACAGCTCACTGAGAAACATCCCTGCCGCCTCGCGTCATGCCAAAACGCCAAGCTTATACCCGGCAGGGGCTGGAATCACGCGGTAGCGGCGTCCAGCAACAGACGTTGCTTGACCACGTCGACAAGGCGATCGGGCTGGAACTTGGACAGGAAGTTGTCGCAGCCCACCTTCTTCACCATGGACTCGTTGAAACTACCCGACAGCGAGGTGTGCAACACCACGTACAGCTGGCGCAAACGGGCATCGCCACGGATCTCGGTGGTCAAACGGTAGCCGTCCATTTCCGGCATCTCGGCGTCGGTGAACACCATCAGCAATTTCTCGCACACGTTCTCACCTGCGTCAGCCCAGCCCTTGAGCATGCGCAGCGCCTTCAGGCCATCACTGGCCACGTGCAACTTCACGCCCAACTGGGACAGGGTGTCGCGCAATTGCGCCAGGGCCACGCTGGAGTCGTCCACCAGCAGCACTTCGCGGCCGCGAGCCCGGGCCAGCACCGGGTCGGCGAGCTTGTCGCCGGAAACCCGGGCGTTGTACGGCACAATCTCGGCCAGCACCTTCTCCACGTCGATCACTTCCACCAGCTTGTCATCGACCTTGGTGATGGCGGTCAGATAATGCTGGCGTCCGGCGCTGGATGGCGGCGGCATGATCGCTTCCCAGTTCATGTTGACGATGCGGTCGACACCGCCCACCAGGAAGGCCTGCACCGAGCGGTTGTATTCGGTGACGATGATGGTGCTGTCCGGCCCCGGCTGCAGCGGGCGCATGCCGATCGCCTGGGACAGGTCGATCACCGGCAGGGTCTGGCCGCGCAGGTTGACCACACCGCAGACGAAAGCATGGCGCTGGGGCATCAGGGTCAGCTTGGGCAGTTGCAGCACTTCCTGCACCTTGAACACGTTGATTGCGAACAGCTGGCGGCCGGCCAGGCGAAACATCAGGATTTCCAGGCGGTTCTCACCCACCAGTTGCGTGCGTTGGTCTACCGTGTCGAGAATGCCAGCCATTGGAAAGCCCCCAGGCTTGAGTCGGAAAAAGTGAAATCATCCACCCTGTATCGGCGGCTTCACGCACACCTTGACCCTTGCGGGAAAATGCCGTGAAGGCAATTGATATCACATTACCATCATGCTTTACTGCGGGAAGCGCGAATGATTCAGCGGGACGGCAAAAGTTCCCCACCTGAGGCCCTTATCAGGGAAACCCTTAGCCACAATCGGGCGCAACCTGATGTTCGCGATATCCTTTAGCCATTAATGTGACGCCATTCTCATTGCATGAATGGAGTCAGGCTTTTGCTAGCTATCGTATTGGCGTGCCCGTCCCTTGCGCCTACCCCACGCGCGGGGGCTTCATGATGGACAGCGCCTTGCCGTTCGATAACGCCCTGCAGGGGTTCCTGCTGGATGCCCAGGTACTGCTGACCCAGGCCCAGGAATGCCTGCAGCATCTGGAATTGATCGACAACGACCCGGATGCCTGCCGCTGCCTGGACAACGCCCTCGACAACCTCGCTCGACAGGCCGCACACCTTGGCCTGCGCGAAGTCGCCCATTACACCACCGCTCTGCAGCAGTTGCTGGCCCCGGCCTGCCAGGGCGGTTGCCTGCAGCGCGAAGCTTTGCCCGCGGTAGGGGCCTGCCTGACCCTGCTGGCCTGGCAGCTGGAACTGGTCGACCCTTGCACCGGGCGGCTCAACCTGGACATCGGTGAACAGCTGGTGCTGCTGGGTGAACTGGCCAAGGCCGTGCAGCAACCGTTTGCACTACCCTGCACGCCTTGTAACGAGCAAGGCAGCGTGTGCATCCACCCGCATAGCGAGACGGCAGGCAGCACGCACTCCGGCCGCTCATCTGCCACCTATTGAACTGGTTTGAAATGCAGCTGGGCACGTTTATTCAGGCCCACCCAGGTCGAACTTGGAAAGTTCTCGAAAGTTTCCAGGTTGCCGGTGGCCAAGTTGAATCAACAGCGCGCAAGCTCCATGGCAAGTGCCTGGTGCACAATAAAGCCAAGTGGCACTTTGCTACTCTCCCGCGCCCGCCCCGCCGGCGTTTCATACCTTTACCCGACCGCGACCAATGCACTGCGAAGTGGTAACATGCGCCCCCACAAACGTTTGCAACCTGCAGCAAGGTCGCAGGATCACGTGTTCGAAAGAAAATAGAAAGTACTGCTCCAAAGCCTCTGACATGGATTGTGCAAGGCCTCCATCAGCAATACTTCAGTGGCTTCCCTACCTATGTCCCCACGCTTGAAGACTTCTTTGCAGTGCTGCTCCCGCACAACCCTGCTGCGCTGGACGACGGTCGGGCTGTGCATGGCCTCGCTGGTCGCCAACCTGTCGCTGTACCTGGCCGACCAGGCGATCCCGACCAGCCTGCTGCTGCTGCAGTTGGCCGCCACGCTGGGCGCTGTGGTGCACCTGGCCATGGGCGCCAAGTCGATCAACCTGCGCCCGGCGGAGTTGGCCGAGCGCATGCTCAAGGTCCAGGAAGACGAGCGCCAGCATCTGAGCCGGGAATTGCACGATGACATCGGCCAGTTGCTCACCGCCGCCAAATTGCAGTTGCAGTGGCTGCAAAAGCGCATGCCCGATGACCTGCAAGGCCACTGCGACGCGCTGCGCAGCACGCTGGACGACACCCTGGGCAACGTGCGCGATGTCTCCGCCCTGCTCAACCCTCGGCAGTTGGCCAGCCTGGGCCTGGAAGCCAGCCTGCGCGCACACCTGGTGCGTACCCTGGGCAACAGCGGCGTGCACTGGAGCCTGGCGTGCAACCAGCGCCTGGGCGGCATCGACGAGGCCGTGGCCATGGCGGTTTTCCGCATCACCCAGGAAGCCGTGACCAACATGCTGCGCCACGCCCAGGCTCGCAACCTTGTCGTCCGCCTGCAGCGCACGCCTGAGGGGTTGGCGTTGTCGATCCACGACGATGGACGCGGTTTCGTGCCAGCCAGGCAACCGGCCGAAGCAGGCCAGCGGGGCTTGGCCGGCATGCAGGAGCGGGTAACCGCGCTGCAGGGCAGCCTGGACATCACCAGCCAGCTTGGCCTGGGCACGCACATCGAGGCGATGTTCCCATGGCCACCGCGCACCCAGGAACGCGCCAGGAGTACTGCAACCCATGACCTGTAGGCTGCTGCTGGTAGACGACCACTCGCTGATCCGCGCGGGGGTGCGCGCACTGGTCTGCGACATCCCTGGCTATGATGTGATCGGTGAAGCCGACGATGGCAGCCAGTTGCTCGAACAGGTGCGTACGCTGGCACCGGACATTGTCCTGCTGGACATCTCCATGCGCTCCACCAGCGGGCTGGACGCCCTCACCCAACTGCGCGCCAGCGGCAGCACCTGCAAGGTGCTGATCCTGTCGATGCACACCGACCCGGACCTGATCATGCGGGCCCTGGAAAGCGGCGCACACGGCTACTTGCTCAAGGACACCAGCGCCACCGAACTGGAACAGGCCCTTACCGCGGTGCGCAATGGCGAGCGCTACCTCAGCCCGGCCATCGCCCATACGGTCATCAACCAGGCGCTTCTGCACACCAGGCAGGGCAAGCAACCCGCAGGCGAGCGGCATAACCTCACGGCGCGACAGCTGGAGATCCTGCGCCTGATCGTGCGTGGCAAGTCCACGCGAGAAATCGCAACCGGGCTGGGCCTGTCGATCAAGACCGTGGAAACCCACCGCTCGCAAATCATGAAACGCCTGCAGATCCATGATGTGGCCGGCCTGGTGCTGTTCGCAGTGCGCGAGAAAATCATCAGCCTGGACGACTGAGCAACGGCGACCCCTCTGGCAAGTGCAGGCGCAGCGCAGCGGGCCTGGCCTTGAAGCGCAACTTGTCGGCCTGCACCGGCTCGCCATCCAGGTTGATGTCCAACCCTTGCGAGCACTTGATCTCGACCCAGGGCAACCTGGCCCTGACCAACAACCCGTTGCCAGCCAACAGTTCACGCAGCGCCCCGACCATCTCCTGAGGTGCCGGCAGGATGGCGATATCGAGCAAGCCATCATCCACCAGGGCCTCAGGGCACAGCACTTGCCCACCCCCGGCCTGACGACCGTTGCCGATCCCCAGCGCCAGCAGGTCACCCTGCCAGTCGAAACCCGGCCCTCGCAGCTCTACAGAGGCTGCCTGCAGTTCGCTGAAACGCGACAAGCCAGTGAACAGGTAGGCGGCAGCGCCCAGCACTTTCTTCAGGTCTTCGGAGGTATTCGCCGTGACCTGGCTGCCAAAACCGCCCGTGGCCATGTTGAGGAACAACTGGTCACCGGCCTGGCCCAGGTCTATTGGCCGCGCGGGTATGTTCAGCAAGGCCAGTGCAGTGGCAGGCTCCAGGGGTATGCCGGCGGCCTTGGCAAAATCGTTGGCCGTACCCAGCGGCAACAACGCCAGGCTGGCCTGAGTACCTGCAAGCCCCATGGCCTCGGCGACATCACGCAGCGTGCCATCCCCACCTCCGGCGACGATATGGCCGTAGCCGGCAGCCAGCGCCTCGGTGACCAGGCGCTGGGCGTCACCGGCCTCCCAGGTGACCCGCACATCCAGTACCCAGCCACTATCGCGCAAGCCATGCACGGCGCTGCGCACGTCTTCGTTCATGGCCTGCTTGCCATGCAGGATCAGCATTGCCTTGCGCCCTTGCATGTGTGCGCCTCCGTGAAGTGATCAACCCAGATCTCGACCCTTCGCAACCGCGGATCGTTGCATGCATCCCAAAAAATAGCAGGCCAACGCGGTCGATTTTGTGGGAGCGGCCAGTCTTTTCCCCACGCCTGGCAATGCCCGGCTATGCTCAGCAGATACACTTTATTGCCACGGACGCGCCCCCGGCAGTGGTTCTACCACTGCTGCCCAAGGGCGCGTCTTGCTATCCGCAGCCTTTAGCGAGGATTTCGGGTCATGCGCATTCTCTGGACACTGCCGTACCTACCCTGGCCGACCACCAGCGGCAGCAAGACACGGCAATACCACCTGATACGCGCCCTGGCACAGCGGGGTCACCGGATTACCCTGCTGGTGCAATCGAAGATCCCGCTGGGCGATGCCGCCCGCGAGGCCCTGGAACCGCTGCTCGAGCGCCTGATCGTGCTGCCCCGTCGCCCCCTGCACAGCCCGCTCAACCTGCTGGCCTCGCCAATCATCGCCTACCCCATGCGGGCAATCATCAATGGCCTGGCTCCTTGCCTGCGGCACCGCTTCGAGCAATTGCTTGACGAACCCTGGGATGTGATCCAGATCGAGCACAGCTACAGTTTTCAACCCTTCGAAAAGGCCTTGCAGGCACGCGGACTGCCGTACATGCTCAGCGAACACACCCTGGAATCGGTTATGGGTGGCGCCAGCCACGATCGCCTGCCGCTATGGCTGCGCCCGCTCAACGCCTTCGACCGCTGGCGCTATCGACGCTGGGAACAGCGAGTATTGCGCCAACCAACCGAACTGGTGGTTGTCAGCACCCACGATGCCGAGCTGATCGCGCAGATCAGTGGACGCCCGGTGAACGTGGTGGTCAATGGCGTGGATTGTGATTTCTACCAGCACGTGCAACCTGCGCTGCACAGCCAGCGCTTGCTGTTCGTTGGCAACTTCGAGTATGGCGCGAACCTGGAGGCCATCGAATGGGCGCTGGAAGACATCATGCCGCAGGTCTGGATGAGCAACCCGGCGGTGCGCCTGGCGATTGCCGGGCATGCCATGCCCGCCAGCTGGAAACTGCACTGGAACGACCCGCGCATCGAATGGTTCGGCTACCGCCCCGACTTGCGTGAGCTGCAGCGGCGTTCGGCGCTGTTCTTCGCACCGCTGCGCTATGCCGGTGGCTCCAAGGTGAAGATCCTCGAAGCGATGGCCGCGGGCTTACCGGTGATCACCACCGGCAAAGGCGTTTCAGGCCTGACCGCGAACAACGGTGAGCACTACCTGGGCAGTGAGGATGGCGACCAGCTTGCCCTGCTGATCACCCAGTTGCTCAACCAGCCTTGGCGCATGAGCCAGTTGAGCGCTGCCGGGCGCCAGTTCGCCCGCCAGCGACATGACTGGAGCGTGGCCGCCCAGCAACTGGAGAACGTGCACATGCGCCTGGCCCAGGCGGCACCGGTCGAGGCGGCGCCACTGGGCAGTGCCTTGCTGGGCCGCTCAGCCAAGTAGTTCGCTGAAGGGAATGAACGGCACGCTGTCCCCCCGCTTCGGCGTACTGCCTTCGCGCACCTCCACCAACCCCTCGGCCCAGGCCGCACTGCGCAGCACGCCAGAGCTCTGGTTCTTGTAGATGCGCACCTGGCCCTGTTCGATACGGGCGCGCAGGTATTCGCGGCGCGTGCCGGCCTTGGGCCAGTCAAAGCCGGCCGGCATGTCGAAGCGCAGCGGCGTGACATCGGTCACACCCTGACGCCGCAACAGGTAGGGCCGGGTCAGCAGGCCGAAGGTGACCAGGGTCGAGGCCGGGTTACCCGGCAGCCCGATTACCGGCACACCCTGGAAGTGGCCGAAGGTCAGCGGCTTGCCCGGTTTGATCGCCAGCTTCCACAAGGCCAGCTCGCCGGCTTCGCGCAGGGCGGCGCCGAGGTAGTCGGCCTCCCCCACCGAGACACCGCCGGTGGACAGGATCAGGTCGACATCGCCCAGCTCGGCCAGGCAGCTGCGGGTGCGTGCCAGGTCATCCGGCAGGATGCCCGCATCGACCACGTAGCAGCCCAGCCGCTGCAACCAGCTGACCAGCAGCCGGCGATTACTGTTGTAGATCTGCCCCGGCCCCAGCGGCAGGCCGGGTTCGACCAGTTCGTCACCGGTGGACAGCACCGCCACCCGCACCTTGCGCACCACGTCCAGCCGGCCGTGGCCCAGGGTCGCGGCCAGGCCCAGCTCGATCGGCCCAAGCCGGGTGCCGGCGCTCATCACCTGTTCGCCCTTGCGGGTTTCCTGGCCCTGGGGACGAATGTTCTGCCCGATCTTCAGCGCTTCAAGAAAGCGTACCCGGCCATCCTCCGCCACTTGGGTGTTTTCCTGCATCTCGACGCAGTCGGCGCCTTCGGGCAGCGGCGCCCCGGTGAAGATACGCGCACAGGTGCCCGGTTGCAGCGGCTGCGGCGCATGGCCGGCGAAAATCCGCTGGCTGACCGGCAGGGGTTTGCCCTGCCAGTCGGCCAGACGCAAGGCATAACCGTCCATGGCGCTGTTCGGCCACGGTGGCAGGTCGAGCGAGGCCACCAGGTCGGTGGCCAGCACACGGCCCTCGGCTTCGGCCAGCGGCAGGTTCTCGGTTTCGCGGATCGGTGCCGCTTCGGCCAATGCCAGCAGCTGCTCCAGGGCCTGTTCCACCGGCATCAGCGGCCGGGCCTGGGGCACCTCAACCACGGCTGTCGCAGGCCGCTGCCTGCTTCAGGTGCGGCACGAAGTTGCACGGGCGATGGCGGGCATCCAGCTGCTCGGCGAGGATGCCGTCCCAACCGGTGCGCACCGCGTTGGTCGAACCCGGCAGGCAGCACACCAGGGTACCGTTGGCCAGCCCGGCCAGGGCCCGCGACTGCACCGTGGAGGTGCCGATGTCGGCCACGGAAATCTGCCGGAACAGCTCACCAAAGCCTTCTACCTGCTTGTCCAGCAGGCAGGCCACGGCCTCGGGGGTGCTGTCGCGGCCGGTAAAGCCGGTGCCACCGGTGATCAGCACCACCTGCACGCTGTCATCGGCGATCCAGGTAGCGACCTGCGCGCGAATCTTGTACAAGTCGTCTTTCAGCAGCACGCGCTCGGCCAGGCGATGACCGGCCGCGCTCAGCCGGTCGACGAACAGCTGGCCGGAAGTATCGGTGTCGAAGGTGCGGGTGTCGCTGACCGTGAGCACGGCGATGTTCAGCGGCACGAATGGGGTATCTGCCTTGGCTTTCATGGGGGTCCGTCACAAGAACATGGGATGGCCGCAGTTATAACACAGCACGCGCCCATCACAGCGTGACGCCCGTGGCCCTTGCTCTCGATCAATGCCACAAGTTTGCCGCTATGCTGCACTGTAGACGGAACTTGCGTGGACGCCCTGCGTCTTAATGTCATCTAGCACCATCGCACTGGAGAAACACGATGATTCAACGGACCCTACCCGCCTTTCTGCTCGCCTTGGGCCTGGGCGCCCTCGCTGGCTGCGCATCGCCAACCGTCATTACCCTGAACGACGGTCGCGAAATCCAGGCCACCGACACACCGAAGTTCGATGAAGACTCCGGTTTCTACGAATTCGAGCAGCTGGACGGCAAGCGCACGCGCCTGAACAAGGACCAGATCCGCACCGTCAAAGAGCTCTGATCGCAGCCTGTTTTTTGCAAAGGCCCTTTTAACAACAAGGGCTTGCGTGCAAAAAAAGTATGCAGTAGGATTTCCTTCATCGGAGTGTAGCGCAGCCAGGTAGCGCGTCTCGTTCGGGACGAGAAGGCCGCAGGTTCGAATCCTGTCTCTCCGACCAAATCCTCGTCAAAAAGCCCGCCTCGTGCGGGCTTTTTGTTGTGCATCGAAAAGTCCCTGTAGGAGCGGCGTTGTGTCGCGATGGGCCGCAAAGCGGCCCCAGATCCCGGCATCGCTGCACATATCGCCGGGGCTGCTTCGCAGCCCTCTCACGACACAAGCCCGCTCCTACAAAGGGCTGCATCAAGCGGTCATAACGCTTGCTCGGCCTCCACCGGCACATACAGCAACTGCAGGCGCTCGCTGCTCCATGCCCGGGTCTGGTTGGTCAGCGCCAGGTTGTTGTTCAGCTTCTGGCCATAGCTCGGCACGATTTCCTTGAGCCTGGCCTGCCAGGCTGGCGACTGGATACGGACCTTGAAGGTCTTTTCCAGCACGGTCAGCATGATCGGCGCCGCGGTCGAGGCGCCCGGCGATGCCCCCAGCAACGCAGCGATGCTGCCGTCCTGGGCCGCCACCACTTCTGTACCGAATTGCAGCACACCGCCCAGTACCGGGTCCTTCTTGATCACCTGAACCCGCTGGCCGGCCTGCAGCAGCTTCCAGTCTTCGTTCTTGGCGTTGGGGAAGTACTCGCGCAACGCGTTCATGCGGTCATCGAAACTGAGCATCAACTGCCCCATCAGATAAGTGCTGAGGTCGATGTTGTCGATACCGGCATTGACCATCGGCAGTACGTTGTGGCTGTTCAGCGAGGCGAACATGTCCAGCAGCGAGCCGTGCTTGAGGTACTTGGTGGAGAAGGTGGCGAACGGACCGAACAGCAGCACCTGCTTGCCATCGATCATCCGCGTGTCCAGGTGCGGTACCGACATCGGCGGCGCGCCGACCGAGGCCTTGCCGTACAGCTTGGCCTGGTGGCGGGCGACCAGGTCTGGGTTGTCGGTCATCAGGAACTGGCCGCCGACCGGGAAGCCGGCATAGCCTTCGGCTTCGGGGATGCCCGACTTCTGCAGCAGCTTCAGCGCGCCACCACCAGCACCAATGAACACGAAACGGGCGTTGACGGCCTTTTCCTCGCCGCCGTTGGCCAGGTCGGCCACCCGCACATGCCAGGTACCATCGTCGTTGCGCACGATGTCGCGCACTTCATGGCGCAGGTTCAGCGACACATTGGGGTTGCGGGTCATCGCGGCGAACAGCTGGCGGGTGATTTCGCCAAAGTTCACGTCGGTGCCAATGGCCATGCGCGTGGCGGCGACCTTCTGCCCCGGGTCACGGCCTTCCATCACCAGCGGTGCCCACTTGCGGATCTGCTCGTGGTCTTCGGAGATTTCCATGCCGCGGAACAGCGAGCTGTGCTGCAGGGCGTCGACGCGCTTGTGCAGGAAGGCAACGTTGTCGTCGCCCCAGACAAAGCTCATGTGTGGCACGTTGTTGATGAACGACTTCGGGTTGCTCAGCACACCCTGCTCGACCTGGTAGGCCCAGAATTGCTTGGACACCTCGAACTGCTCGTTGACCCCGACAGCCTTGCTGATGTCGATGCTGCCGTCTTTGCCGACGCTGGTGTAGTTCAGCTCGCAGAACGCGGAGTGACCGGTACCGGCGTTGTTCCAGGCGTTGGAGCTTTCTTCGGCCACCTGGTCCAGGCGCTCGTAGATGTCGACCTTCCAGGAAGGCTCCAGCTCGGTGAGGTAGGTGCCCAGGCTGGCACTCATGATGCCACCGCCGATCAGCAGCACGTCGACGGTCTTTTCCGGTTCCGCGGGTTTGGAGCAGCCGATGACGCCCAGGCAGAGGAACGTCAGCAGGAATTTCTTCATTGATGTTATCCAGTTGTTGTGTACACGCGCGCCGCCTTGAGCAGGGAACGTGCCAACTGAGTCTGGAGCAGTGAATACAGGGGGTGGGCGACGGGTCGCATGGCGACAATCCGCCAGTGGGGAAGAGTTTGCCCCTGTCAGATGGCGGGTTTCCCCCTGGGGCCGCTACGCGCCCCATCGCCGGCAAGCCAGCTCCCACAAAGAGCAGGCCTGCACAGCCGCGGTGGGAGCTGGCTTGCCGGCGATGGGCTGCGCAGCGGCCCTTTGAAATCAGGCGCTCAGGCGGGAGGTGACTTCGCCCAGTTGCCCGGACAACCCATGCAAGCGCTGCCCCGCCTGCTCGGTATGTTGTACGGCCTGCTGGTTAGCCGTGGCGATGCGGGTGATTTCGATCAGGTTGCAGGAGATGTCCTCGGCCACGCTGGTCTGCTCTTCGGCCGCGGTAGCGATCTGCCGGTTCATGTCGCGGATCGCTTCCACTGCCAAGGTGATACGCTGCAGCATCTGCCCGGCTTGCTGCACCTGCTCGGCACCCTCCTCGCTGCGCTGCTGGCCGCTTTCGATGGCCTTGACCGCCTCCACCGCCCCCGATTGCACCGCCTCGATGATCTGGTGGATCTCGGCGATCGACGCCGCCGTCCGCTGGGCCAGGCTGCGCACTTCATCGGCGACTACCGCAAAACCTCGCCCGGCCTCGCCGGCACGGGCCGCTTCGATGGCCGCGTTGAGCGCCAGCAGGTTGGTCTGCTCGGCAATACCGCGGATCACCTCGAGGACTTTGCCAATGCGCGTGCTGTAATGCTCCAGGTCGCGTATCACCGCCGCCGTACCGGCAATTTCGCGGTTGACCGCGCCGATGATGTCGATGGTCTGCTGCATCACCTGCTCGCCCGCCTGGGCACTGTGGTCGGCATCGTCCGCCGCGCGGGCGGCCTCGGCGGCGTGGCGGGCGACTTCCTGGGCGGTGGCGGACATCTCGTGCATGGCCGTGGCCACCTGGTCGGTGCGCTGGAACTGGTCGTGGGTACCACGGGCCATGTCGCCGGCGATGCTGCGCAACTGGCCACTGGCGCCTTCCAGTTCCTGGGCGTTGTCCTGCAGCCGGCCGACCGTGTCGGCAAGGAAGTCGCGCAGGGTATTGGCGGCCCGCGCCAGGCGGCCCAGTTCGTCCTCGCGGCGGCTGTCTACCCGGGCGGCAAAGCGGCCCTGGCTAAGCTGCGCGACATAGTCGATCAACTGGCGGATCGGCTCGACCAGGCTGCGGTTGACCAACCACAGACTGAGCAGCCCCACCAGCACGGCCGAGACCAGCATCACCAGCAGGCCCACCCATACCGTGCGCTCGGCGCCAGCACTGAGGCTGGCGGCGTGCTGAAGGGCCTCGGCACGCAATTGCTCGACCAGTTCGCTCATCTGCTCGCTGGCGGCGCGGTCCACGCCCTTGACCGCCTGGTCGCCTGCCACAGGGTCGCCGCCCGCCGCCAGGAATGCCTGGCGACCCTGCGCATAGGCTTGGCCCAGCTGCCGGTGGCTGTCACGCAGCTGCTGCAACGGCGCCTTCAGCCTGGCGTCGCTGCTGTCGATCAATTGTCCGAGCAGTTTCTGCACCTGCTGCTCGCGAGCCTGGAACTGCTGCCAGTACTTGTCCATGTCAGCCGGCTGGCGCCCGCGCAGCAGCACGTTCTTCCATTCCTGCACCTGAATCTTGAACTGCAGGTTGGCTTCGTCAATCAGTTGCGAGGCCCGCAGCGGCCCGTCAACCAGCTCGGCGTAGCCGCGCACGCTGGAGGAAAGGAACTGGAAGCACACCAGGGCGATCAGCAACATCGCCACCAGACTGCCGCCGAGCAGGGAGAGAATTTGCACTCTGAGGGATTTACGCAACATCTTGGATCTCGGAAAGCAGGAGGAAGACCGTAGGGCCGCGCAAGCTGGCAACAAGGTGCAACGCAGCCCGGTTGCTGGCAGGCCAAAAAAAGGCTGCCATCAAGCAATGGCAGCCAGGTCGAGCACTTACGCAACAGTTGAGCTAGATACTCTCAGGCAATTACTACAGAAATGTTACAGAGCCACGACAAGCTAACCCGTGGTGAACTGCAGGGCCGCCAGCCGGGCATACAGTGGGCTCTCTTCGATCAACTGGCGGTGCGTCCCCACCGCCACCAGCCGGCCCTTGTCGATGACCGCGATACGGTCGGCATGCTGGACCGTAGCCAGCCGATGGGCGATCACCAGGGTGGTGCGCCCGGCCATCAGGCTGGGCAGCGCCTGCTGGATCAGGTGTTCGCTTTGCGCGTCGAGTGCGCTGGTGGCTTCGTCCAGCAACAGGATCGGCGCATCGACCAGCAACGCACGGGCAATGGCCAGGCGCTGCCGCTGACCGCCAGACAGGCCGATGCCGCCCTCGCCCAGCGGTGTCTGGTAGCCCTGCGGCAATTGCCGGATGAATGCATCGGCATGAGCACCTCGGGCCGCTGCCTCGACCTCGGCCAGGGTCGCCTCGGGCCGGCCATAGCGGATGTTGGCCTCGACCGTGCCGCGAAACAGCGAAGGGTTCTGTGCTACCAGGGCGAACTGATGGCGCAGGTGATCGGGGTCGAGCTCGGTGATCGCCCGGCCATCAAGCAGGATGCGCCCCTGCTGGGGATCGTAGAAGCGCAGCAACAAATCGAACAGGGTCGACTTGCCCGCCCCCGACGGGCCCACCAGCGCCACGGTCTGCCCCGGCTCGATGGCCAGGCTCAGGCCATCGACAGCCGCCACCGAGGGCCGTGATGGGTAGGCGAACACCAACTGCTGCAGCTCGATACGCCCACTGGCCCGCTGCTGCGGCAGCACCTGCGCCATGGCGGGCGGCAGGATCGCACTGCGCGCCGCCAACAGTTCGGCAATGCGCTCGGCGGCACCCGCCGCCCGCTGCAACTCGCCGATCACCTCGCTGAGGGTGCCGAAGGCGCTACCGACGATCAGGCTGTAGAACACGAAGGCGGCCAGTTCGCCCGCAGAAATACGCCCGGCGATCACGTCCATGCCGCCAACCCACAACATTACCCCCACCGCTCCAAGAACCAGCACGATCACCAAGGTGATAAGCCAGGCACGCTGGGCAATCCGCTGCCGGGCCACGGCAAACGCCGCTTCGACCGTACCGGCGAACAGCTGGCGGTCATGCGCCTGGTGGTTGTAGGCCTGCACGGTCTTGATCTGTCCGAGGGTCTCGGCCACATAGCTACCCACATCCGCCACCCGGTCCTGGCTTTGCCGCGACAGGCTGCGTACGCGGCGGCCGAACAGCAGGATCGGTGCCAGCACCAGTGGCAGGGCCACCACCACGATGCTGGTGAGCTTGGGGTTGGTGATGAACAGCAACACCACGCCACCGATGACCATCAGCGCGTTGCGCAGGAACATCGACAGCGAAGAGCCGATTACCGATTGCAGCAAGGTGGTGTCGGCGGTCAGCCGCGACTGGATCTCGGAGCTGCGGTTGTCTTCGAAAAACCCGGGATGCAGGCCGATCAGGTGGTCGAACACGGCCCGACGGATATCGGCCACGCAGCGCTCGCCGATCCACGACACCAGGTAGAAGCGGCTGAAGGTACCCACCGCCAGGGCCACCACCAACAGCAGGAACAGGCCAATGGTCTGGTTGAGCTGATGCGCGGAGCGGGTCATGAAGCCCTGGTCCACCAGCAGGCGGATGCCCTGGCCCATGGACAGGGTGATGGCGGCGGTGACTACCAGGGCCAGCAAGGCCAGCAGCACCTGGCGACGGTACGGACGGACAAACTGCCAACCCAGGCGCAGGGCGCGGCGTTGGCGCGGGGAAACCGATTCGGGCATGGCGCAGACTACATTGGCGGGGAAACCGCAGCCTACCACTCATCCACGCCTGTGGAACCCTTGCAGGGTTGCTATAGCCTATCGGTCTAACCAGGCTATGGAGCTTTACTGCCGTTTCTGTTGGACTGTGCCTGCCGTGACCCTGCAGGTACTGTCACAGGCCAGTCACGGCACAGGGTTAACCTGCGCTTGAACCTGATGAGGAGACAATACATGAGCTTGCAGCATGGCAGCGACAACCAGAAGCCCCGGAATCCCCCTCAGCCGCAGGTGTGCGGTTCGATCATCGATGCCCAGGGGCGCGAAGTACCGATCACCGAGCAGATGATCCAGCAGGCATGCAAGGCCCTGGAAGAAAGCCGGGTCGAGCGCGTACGCAAAGGTTGATCGGCGAATTCTTGCAACCCGGCGCTTGCGCCGGGTTTTTATTTGCCTGAATCCTGTACCGGCCCTTTCGCGGGTAAACCCGCTCCAACAGAGACAACACAAGCCTTGAGGTCAGCGGGCTCCTGTGGGAGCGGGTTTACCCGCGAAGAGGCCGGTACAGCTTTCAAAAGGCTGTCAGACCAACACCCCACCCAAGGCACTTACCAGCTGCGCCAACTGCGGCGACTCCCCGCGCAAGCGCACCATCAGCCCCTCTATCTCGCGCCGTGGCGGGTACTGCTTGCGCAACTGGTCGAACGCTGCACGCTGCTGCTGCGGGTCGTCGCTGAGGCTGCGGCGGAAATCGGCATCGTCGCGACGTGGGTCGTATACCGCACGGCACAGGGTGGCCAAGGCCCAGGCCGGGTCGGTGCTGGCATCCAGCTCGATCTGCGCCAGCGGCGGCCGGGGCAGCAGGTCGGCCAGTTGCACCTGTTCATCCACACCGAGGAAGCGGCACAGCGCCTGGTAGATCTGCGCCGTACCACGCTGGCGGCCGTCGAGGCTGTAGCCGGCAATGTGCGGCGAAGCCAGCGTACACAGGTCGGCCAGTTGCAGGTCGACCTGCGGCTCCCCCTCCCACACATCCAGCACCGCATGCAGGTCTTTGCGGTCCAGCAGCAGTTCGCGCAGGGCGGCGTTGTCCACCACCGGGCCACGGCTGGCATTGACCAGCCAGGCACCGGGGCGCAACTGCGCCAGCTGCGCCTGGCCCAGCAGGTGCCAGGTCGGGTGCTCGCCGCCACGCTGCAAGGGGGTGTGCAGGCTGATCACATCGCACTGTTGCAGGATGGTCTCGAGGCTGACGTAGTCACCGCCCTCGGCGGCCTGGCGCAGCGGGTCACATACCAGTACCTTCCAGCCCAGGCCGTGCAGCACCCGCACCAGGCGGCCACCTACCTCACCCGCACCCACCACACCATACACGCGCTCGGGCAGTGCCACGCCATCCAGTTCGGCCAGGGTCAGCAGGCTGCCCAGCACATAATCGACCACGCCGCGGGCATTGCAGCCAGGTGCGCTGCTCCAGTGGATGCCAGCCTCGGCAAAGTAGTTCAGGTCGAGGTGGTCGGTGCCAATGGTGCAGGTACCGACAAAGCGCACGCGGCTGCCTTCGAGCAACTGGCGGTCGACCTTGGTCACCGAGCGCACCAGCAGGATGTCGGCGTCCTTTACGCTGGCGGCATCGAGGCTTCGGCCGGGGTAACGGCGGATTTCGCCGAACCCCTGGAAGAAGGCATCGAGCAGCGGGATGTTCTCGTCGGCAACTATCAGCATGGCGCTCTCCTGTCTGGGGAACGCAGTGTAGGCGCAACGCCGGGTGTGTTCCAGAGCGGCTCAGTCGGCTTTCTTGCGGATCCAGTACAGGAAGGTACCGGCGTCTTCCTGCTGCTGCAGCAGTTCGTGGCCGAGGAAGTTGCAGAACTTGGGGATGTCGCGGCGGGTCGAGGGGTCGGTGGCGATGACCTTGAGCAGGCCGCCAGCGGCCAGGTTACGCACGTGCTGGTGCAGCATCATCACCGGTTCCGGGCAGTTCAGGCCGGTGGCGTCGAGGATGGCGTCGGGGGTGAAATCAGTCATGGGGGACTCCGCAAATGATCGCTATTGTCGCGCATCGCGCGACGTGGACCAAGCACCGCCTGTGAAGACGCGCCCTGCTCTTGCTCTTGCTCTTGCTCTTGCTCTTGTTCTTGTTCTTGATCTTGATCTTGATCTTGATCTTGATCTTGATCTTGATCTTCGCGACTTCAGGAGGCCGAGCAGAGGTTTTGCGGAGGGAGGTGACGGGCATGGATGCCCGTCAAGCGCTGAGGCCCCATGGATGGGGCCTGCAGCGCGTACTCCCGGGAGCAAGACCGGCGCGAGGGAACCCCGGAGCGCAGCGTAGGGGCCGGATGATGGGAGCGCAGCGTTTTTTGGTTACTTTTTG